>NZ_JBQVPI010000005.1:0-2500 GCF_052438155.1 Shinella sp. | reverse complement strand
CACAGTCAATCCAATAAGACTGTACGAGTTACGCAATCCGTCACTACCACCAGGCCCACGAATATTAACGTGGTTCCCATCGACTACGCGTGTCCGCCTCGTCTTAGGGGCCGGCTAACCCTGCTCAGATTAACTTTAAGCAGGAACCCTTGGTCTTTCGGCGAGGGAGTCTCTCACTCCCTTTATCGTTACTCATGTCAACATTCGCACTTCCGATACCTCCAGGACCCCTCACAGGTATCCCTTCACAGGCTTACGGAACGCTCCGCTACCACACGTCTTGCGACGTATCCTCAGCTTCGGTGCATGGCTTTAGCCCCGTTACATTTTCGGCGCAAGGACCCTTAATTAGACCAGTGAGCTGTTACGCTTTCTTTAAATGATGGCTGCTTCTAAGCCAACATCCTGGTTGTTTTGGGATCCTCACATCCTTTCCCACTTAGCCATGACTTGGGGACCTTAGCTGGAGGTCAGGGTTGTTGCCCTCTTCACGACGGACGTTAGCACCCGCCGTGTGTCTGCCGACTAGTACTCCTCGGTATTCGGAGTTTGGTTAGGATCAGTAAGACGGTGAGTCCCCATAGCCCATCCAGTGCTCTACCCCCGAGGGTATTCGGTCGACGCTCTACCTAAATAGATTTCGCGGAGAACCAGCTATTTCCGAGTTTGATTGGCCTTTCACCCCTAACCACAAGTCATCCCAATCTATTGCAACAGATGCGGGTTCGGTCCTCCAGTTGGTGTTACCCAACCTTCAACCTGCTCATGGCTAGATCACTCGGTTTCGGGTCTAATGCAACTAACTAAAACGCCCTATTCAGACTCGCTTTCGCTGCGCCTACACCTATCGGCTTAAGCTTGCTAGTTACACTAAGTCGTTGACCCATTATACAAAAGGTACGCCGTCAGGCTTGCGCCCTCCGACTGCTTGTAGGCAACCGGTTTCAGGATCTATTTCACTCCCCTTGTCGGGGTGCTTTTCACCTTTCCCTCACGGTACTTGTTCGCTATCGGTCATGCACGAGTACTTAGGCTTGGAGAGTGGTCTCCCCATGTTCAGACAGGATTTCACGTGTCCCGCCTTACTCAAGGACAATGCTTGTTCTACGTGTACGGGGCTATCACCCGCTGAGGCCGGACTTTCCATTCCGTTCCACTTTATTCAGCATTGCCACTGGCCTGGTCCGCGTTCGCTCGCCACTACTTACGGAGTCTCGGTTGATGTCCTTTCCTGCAGGTACTTAGATGTTTCAGTTCCCTGCGTTCGCTTCTTACCCCTATGTATTCAAGGTAAGATACCTTATTTCAATACCTAGAAACCTAAGCCGTTCTTGCGAACAACTTAAACTTTCTAGGTATTTAAGGTGGGTTCCCCCATTCGGAAATCCATGGATCAAAGCTTATTCGCAGCTCCCCACAGCTTATCGCAGCGTATCACGTCCTTCATCGCCTGTGCATGCCAAGGCATCCACCAATTGCCCTTACGACACTTAATCGTTCTCATTGTCTATGCTCATCATCTAGCCGCCATTCCAAAGGAATGATCAGCGGGCAAGGCTACCTTTTACAACCCAACCCACTCAATGATGCCATCGACGTGTTCAACAGGTCTGCTTTATTGGAGCTACGCCGAGCAGCTCGCTTGCAGCCTGTCATTAAGACCAGCTTCTCGAGATCAAATCCGGTACCGCGCGGTTAGACGACGGTAATCTGATCACTCGTCAGACAATGACCCGAAGGACATCGAACAACGAACGATCTAGAGCGACAAGCTTCCTTCCTCCTCCAATCCCTCACCAATTTCCGGCCGGCTAGGCCATCAAAAGGTTCACCGGGAAAGGTTTCGGACGCCTTGGGTCAAAAACCCAAAACACCTGGAAGCCTCCAGATCAATCTTCTCTTCACAATGTATGCAGAACAGGCATCAGGCCATTCGGCCGACGCAAACTTTTATTTCTTCAAAGGATATATATCCGTCAACTTCGACACCAAAACCTTTGGTGGAGCTGAGCGGGATCGAACCGCTGACCCCCTGCTTGCAAAGCAGGTGCTCTCCCAGCTGAGCTACAGCCCCATTCAGGTTTCGATACCTGACCGGTTAGCCACTCAATCGTTGGGATGGTGGGCCCGGGCAGACTCGAACTGCCGACCTCACGCTTATCAGGCGTGCGCTCTAACCACCTGAGCTACGGGCCCATTACGGTCAAGCACGCTGACGCGGGCGTGGTTCGTATATCCTTTTGAAGAAAGAGAAACGTGGTCGGCGGAAACCGCCATACTGTCCGAATGCCGAAGCATTTCCGCAGCGTATTGCGTTTCGATCGTCACCTGACTGGTGCGATCTATGTTCTAAAAAGCACGGGAAGGTTCATACCAGGGCGTATCCGAAGACACGAGCCGGTCGTCTTACCAATTCCACAGCTTCCTTAGAAAGGAGGTGATCCAGCCGCAGGTTCCCCTACGGCTACCTTGTTACGACTTCACCCCAGTCGCTGACCCT
>NZ_JBQVPI010000004.1:128943-420286 GCF_052438155.1 Shinella sp. | reverse complement strand
GTGGCGCTGCCGGCGGCCTATGCCTTCTCGCGCTACCGGTTCCTCGGCGACAAGCACCTGTTCTTCTGGCTGCTCACCAACCGCATGGCGCCGCCGGCCGTCTTCGCGCTGCCGTTCTTCCAGCTCTATTCGGCCTTCGGCCTGATCGACACGCATATCGCGGTCGCCATCGCCCACTGCCTGTTCAACGTGCCGCTTGCCGTGTGGATCCTCGAAGGCTTCATGTCGGGCGTGCCGAAGGAGATCGACGAGACCGCCTATATCGACGGCTACTCGTTCCCCAAATTCTTCGTCAAGATCTTCGTGCCGCTGATTGCGTCCGGCATCGGTGTCGCCGCCTTCTTCTGCTTCATGTTCTCCTGGGTCGAACTCCTGATCGCCCGCACGCTGACGACGACGGATGCCAAGCCGATCGCCGCCACGATGACGCGCACGGTCTCTGCCTCGGGCATGGATTGGGGGGTGCTGGCCGCTGCCGGCGTGCTGACCATCATTCCCGGCGCGCTGGTGATCTACTTCGTCCGCAATTACATCGCCAAGGGCTTTGCCCTGGGGAGGGTCTGATGGCTGCCATCGTCAATCGCAACAATCGCTGGCCCGTCGCGCTTGTCGCCGTGCTCGTCGTCTATGTCGTCATCGCCGGCGCGCTGTTCCTGGGGCTTCCGGTCAAGGACGGTGCGCGCGACTTCTTCGCGCCGCTGATCACCGGCGGCTGGATGGCCTGGTCGTTCCCGACGGCGATGTTCTTCCTGACGATCTTCACGCTGATCGCGCTGATGGGCGTCTGGGAATATGCCAGCCCCGGCGGCAATCCGCGCGTCGGCATCCTGCGCTTCGAGACGACACGCGGCGACCGGCTGTTCGTGTCGCTGCTCGGCTCGGCGTTCATTCATCTCGCATGGTTGGGGCTGATCGGCGCCAACCTGTGGTGGGCTCTTGCCTTGTCCGTGGTCTACGCCATCGGCGTGTTCCGCTTCGTCTAGGCAATCGGGAAGGGAGGCCCCGGGGAGAGTATGGGGCCTTCAACGCATGCAATCGCAATACCGCAATCGCAAAATCCAAGGGAGGATCACTATGCGAAAGCAACTTCTGACGACGACGGCAGTCATGCTGCTGGCGTTTACCGGCTCCGCATTCGCGGACATGGACGCTGCCAAGAAGTTCCTGGATGCCGAGATCGGCGATCTGTCGTCGCTCGATCGCGCCGGCCAGGAAGCGGAAATGCAGTGGTTCGTCGATGCCGCCAAGCCGTTTGCCGGCATGGAAATCAAGGTCGTTTCCGAAACGATCACCACGCATGAATACGAATCGAAGGTGCTGGCTCCGGCCTTCACCGCGATCACCGGCATCAAGATCACCCACGACCTGATCGGCGAGGGCGATGTCGTCGAAAAGCTGCAGACCCAGATGCAGTCGGGCGAAAACGTCTATGACGCCTATGTCAACGACTCCGACCTCATCGGCACGCACTGGCGCTACCAGCAGGCCCGTTCGCTCACCAAGTGGATGGCCAACGAAGGCAAGGACGTCACCAATCCGGGCCTCGACCTGGAAGACTTCATCGGCCTGAAGTTCACCACCGCTCCAGACGGCGACCTCTACCAGCTGCCCGACCAGCAGTTCGCGAACCTCTACTGGTTCCGCTATGACTGGTTCAACGACGAGAAGAACAAGGCGGACTTCAAGGCGAAGTACGGCTACGACCTCGGCGTTCCGGTCAACTGGTCCGCTTACGAGGATATTGCCGAGTTCTTCACCGGCCGCGAGATCGACGGCAAGAAGGTCTATGGCCACATGGACTACGGCAAGAAGGACCCGTCGCTCGGCTGGCGCTTCACCGACGCCTGGCTGTCGATGGCCGGCAACGGCGACAAGGGCCTGCCGAACGGCCTGCCGGTCGACGAATGGGGCATCAAGGTCGACGAGAAGTCGCGTCCGGTCGGCTCGTGCGTTGCGCGCGGCGGCGACACCAACGGCCCGGCTTCGGTCTATGCCATCCAGAAGTATCTCGACTGGCTGAAGGCTTACGCTCCGGCATCCGCCCAGGGCATGACCTTCGGCGAGGCGGGTCCCGTTCCGGCCCAGGGCGAGGTCGCCCAGCAAATGTTCACCTATACGGCGTTCACCGCCGACTTCGTGAAGGAAGGTCTGCCGGTCGTCAACGCGGACGGTACGCCGAAGTGGCGTTTCGCACCGAGCCCGCATGGCGTCTACTGGAAGGACGGCATGAAGCTCGGCTATCAGGACGTGGGCTCCTGGACGCTTCTGAAGTCCACCCCGGACGACCGCGCCAAGGCCGCCTGGCTCTATGCGCAGTTCGTGGTGTCCAAGACGGTTGACGTCAAGAAGAGCCAGACCGGCCTGACGCTCATCCGCGAATCGTCGATTGCCCATCCGTCGTTCACGGAGCGGGCACCGAAGCTCGGTGGCCTGATCGAGTTCTACCGTTCGCCGGCCCGCGTGCAGTGGTCGCCGACCGGTACGAACATCCCGGACTATCCGAAGCTGGCGCAGCTGTGGTGGCAGGCGATCGGCGATGCGTCGTCGGGTGCCAAGAGCGCGCAGGAAGCGATGGACTCGCTGTGCGCCGAGCAGGAAAAGGTGCTGGAACGCCTCGAGCGCGCCGGCGTCCAGGGCGATATCGGCCCGAAGCTCGCCGAAGAGCACGACCTTGCCTACTGGAACAAGGATGCCGTCGAAAAGGGCAACCTCGCGCCGCAGCTCAAGATCGAGAACGAGAAGGAAAAGCCGCTCACCGTCAACTATGACGAACTCGTCAAAAGCTGGCAGTAACAAGAGCAGCGACAGGCATGAAGGGACGGCCGGAGCCTTGCTCCGGCCGTTTCCTGTTTCCAGATTCAAGAAATGAAAATATTTTCATAGATCGCTTGTTTCTCCTTGTGTTTTCCACGGCCCAGCGACATTTTCCGCGAGATCTTCAGTTAAAATGCTGCTGTAAAAGGGTTTTGTGAATTATTGTTGGAAAAAATAATTTACAAAAATTTCCAATCTGGTAAGAAAAGGAGAACCTAAGAGGCCTTGCGCTCCAGTGGTGGCGCGCGGCAGAAACCAGCAGAACGGGATGGACACTATGGCATTCGTCACAATGGGGCCGATGCTCAAGCGGGCCCAGGCGGCCCGCTACGGGATCGCGGCGTTCAACATGATCGACTACAACAGCGTTCGCTCGATCGTCGAAGGCGCGGCGGAACTCGATGCGCCGATCATCGTCCAGGTGTCTGTCAAGACGATCAAGCACTGGGGCTACAAGCCGATTGCCACATGGGTGCGCATGCTGGCAGACGACGTCAATGTGCCGGTTGCGCTTCATCTCGATCATTGCAGCGACGCCGATGTGATCCGGCGCTGTATCGATGCGGGCTGGTCCTCCGTGATGTTCGACGGCTCTTCTTTGCCCTTTTCGCAGAACAAGGCGCGTTCGGAGGAAATCTACCGCATCACGGAAGCGGCCGGCGTCGGGCTCGAAGCGGAGATCGGCGCCATCGGCGGCGTCGAGGATGACAAGTTCGTGGCGGAAGACTCGGCGATCCTGGCCAATTACGACGAGTGCCTTGCCTTTGTGAAGGAGATGCCGAACCTTGCCGTCTTCGCGCCGGCAATCGGCACGGCACACGGTTTCTACAAAGGGCAGCCGAAAATCGCTTATGGCCTCCTGGAGCGCATTACCGGCTCGATGACCGTGCCGATTGCGTTGCACGGCGGCACGGGCCTGAGCCAGGAGCAGTTCGACCGTTGCATTGCCGGGGGCTGCGCAAAGGTCAATATTTCCACGATGCACAAGCATCGTTTCATCGAGGGGTTCCTGGCGGTGCGGGCGGAAAAGCCGAAGCTGGAGGAGCCGTTGCCCTTCATCGTCGGCCAGTACGATGCGATGAAGAAGGACGTCATCGACATGATCCGGATCTTCGGTTCCGCCGGCAAGGCCGCGCATGCAGCGGGGGCTTGAGGATGATGCAGGCCTTGATATTCGATTGTGACGGCGTGCTCGTCGACACCGAACGCGATGGTCATCGTGTCTCCTTCAACGAGGCCTTTGCCGAACTCGGCATCGATTGTCACTGGACGGTCGAGCGCTATGGCGAACTGCTGCTCACCGCCGGTGGAAAAGAGCGCATGCGCCGCCATTTCGACGAGACGGGCTGGCCCGACGGTCACCCGGACCGGGACGAACTGATCGCGCGGATCCACAAGCTGAAGACGGAGATCTTCATGCGGCTTATCCGGGAGGGCAGCCTGCCGCTGCGTCCCGGAATTGCGCGCATCGTCGACGAGGCGATTGCGAGCGGCATTGTGCTAGCGGTCTGCTCGACATCGAACGAGAAGGCCGTTCAGGCCGTGGTGGATGTGATGCTCGGGGCCGGACGATCGGAAAAGATCACCGTCTTTGCCGGCGATGTCGTTGCTGCGAAGAAGCCCGCGCCGGACATCTACAGCCTTGCGGCAGGGACGCTCGGCCTCACGCCGGAAAACTGCGTGGTTATCGAGGACAGCAACAATGGGCTGAGGGCGGCGAAGGCGGCGCACATGCGGTGCATCGTGACCATATCGTCCTATACGGGCGGTGAGGACTTCTCGCTTGCTGATCGCATCGTCAACGATATCGACCTGGGCAAGGTCGATATCGCGCTGTGTCGCGAAGTCATCGCGGCGCCCGTCTCGGCTTGAGGCGCATCCGTTCCCGATTTTGGGTCCCGTTCCTTTGAGCAGCAAGCGCCGGCTGACCGTTTCAGCCGGCGTTTTCGCCTTTGTGCCGATAGCGTTTCTCCAGCGCTTCCCCGGTTGTCCGCAGGGCCTTCGCCGGTCCTTCGCCGGCCCTGAAAATCGTTCCGACATAGAGAAGATCGATCAGGAACAGCTGGCTCAGGCGGCCTTCGAGAAAATCGCCGTGAAGCGGGACGAGCTGCTGGCTTGCGCTCCAGGTGGTGAGCGTGACATCCGCGGCCTTGGCGACGTCGGACGTCGTATTGCTGGTGATCGCAATCGTCGTCGCCTTGCGCTCGCGCGCGAGCTGCAAGGCATCTGCGACGGTTTCGGTTGTTCCGGTGTGGGAGATCCCGACCATGACGTCCTGTTCCGTCATGGTTGCCGCGATGATCGTCTGCGTGTAGCCGTCGCGGTGGCTGGTTGCCTCGAACCCTGCCTTGATGAACATGTGGGCTGCCTCGTCGCAGATGGCGGCAGCACCGCCGACGCCGACGAAGACAATCTTGCGTGCCTTGCGAAGCGCCTCCACCGCGAGTTCAAGGCGGTGGGCGTCGAGCATCCGCTGGGTGCCGGCCACGCCCGCAATCAGCAGGTTGGCCAGCTTGCTGCTCGTGCTGATCAACGAGTCGCTGTCCTCGATTTCCAGGGGAAGGTTCACGAAACTCGCACGGCTGCGCGCACCCTCGGCAAGCGAGAGCTTCATGTCGGAATAACCGTCATAGCCGAGCGCGCGGCTCACCCGGCTGATTGTCGCCTCACTGACGCCCAGGGTGCGGCCGAGTTCTGTGATGGAGGAATCGAGGCGTCGTCCCGCACTGTTGCGCAGGAAATCCGCGACGATGCGCTCCGATTTGCGCAGCGTGCCGTACCGCTCCTGAATCCGTTCAAGAAGGTCGCTTTGTTTCAGGTCGCTCAGCGGGCGGGCATCACTCATTTTCAGATCCATTATGGAAGCGGCTACCAACGCAGCCCTGTTTCGTTGTTAGCACTTCTGGCGAAGTAAGAAAAGTTTACTCCACTCATTTGCTGCACAGCCGCCGCGATCGAAAAGCCGCCTGGACGACAGGGCCGCATGCCGTGTTCGAAAACACACTGGGCGGCTCTCTGTTTTGAAAGAAATTTTACTTTCTTGGCGAGATGTTGCGGAAATTTTTGTCGATCTCTCAACGGGAAGGAATGGTATCGGCGCTTGAGGAAGTCACTTCAACGGAAATTTACTTATATAATCAGCGATTAAGCCGGAAAAATGGAGCTTTCCCTTCATCTCGCAATGAAAATTCACGGCGCTTTATTGTGGTGAAAATTTTCTCGACAAGCAGAATTGCGGATGTTAGAGAGTCTTTCATCGGTAAGCGATTGATATATCGGGGAGTGAATATCCATGGCATCGCAGGCTCATAAGGCGAATGCGCCTTCACGGGAGCTTCTGGAAAAACTTTTCAGAACGGCCTACAAGATCCGCGTCTTCGAGTCCGAAGGCATCAAGCTTTATCGCCAGGGGCTGATCCGCGGATACTTTCATCCCTATCTCGGGCAGGAAGGTATCGCGACGGGCGTCTGTGCCGCCTTGCAGGAGGGCGACTTCATCGCCTCCACGCACCGTGGCCACGGCCACTGCATCGCCTGGGGCGCTGATGTGAAGCGCATGGTGGCGGAACTCCTCCAGAAGGAGACGGGCTATTGCCGTGGTTATGGCGGGTCGATGCACATCGCCGATATTGATGCCGGGAACCTTGGTGCAAACGGTATTGTCGGCGCCGGCACGCCGCTTGGCGTCGGTGCAGCCCTTGCTGCCCAGATCAAGGGTTCGGACGCCGTGACCGTCACTTTCTCCACGGACGGCGCATCCAACAATGGCACCCTCCTCGAGTCGCTCAATCTGGCTGCGATCTGGAATTTGGCTTTCGTTCTTGTCATCGAGAACAACCAGTATGCGGTTTCGACCCGCATCGAGGAATCGACACGCGAAGTCGACCTTTACAAGCGCGGCCTCAGCATCGGCGTCGAAAGCCATCAGGTCGACGGCAACGATCCGCTCGCCGTCTATCACATGACGCAACAAGCCGTGGAGAAGTGCCGCAGGGGCGAGGGGCCGATCCTGATCGAGGCGAAGACCTATCGCCACATGGGCCATCACGTGAACGATCCGGGCAAGTACATGCCGGCCGAAACGCTCGCCTACTACAAGGAGCGCGACCCGGTCGACCGCGCCCGAAACGCCCTCGTGGAAATCGCCGGCATCGAGCAGGCGGAGATCGATGCGATCGAAAACGAGATCAGGCAGGAATTCGAAGACGCAGTCGAATTCTCGAAGGCGAGCCGTGAGATCACGCTCGCTGAGTTCAGCGAATTCGTCGCAGCTTACTGAGTGGCCGGGAGAGAGACACCATGACCAGAGAAATCATGTACCGTGATGCGCTGCGCGAGGCCATCGACGAGGAAATGGAACGAGACAGCACCGTTTTCATCATCGGTGAGGGTATTGCGGAACGCGGCGGATCCTACAAGGTAACCGAAGGGCTTCTTGCCAAATACGGGGCAAAGCGCGTGCGTGACACGCCGATTGCCGAGGCCGGTATGATCGGTGTGGGCGTCGGTGCAGCGATCGCGGGTGCGCGGCCGATCGTCGAAATCCTCTATGTCGATTTTGCGATGCTCGGCATGGATATGCTCGTCAACCAGGCCGCGAAGTTCCGGTTGATGACGGGCGGCAGCGGCAGGGTGCCTTTCGTCATGCGCACACAGGGTGGAACGGGCGGCGGCGTGGCGGCGCAGCATTCCCAGAGCCTCGAGGCATTGTTCTACCACATTCCCGGCCTGAAGGTCGTGATGCCGTCGACGCCCGCGGATGCGAAAGGCTTGCTGAAATACGCGCTTCGCCAGCAGGATCCCGTCATGTTCCTGGAGCATAAGCACCTCTACATGACGAAAGGGCTCGTTCCTGATGGGGAGCATGTCATCGAGTTCGGCAAGGGTGACATCAAGCGTCCCGGCAAGGACGTTACGCTGATCGCCTGGTCCAACATGATCCCGCGCACGCTGGAGGCCGCCGAGAAGCTTGCCGCCGAGGGCATCGATGCGGAAGTCATCGATCCGCGCACGCTCGTGCCGCTCGACAAGGACATGATTCTCGGCTCGGTTGCCAAGACCAACCGTGCGGTGATCGTGCAGGAGGCCGTGCGCCGTGGCGGCGTGGCGTCCGACATCGCCTCGATCATCCAGGAGGAGGCATTCTACGACCTCGACGCTCCGATCGAGATCGTTGCCGGTCTCAACATCCCGATCCCGTTCAACCTCGAACTCGAAAAGGCGAGCGTCCCGCAAGTGGACGACATCGTCCTTGCCGCCCGCCGCACGCTTCATGCGAAGCCGCTGGCGCAGGCCGCCGAATAATCGTCGAGAGGACAGGAACACGACAATGTCTCTTCATGTGCTGGAAAAGCTCGCGGCGACCAACCCGGATTGTGAAATCTGGTGGGATTCTTCGCCGCTGATATACGATGGCTGGAAAGCCTCCGTGCTCAAGGACGCGCCCGCGGAAAAGCGGGCCGAATGGGACGCGCAGCTGACGCGTCTGTTCGATGCCGAAAACGTTGCAACGGCCGGTGAAATGGGTTTTCGCGGGGTCACGACCAACCCGCCGCTTTCGTTGCAGGCCATCCAGGCCGACCCGGCCTTCTGGGCCGACGAGATACGCAAGCTTGCCGCGGAGCGTAGTGCCGACGATGTCGAGGACATCTACTGGGCGGTCTATCTCGACGTGGTACGGCGCGGCGCGGCGATGATCCAAAAGGCCTTCGAAACGTCTGGCGGGAAATACGGCTACGTCTCCGGCCAGGTCGATCCGCGTTTCGTCACGGACAAGGCACGCATGCTCGCAGAGGGCCTGCAGCTTGCCGAGATCGCGCCGAATGTCATGGTGAAGATCCCGGGTTCGAAGGAAGGCTACGAGGTCATCGAGGAACTGACGGCCCGTGGCATTTCGACCAACAACACAACCTCTTTCACCGTGTCGCAATATGTCGCTTGCATGGATGCCGTCTCGCGCGGCCTGGAGCGGGCGAGGGCGGCGGGCATCGATCTGTCGCGCTGGCGTTCCGTCATTACCCACATGTCTTCGCGGCTCGGGAATGTCGGCGATCTGAAGACACAGGCTGAAGCACGCGGCATTCCGCTTTCCCCGGAGGAAATTCTCCTCGGCGAGATGGCTGTCCTCAAGCGGGCCTATCGCTATGGCAAGGAGCGCAACCATCCGAGCAAGATGCTGCAGTGCTCCATGCGCGTCCAGGATGAGGGGCCAGGCGGCAAGGCCTCCAGCGGACACATCGCGATGATCGCCGGTGGCGATTTTGTCTATACGTGCCCGCCCGGTTACATTGCCCAGCTGATGCAGGCGGAGGACCGGCTGCCGGATTTCGATGCTGCGTCGATCGACACGGATGCATCTCCGGAATTGATCGAGAAGCTGCTGCGCATTCCGTACTTCCGCCAGGCCTATGAATTCAACGGCATGAAGCCGGAGGAGTTCGCGCGCTTCGGCGCCTTTGCGACCACGGCGGCGGAATTTGCGGCCGCCACCCGGAAAACCGTAGATTTCGTTGCCCAATCCGTTGAATCGCTTCGCCGGCGCGTGGCTTGAGAGGAGTACTGTCATGGCACGTCCCATTTTAATGCCGCAGGTCGGTCAGGACCTGACCGAAGGCAAGATCACGGCGATCCACGTAAAGCTGGGTGACAAGGTCAAAAAGGGCGACATCGTCGCGGAGGTGGAATCGGAAAAGGCGGTCTTCGAAGTCGAAGCGTTCGAGACCGGTACGATCCTTGACGTCCGTTATCAGGTCGGCGAGATGGCGATTGTTCTCGAACCCCTGATGATGGTCGGGGAAGAGGGCGAGACGCTGGAGCAGAAAGCTGCTCCAGCCGCTGGCTTTTCCGGCGAGGACGCCCAGTCGATCGTGGAGACCGCCACGGAGACTATCGCGCTCTTCCCGAAGGAGCCGGCACGCCAGGAAGAGACCGCCTTCCTTCAGACCGGCACCGGAAGTTCTTCGCCGCTCGCCCGTCGCCTTGCCGTTTCCGCGGGCATCGACATCGCCAGGATAACGGGCTCGGGCCCGCGTGGCGCCGTCGTCAAGCGCGATGTGGAAGCCTATCGGCGCGACACGCCCGGCGCATCGTCGTCGGTGGTGGCCTTCGGCGGATCCGCCTCGCGTCCGGCGCCCTCGAGCGGGCATACGGTGCTCAAGGTGTTGAAGCCCGGTGTCGGGGATCCGGTGCTCTTCGTGCACGGCTTCGGCGGCGAGCTTTCCGCGTGGCGGCCATTCCTCGCGCATCTCGGCGTGGAAAACCCGATCCTTGCCATTGACCTTCCGGGGCACGGCGGTGCTGCGAACGCCTCGGCGGAGAGTTTCGACGATCTCGTCGCCATCGTACGCGCCGCACTTGCGGCAGAGAAAGTCGAACGCCTTCATCTGGTCGGTCATTCACTGGGTGCGGCCGTTGCGGCGGCTCTGGCCGGCGGGGGCGATATTGATGTGCGGTCGCTGACGCTGATCGCGCCGGCCGGCCTCGGCCCCAGGATCAACGGCGACTATGTCGGGGGCTTCCTGGAGTCGAACACGGAGGCGCCACTGCGGGTCTGGCTCGATCTTCTGGTCCACGATCCGGCAAGCCTGCCGGGCGTTCTGGTCCGCGCCACGCTGGCCGGCCGCGAAGGGACCGCGATGGTCGAAAACCAGGCGCGCCTTGCCGCGGGTGTCTTCTCGGGCAGCACGCAGCTGTTTTCGGTGCGCGATGCCCTCAATCGCTTCAGTGGGCCGGCACGAGTTATCATCGGTCGCGAGGATCGCATCGTGTTCGCCGACCACGCGGATGCCGTGCCGTCGCATGTGGCGCTGCATCGCCTTCCCCAGGTCGGGCACCTGCCGCAGCTCGAAGCCGCCTCGCTCGTCGGTCGCCTGGTCACCCAAACGATACGAAGCGCTGGCTAAGCGCTTCGCCTCCCGGCCGCGCCACGCGTCTTTCCGGCGCGTGGCCGTGTCCGCCGGACCTCTCCATGAAAGGCAAACCGCATGTCGGCCTATGATGTCATCGTAATCGGCGCAGGGCCGGGCGGCTATGTCGCGGCTATCCGCGCCGGCCAGCTCGGTCTGCGCACGGCCATCGTCGAGCGGAGCCATCTGGGCGGCATCTGCCTGAACTGGGGCTGCATTCCGACCAAATCGCTGCTCCATTCCGCCGAGCTTTTCGAGCAGGCACGCCACGCCTCCACCTTCGGTGTGGAAACGCGGTCGCCGTCGATTAATATCGCGGCCGCGGTCGCCCGGTCCCGCACCGTGGCCGGGCAGCTCAATGCCGGCGTGCAGTTTCTCTTGCGCAAGAACAAGGTGGACGTCATCTGGGGTGCGGCGGAAATTCTCGAGCCCGGCCTCATCCGCGCGGGGGCCACGCCGGGCGATGCGCCGAAGGGCACCTTGCCGCCCGGTGAATACCAAGCCTCGCACATCGTGATCGCGACTGGTGCGTCCGAACGCCGCTTGCCGGGCATCATACCCGACGGCAACCATATCTGGTCCTATCGCCATGCCATGACGGCGTCGGCTGTCCCGGCCTCGATTGCCATCATCGGCGGCGGCGCGATCGGCGTCGAGTTCGCGAGCCTCTACAACACGCTCGGCAGCAGGGTGACGCTCATCGAGCGCCTTCCGCGCCTCCTGCCGCAGGAGGATGGCGAGATCGCCGACCACATGGGCAAGGCCCTGCGCAAGCGCGGCGTCGAGGTGATCACCGGCGCAGAGATTTCCGATGTCTCGATTGTGCCGGGGGGGGTGGCGATCCGCCTGAACGACGGTGGAGAATGCCTTGCGCTGACTGCCGAAAAACTGCTTTCGGCGGCCGGTGTCGTTGCCAATGTCGACGGGCTCGGGCTGGAAAAACTCGGCGTGGCCCTGCGCAACGGTGCGATTGCGGCGGGTGAATTCGGCCGGACCAATGTTCCGGGGATCTACGCGATCGGCGATGTGGCCGGCCCTCCGATGCTCGCCCACAAGGCCGAACATGAAGGCATCCGCTGCGTCGAGGCCATTGCCGGACAGGCGCCGCGCGCTGTGATGGCGCCAGTTCCCTCCTGCATCTTCGCCAGTCCGCAGGTCGCGTCGATCGGGCTTACGCAAGAGGCGGCGGAAAAGGAGGGGCAGGCAATCGATATCGGCCGGTTCAGTTTCCGCGGCAACGGCAAGGCCGTTACCCTCGGAGAGACGGACGGCATGGTGAAAGTGCTTTTCGAAAAGGAAAGCGGCCGGCTGCTCGGCGCCCACATGATAGGCCCTTCGGTCAGCGAACTCGTGCCGGTCTTTTCCCTTGCGCTTTCGTTGGGCGCTACGCGCCAACACCTTGTCCACATGATCTTTCCGCATCCCACCCTGTCGGAGGCGCTGTATGAGGCTACGCTCGCCGCCGACGCGTGCGCGATTCATGCATAGGAGGTGGAAATGGACGGAAAAACCACGGTGAGCAGAGGTACGATCGTCTTCGATCTGGACGGAACGCTGGTTGACAGCGTGCCGGATCTGGCAGGCGCGCTTGATACGCTGATGTCGGAAAAGGGACTTGCGCCGATCGGCGTCGATACCACCCGGCGGCTGATTGGTCACGGCATACCCAATCTCGTGCGCGGGGCGCTCGCTGAACGCGGCGTCGAATGGGAAGATGGCGCCGGGGCGGATGCGGTGCGGCGCTTTACCGAAATCTACGGTGCCCGCGTCTCACTGGAGACGCGCCCCTATCGCGATGTCGCGCGCGTACTGCAAGAGCTTGCGGCGGACGGGTGGCAAATGGCGGTCTGCACCAACAAGATGGAGCGGTTCGCCCGTGCCATCGTCGGGGATCTCGATCTCGGGCACTTCTTCGCCGTCGTCGCCGGCCCCGATACGTTCAAGGTAGGCAAGCCCGATCCGCGTCACCTGACGGAGACGGCGAAGGCTGCCGGCGGCAGGGAGCCGATCATTTTCGTGGGTGATTCCGAGGTGGACATTGCAACGGGCAAGGCGGCCGGAGTTCCGGTCATCGCGCTGACCTACGGTTACACCAGGACGCCGCTCGACGGCCTCGGCGCCGACCGGCTGATCGACGCGTTTGCCGACTTGCCCGACGCCATCGCATCGGTTCTGGCCGCGCGGTAACCGGTGACATGAAACACCCGGCTGCCGGCCACCCGGCGGGCAGCCCATTCAAGAAGCCTGGAAGGAAACGAAATGGCGCTGAGGCTGTCGCTCAACACCAACCCGCTGGTCAATCGCTTCGCCGACGTGGACGATCTCGTTGATACGATCGCGGAGAAGATCCGCATCGGCTACGTGCAGCTTACGCCGGAATTCGTCAATCCATCCTGGCCGGCCTCCGTCATTACCCGGCGGGTTCGAGCCTTTCGCCGCGCTCTCGACCGTACCGGCGTGCGCGTCACCTCGGTGATGACAAGCACCTACGGCCGGCTCAACCATTTCGGTCATTCCGACCCGGACGTTCGCGCCTATTATCTCGACTGGTTCCGCACGCTTGCCGACATTGCCGGTGAACTCGGCGCCGATGGCATGGGCTCGCAGTTCGCCGTCTTCGCGCAGAAGGACTACAACGACCCGGTCCGGCGGCAGGAACTGATCGAGACGGCGATCGAGTGCTGGCGCGACGTCGCAGAACAGGGCAAGGCAGCAGGCCTCAAGTATCTCTTCTGGGAACCGATGTCGGTTGGTCGCGAGTTCGGCCATACGATCGCTGCTTGCCGGACCTTGGACCGGAGGCTGGCGGGTGCCGGTCTCGCCATTCCCTTCCGCATGATCGTCGATATCGACCATGGTGACGTGACCTCCGCCAATCCAGACGACACGGACCCCTATGCCTGGGCCGCGGCCTTCCCGCAGGAATCGCCCATCATCCACGTCAAGCAGTCCTCCATGAACAAGGGCGGCCACTGGCCCTTTACCGCAGAACACAACAAGGACGGACGCATTCAGCCCGAGAAGCTCATCCGCACCGTTCGCGAGGCCGGCGGGACGGACAACGAGATCTGCATGGAGCTGTCGTTCCGCGAGCGCGAGCCGACCGACGGCCGCGTGGTCGAGATGATCCGCGAGTCGGTCGCCTATTGGGAGCCGCACATCGATACCGGCATGAACGGCGCCCGCGGCTAGCGCGGTCATCACGGCAACAGAGGTTCGACGTAATGGTGCCTCAAGGGAGAGAGCAGGGATGACGAAAACGATCTGGGTTGGCACAAGCTGGAAGATGAACAAGACGCTTGCGGAGGCGCTTGCCTTCGCCGACGGTCTGAAGGCGGCGGACGCCAGTCGGCATCCCAATGTGCAGCGCTTCATCATTCCCGCCTTCACGGCGGTTCGCGAGGTGAAGAGCCGGCTTGAAGGCACGAGCGTCAAGGTCGGCGCCCAGACCATGCATTGGGACGACGGCGGTGCCTGGACAGGCGAGATTTCTCCCGCCATGCTCAAGGACTGCAATCTTGATCTCGTGGAAATCGGCCATAGCGAACGTCGTGAATTCTTCAACGAGACGGACGAAGCGGTTGGCAAGAAGACGGCTGCCGCGGTGCGTCACGGGCTGATCCCGCTCATCTGCATTGGCGAAACGCTTGCCGAACGCGAAGCCGGAAAGGCGGATGCGGTGCTCAGGCGTCAGGTCGAAAAGGCACTGGCGCTTCTTTCCGATGACGAGAAGACGGCCCCGATCCTCATAGCGTATGAACCTGTATGGGCCATCGGCATCAACGGGATTCCGGCCACCATGGACTATGCCAACGCCCGCCACGAGAAAATTGCCGAGGTCGCGCGCGTGGTCCTCGGACGTTCCGTTCCGATCCTGTATGGCGGGAGCGTCAATTCCGGCAACTGCGCCGAACTTGTCAGTCAGCCCTTCATCGACGGCCTGTTCATTGGACGATCAGCTTGGACCGTGGAAGGCTATCTCGATATCCTCGAGCAAACCGCCCGCAATTGCTGCCAAAGTAGTGCGAGGGCTCGTTAAAGTCATAATCAGAAATTGACTATAGCGGCGATGAATATGCTTGAGAGCAAAGTATGAGCGCGGTGGCAGTGTCAAGTGTAGGTGCACCGCCTGCCCCTGAGCCTGTCGAGCCGGATCATGCTGGATCGGTACCTTGCGATTTGCCCTCGAAGGAATGCAACGTTGCGCACGACGTTGAAGCCAGGAGCGGCGGCCGTTGCCGGCGCACCGATTGTTTCAACGGCAATGCGCGCTATGACGGTCTAGCGAAGTGGGAAGGTATTTATCACGACCCATCCGCTTACCAGCGCCAGAGATTCCGAGCAGTGCCGCAGGCTCACCGGTTTTGTTGGAGAATTGTCTCGGCAGCGATGTAACCCCAGGTCATGTTCGGGCCGAGCGTCGTGCCGGCTCCGATGGCGCGTGTGCCAAACGGGTTGGCCATTGCGAGGCCGGCGGCATAGAGGCCGGCAATGATCGAGCCGTCTTCCCGGAGCACCTGGCCTCGCTCGTTGGTCGTCGCACCGCCTTTTGTGCCAAGGATTGATCGGTTGAGCGTCATGCCGATATAGGGCGGCTTGTCGATTGGCTTGAGGCGCGTTGCCTCGCCATGCGCCTTGTAGGCTTCCCAACTGTTCTCGCCACGCTGGAAGTCCGTATCGCGGCCTGTCTTGCAATGGGCGTTCCAACGCGTGATCGTTTCCTCAAGCGCTTCCGCCGGAAGTCCCAGTTTCTGTGCGAGTTCCTGCACCGTTTCTGCCTTTTTGACCCAGCCCGGATCGTACGAGGCGTACCAGCGGAAGGGGAGGGCCGCGCCCAGGAAGCGGTGGTCGCCGACGAGGAAACAAGGCAGGTTGACAGGCGCTCCGTTCTCGTCACGCGCATCAAGCGCCTCGCCGATGTTGAAGTCGCTTTCGCTCACGAAGCGCTTGCCGTGACGGTTCACCATGATGGAGTGCGGTTCGGCCTGGAATGTCATCGGAAGGCCACTCGGGCGTCGTTCATAGCGCGTGGGAAGGCAAGGATAGATGTTTGCCTGATCCATGCACGACAACGCAGCGCCGGCCAGTGCGGCCAGCTGCTGACCGTCACCCTCGTTGCTGCTCGGGCTGCCAATGCGATCGATCGGACCTGGAAAATGGCGCGCGACCATCTCCGGATTCCACTCGAACCCGCCGCTGGCTATGACGACACCGCGTGCGGCTTCGATGCGCTGCGTCTGGCCGGTTTGTTCGACGTCCACACCGTTGATCCGGCCCTCTGCGTCGCGGACGAGTTGAACCGCCCGCGCCTCCAGGCGAAACTCGACGCCCGCATCAAGGCAGCCCTTTATGAGCCCGACCATCAGCGCGGTTCCCTGTCCTCCAGAATTGGTCAGCCATCTGCGGAGGAGTTTATGCCAGACCTTGAAACCCGCCTTTATCGGATGATGGTAGATGTCGAGGTCGACTGCCTCCTTATATGTGAAGCTGTGGGGGAGGGTTGATCGGCGGAGCCGATTGGTAAAACGGCCGAGAAGACGACGGCTCAACGCCCGAGGCGTGACCATACGGCCAAAGACCTTGCCGCCTGGCGCTTCCGTGAAGGGGTCCGGCTCGGCAACGAGCTGGAACTCCAGGGGCGTGTTCTCCGCGAGAAATTGCAGCATGTCGGGGGCCGCTTCAACGAAGGCGGCCCAGCGTCTGCTATCGCGCTGCTTGAGCTCGGGTGGCTGCACGGCATGGAGATAGGCGAGCGCGTCCTGCCGGCTGTCTGCAACGCCCGCGGCCGCTGCCACATGGTTCGCCGGAATCCAGATGCCCGCGCCGGACATGGCGGACGTCCCGCCGAGCTGAGCCGACTTCTCGAGGACGAGGACTTTCAGGCCACCCTTCGCAGACCGCAAGGCCGCGGCGCACGCGGCTGAGCCCGATCCAATCACCACAACGTCGAACTCGTTCATTGTCTTCTCCGATGCCGAAGTCACACTATAAGAAGAATAATCTTTATCTGTCTACTCTTGTGTCGACACTTTTTGCGCGCTAATCTGACCTGCAATCAGGTCGGGAGGATCCTTCCAGGGCACTGCAGGTCAAGCCGCGCTGTCGTAACGGGCTCACTGTCCGGCAATGGTGTGGTGCGTCCGGCCCCATATCTGCGCACCAAACATCTTTCTCGAATGTCGGGCAGCCTATGACAAGAGATGACATATCCGGTCTTCATGATCCTCGCCTCACAGCGGGCGCCGACCTGCTCAGCCAAGGGCGGTCGATGGCCCGGGACTGGCGGCTTGGAACAAGCCGCTTCATGCGTGAGGCGGGCGTGGCATCCGAGGCGGAATGGAAGCGGCAGGCGGCCGCCAACAAACGCATCATGCAACATGCCCATATCGGCTTTCGCGATGTCAACCGCACGATCGAGGGCATCCGCGCGGTCCATGGTGCATGCGCCGATGCGGGTATCACGGTCGATCGTTTCGGCATAACGCTGGATTGGTCGATGGGCTATCCTGAGGCTTGGCGTGCCCAGGCATCCCGCGGAACCGGCATTGTCCTAACCGGCCCAGAGGATTTTGCGCGTATCATCGAAGCCGCACCCGCAGCGGCGCACTTTGGCGATTTCATGCTGGGGCTTCCCGGTGCGCTCGAAAACACCAGAGCCGCAATCGTGGCCGGCGCCACGGCCATCGGCAATCTGGGGCAATATTTCACGTTCCGGCTGCCCTACTGGGACGATGACGTGGCGACCACGGAAGCAACCGTCACGGCGCTTGGCCTTATCGCAGCGCAGGATGCGGAAATCCTCGTTCATTCCAATCTCGACGACGGCTTCGCTGGCCTGTTCGTGGACATGGCCTGCGCGCTCGGCATGGTGATCATTGAAAAGCACATCGTCGAAGGGCTTATCGGTGCTCGGCTTGGCCATTGTTACGGGCACCACTTCAGCGATCCGCTGTCGCGCACCGCCTTCCATGCCGCGCTGGTGCGGGTCAACGATACGCCCGGCACGATGATCTTTGGCAACACGGTCGCCTACCAGTCAACGCCGGCTGGCAACTATGCCAGTCTCGCAAGCTATCTTCTTGCCGATATTCTGGCGCTCGGACGCTGGCCGGCGGGCCACGCGATCAATCCGGTTCCGGTGACGGAGAACCAGCGCATTCCCGACATCGATGAGATCATCGATGCGCAGACCTTTGCCCATCGCCTCACGTTGCAGGCACCGTTCTACGACCCGGTTTTCGACTGGGTGCAGGTGGAGGCCATGGCCGACGTCCTGGTGGACGGCGGGAAACGCTTCGCCACCGCGGTTCTGGACGGTCTCGCCGAGCGCGGCGTGGCCGTGAACGACCCGGCCGCACTGATGCTGGCAATCCGCCGCATGGGGCCGAAGCGCATGGAGGCTCTGTTTGGCCCGGGCGCGCTGGAGGGGCGAGGACGAACGCCGTTGATCCATGCGGAATGGGCACGTGAACTCAATCACAAGGCGGAAGACTGGGTCGCGTCGCACCGTTCGTTCGCTCCGTCAAAGCCGCTTTCCGTCTGTATCGGCACGACTGATGTGCACGAACATGGCAAATATCTCGTGGAGAAGGCTTTCGAAGGGTTGGGCATCGAAACCATCGATGCCGGCGTCGCTGTCGACCCGGAAACGCTCGTTGCGAAAGCGGCGGAAACCGGTGCCGACGTGATCGCCGTCAGCACTTACAACGGCGTGGCACTTTCCTATTCGCGCGCGGTCAAGGCCGCCATGCAGCAGCGCGGCCTTGACCTTCCGGTCCTCATCGGCGGGAGGCTGAACGAGGTGCCGAAAGATTCCAACTCCGGCCTTCCTGTCGATGTTTCGAGCGACATTGCAGCGATCGGCTGCATCCCTTGCTCGGATCTGGATGGGATGCTGGTCGCACTCGAAGCCTGTTCGGCTGAAAACTAGACGGGATTTGTCGGTGGCGATTGGCTAGGCACAAAAGTGTCGACAGAAATGTATTGGATTATTACGTGTGAGCATGCTGCCGCGCCTCACGCTTCGAAAATGAAGGATTAGGGATGCAACTTGTTTTCACCGCCGAAGGCCGTAGCTGGCCAATCCGCCTTACCGGCGATGCCCTGCGCACGCGCAGTGCGCTGCTGGCCAGCCTGCCCTTGCGTCTCCAGCTGCATACGCCAAAGATTGCCGGGAGCCACATTTATTGGCATGCGCCCTTCGTCGAAGATGTGGAAGGGGCAACCCATGTCCTCGACGCGCAAGCGGGCGCCTTCATCTATTGGCCGGTTCGCCAGTTCCTCGAGATCACCTTTGCGCCGTTGCAGGCGGAGAACGCGCAGATCACCGTCCTTGGTCATCTGGACGCCGCGGTGGAGGGCATTGCCGAGCTGGCCACAACCCTCAAGCGCGAGCAGGGACATCGTATTATCGAGGGAACTCTGGCGCTGGCAGAGGGCACGGAGCCGGTAGCGGCTGGCGACACATCATCTGTCTTGCCTGCAGATTTGATCGCGCGTCGGAAGGTACTCTGGCAGGCGATGCCCGCGGACATTGCCCGCCTGACAGCCTCGCGTGCGATCATGCATCCTGCCGGTCCGATTTTCGCGGCCGAGGCGGAGGCGCGTGTGCTGCATGAGCTGCTCTGGTGGATCCGCGCCGGCCAAGGCCAGTATGACGAGGCTGTCCTGCGGCAGACCATGGCTATTGCGCTTGATAAAACCGCGACACGGCTGCGAGATTTCTGTCACATGGACGAAACGCCGGCGCTCCTTTTCAGCCTGCGTGACGCGGCGGAACAAGCCGTGCCCGTCGCAGCGCTTGTTGACGAGGCCATTCTTGTCGCGGGGCGCATCGGCGCGTGGCTGGACCTTCTCATTCCGTGGAACGATCTCAATGAGGCATTTCGGGCCGCGCTGGACTGAGCGCGGTTCGCTCGCGTCCTAAGTGGACGCTTGCTCCGATAGCCTATGAAGAACGGCGTCGCAGGCGGCTTGCCATGCCTGCGGCTGCCTCTCCCTGGCCAGAACATCGAGGCCAAGTTCCGTGATGCCGCCTGGCGTCACCAATTCCCCGATCAGCACATCCATCGGCCGATCGGTTTCCGCGATCAGGCGCCCCGCGGCGACAAAGGTCAGGGCGGCCAGCCGGCGCATGGCGTCGGCATCGCCGCCTTGGCACGTCGCCCATCCGGCAGATTGCCGGATCAAATCCTGTGCCCAGCCATAGATTGCCGCGCTCACGGATGCCACTTCGAATTCTCGTTCGTCACGAAGGGTAATGATCGGGCCGAGCTTCTCAAGAACATCGAAGGCCGCGAGATTGGCAGGAAAGCAGGCCGTCGGGCTAGCGTTGATCGCCGCCGCAGTCAGTGGCATCGCGCGCACGGCGTGTGCAAGGCCGACGTCGAGGCTGGAGAGCGGCACGCCGGCGCAAAACGAAAGCAACGTTTGGTCCGCACGCCACGGCAAACCGGCAACGGCGCCAGGCGCATCGACAGGGCGCACGGAAAGCAGCACAATGTCGGCGCGTGAAACGAGATCCTCGTTGTCGCGGGCGAGGGGGATGTTCCAGCGCTGCGCCAGCTGGCGGGCTTGACCGCGGGGAGACAACAGCATGGACGCAGGGTCGACGCCCGCGCGTAGGAGACCAGACAGGACGGCGGCTGCAAGGTGACCTACGCCGATAATGCCGACAATCATCATTCGCCTCCAAATTAATGACGGCGGCTTGCCATCGATGCGAAATTAGGAACAAGATATTGCGCAAAACTGTAGACACTTTGAATCGACGCAGCAAGACGCCGGAGGCGCCATGACCGAAAGAATAGAGACGGATGCGCTGGAGTACGTACCCGTTGAAGCCGAACAGGAGAGCCGCCGTTCGGCAGACAGCAGCGAACGCGCTTACAACACGATCCGGAAGCTGCTGATAGAGTTCAAGTTGAAGCCGGATGAGCGCCTGAACGAGGTTCAGTTGTCGCGCAGCCTTGGTGTGTCGCGTACGCCCATTCGCGAGGCATTGAACCGGCTTGCCTCGGAGGGGTTCGTCTCCCTCACGCCCAACCGCGGTTTTTTCGTGCGCAGCCTTTCGACGGAGGGCTTGCTCGACCTGTACGAGTTGCGCTCGATCATAGAATGTGCCGCGTTCCGGCTGATGTGCGAGCGGGCCGAGGATGCGCAGATCGCCCGACTCACGGCCTATTGGGCCAGCGTTGTCGACGGTTACGAACAAAGTCCGCCTGACGAGATCCTGGTGAAGGACGAAACGTTTCACCTGCTGATCGCGGAACTTTCAGGCAATCCCGAGCTTGCCAATCAGCTTGCTGCGATCAATGCGCGCATCCGCTTCATCCGGCGCATCCAGATCGAGCACACGCACGACAGAAAACAGATCGTTTCTCATTCGGATATTGTCGCTGCCGCCATCCGGCGTGATGCAGAGCGCGGTACGGCGCTGCTGCGTGATCACATCGAAATGACCGTTTCTGCAACACAGGAGGCACTGAAGAGTGCGCTGCTCAAGGTCTATACATCGGCCGATTCGGCAGCGCGGCCGCGCCGTCGTTCCATCAAAGAAGGCTAAATGCATAAATTGAACGCAATAGTGTCGACACTTTCTTGACGCGACTGTGAATGTCTGCTTCCATGCAGGCAGTGGCAAGAGACCGGAACGGCCTGCCAAAAACCGGATCGTGTCATTTACAGGGGAACTGTTATGAAATTTGTCGCTTCACTTTGCCTCGGCGTTTCGCTTCTCGCCACGCCTAGCCTCGCAGAAGAAATTTCGATCGGCATTGCCGGGCCGCTGTCCGGGCCGCAGGCCTACTTCGGCAACACCTGGCACAACGGCTTCAAGCTCTATTGGGACAAGCTGAATGCGGCCGGCGGCGTCAATGGCGTTACCGTTGCCTACAACCAGCAGGACGACAAAGCTGACCCGCGCGAGGGCACGCTGGTTGCCCAGAAATTCTGCGACGACGACAGTGTCGTGATCGGCCTCGTGAACTTCAATTCCGGTGTAGCGCAGTCGACGCTGCCGATCTTCGAAGATTGCACCTTGCCGACCATGTCCTTCGGCTCGAACCCGGATTTGACGCAGCAGGGCTACAAATACATGGTGCGCCCCGTGGCCAACGACCTCGCTGGCGCGCTGCTGCCGGCTGAATACGCGCTGCAGAAACTCGGGGCGAAGACGGCAGTCGTCGTCAATGACAAGCAGGTGTTTGGCCAGGGCATTTCCGAAATCTTCGGCAAGAATTTCACGGCGGGCGGTGGGCAGTTGCTCGACACGCTTGCCATTGCGCCGACGGACGTGGACTTCTCTTCGGTTCTCGCCCAGATCAAGGCCAAGTCGCCGGATGTCATCTATGTCGGAGCGGTCATGCCGCAGATCGCCCTCTTTGCCAAGCAGATGCATGAGCAGGGCGTGACGGCGGCCCTCATGGTCCCGGACGGCGGCTATACGCCGGACTTCATCGCTCAGGCGGGCGAAGCGAACGTGCAGGGTACACTGGTCGCGATCCAGGTTCCCCCGATGGATGGCTCGCCGGCGATTGCCGAGTTCGCCAAGCTCTACAAGGAGAAGTTCGGTGAGGAAGCCGGACCCTACTCGATCTATGGTTATGTCCAGGGGCAGATCGTCGAGGCCGTGCTGAAGACGACCAAGGGGCTCTCCCGCGAAGAGATGAATGAGGCGTTGCACGCCGTAAAGGTCAAGACCGCTGTTGGCGAACTGGAGTTCGACGATGTTGGCGAGTTGAAGGTCGCGCCGTCCTACCTCTATAAGGTGGAAGGCAAGAATTTCGTTCTGATCGGATCCAGGTAAGCGGGCAGGGCCGGCCTCGGCCGGCCCGTCCGTCCGCCGCGCGGTAGCTCCTTTCTGCTGCCGCGCATTTCATTCTTGATGTCCGCCGTCGTTCGGCCGCGGACCTTCCGGGCGGACCTCCATGCTGGGAACCCTTATTCAACAGACTGTCAACGCCCTGACGATCGGCTCGATCTACGCTCTGATCGCGTTGGGCTATACGATGGTCTACGGCGTCCTGCGCATGATCAATTTCGCCCACGGCGAGATGTTCATGCTCGGCGCTTACGCCGCATTTCTTGCACTCAGCCTGTTTGTCGGTGAGATCGGCGCGGCCGGTGCATTCGCCTTCACCCTTGCCTTCTTCGGCGCCGTCGTCGCTGTTGGTTTCTTTGGCGTCGGCATCGAGCGGCTGGCCTACAAGCCGCTGCGCAATTCCACCCGCCTGGCGCCAATGCTGTCCTCGCTCGGCGTATCGCTCACGCTGGTCACCGGCCTCCAGATTTTGGCAGGACCGCAGCCCGTCGCCTTCCCCAGTTTCTTCCCGGCCACGCGCTACGATTTTTTCGGTGGCTCCGTGACGTCTGTGCAGATCGGCATTCTCGTTGCGGCCTTCGTTCTGATGTTCGCGCTCTACATGTTGGTCAACCGCAGCCGCATGGGCATCATCGTGCGCGCCGTTTCGGAAAGCCGCCCCACGGCGCAGCTTCTCGGCATCAACGTCAATCTGGCAATTTCGGCAGTCTTCTTCTCCGGCCCGTTGCTCGGCGCCGCCGGGGGCATTCTCTATGCCAGCTACTACGGCATCATGTCGCCGACCATGGGGGCCGTCATCGGCCTCAAGGCCTTCACGGCAGCGATCCTCGGCGGGATAGGCTCCATTCCCGGCGCCATGCTGGGCGCCTACATTCTGGCTTTCGTCGAAGTGGGAGGCACGGCGCTGCTACCGATCCTCACCAACGGCATGCTCGGCACGGAGTATCGTGACGTGCTCTCATTCGTCATCCTCATCCTCGTGCTGCTCGTGAGACCCGCCGGTATTCTTGGCGAGCCGGTGTCCGAGGAAAGCATGGTCTACAAGAGGGAGTTCTGATGTCTGTCGTAGATACCTCTCCCCCGGCCAAGCCAAAGGCAGGGCGTCTCGTCGCGTTTCTCGTGCTCGCCGCCATTGCAGCCCTGGTCGTTGCGATCCCGGTTTTGTCGAACTACCACATCCGTGTCGTCAACAGTCTGCTGATCTACATCCTGCTCGGGATCGGCCTCAACATCGTCATCGGCTACACCGGCCTTCTCGATCTTGGTTTCGTGGCGTTCTATGCTGTGGGAGCCTACACCTATGCGCTGCTCGCCAGCCCGCAGCTCGATCTGCATCTGCCTTTCCTCCTGATCGTCGGCATCGCGGCCTTCATGGGCATGATCACCGGCATTCTGCTCGGTATCCCGGTGCTGAAGCTGAGAGGTGATTATCTTGCCATCGTGACCCTCGGTTTTGGTGAGATCATCCGCATCGTCATCAACAATGTCGATTGGCTGACCGGCGGCCCGAAGGGTATTGCGCGTCTCGACAAGGCGTCCATTCTCGGCGTGGAGATCGCAAAGCCTGTGGAAATCTACTGGCTGCTGCTGGTCACCGTCGTCCTGACCGGGATCCTGGTCTGGCGGCTCGAGCGCTCCATCCTCGGCAAAGCCTGGGCGGCGATCCGCGAGGACCAGGATGCTGCGCGCGGCATCGGCATCAACACGACCAATGCCAAGCTGGCCGCCTTCGCAACGTCCGCCACCATCGGTGCCGTTGCCGGGACGATCTTTGCCGCCTCGCAGCGTTTCGTCAGCCCGGAAAGTTTTACGCTGCAGGAATCCGTACTCATCGTCCTGATGATCGTCATCGGCGGGATCGGCAACATTCTGGGCATCGTCGCGGGTGCGGCCATTCTTATCCTGTTGCCGGAAATGCTCAGGGAGTTTGCCGAGTGGCGCATCCTCTTCCTGGGCATCCTGATGGTCGTTCTCATCATTGTGCGCCCGGCCGGCATCGTGCCGCGCAGCTTCGGCCCGGAAAAACTCATTCGGGGGCTTTTCGGAAAATGACACTCGTCTTCAGCAACCTGCGAAAGCAGTACGGGGCCAACGTCGCCATCAACGACGTATCGACCGAATTCGCGCCCGGCCTCATTCACGGCGTCATCGGCCCGAACGGTGCCGGCAAATCGACGCTTATCAATATGACTGCCGGCTCCTACACGATCTCTGCCGGCTCCATCTCCCTCGACGGGCGGCGTCTGGACGGGATGAAGAAATACCAGATCGCCAATTCCGGCATCGCGCGCACCTACCAGAACATCCGCCTGTTCGATCAGATGACCGTGCTGGAGAATCTGGAAGTCTGTTCCTATCCGGCGCAGGTGCGCGACACGTGGAAAGAGGTTCTCTGGCCGCCCTATGGGCGCGCTCGCGCGGGATCACGTCGCGAATCCTGTATGGAAATCCTGCGCTTCTTCGATCTCCAGGGGTATGCCGACATGGAAGCCGGCAGCCTTCCCTATGGCCGCCAACGCATGTTGGAAATCGCCCGCGCCCTCGCCATGAACCCGCGCGTTCTTCTGCTCGACGAGCCTGCCGCGGGTCTCAACCACCATGAAACGGCCGATCTGACGGCCAAGCTCGCCGAATTGCGCTCGCCTGATCGGATCATGCTCGTCGTTGAGCATGACATGGATCTGGTGATGACGCTTTGCGACAGGATTGTCGTGATGCATCACGGCAAACTCCTCTTCCAGGGAACGCCCGCCGAAGTTCAGGCGAGCAGCGACGTTCAACTTGCCTATCTGGGGACTGATAATGACATCGATGACATCAGAGCCGCTGCTCAAGATCGCCGGGCTCAGCTCGGGATACGGGCGCGTCGGCGTTCTTGAAAGCGTCGATCTCGAGGTCGACCCGCGTGAGATCGTCGTTATCCTCGGACCCAATGGTGCGGGCAAGACGACGCTGCTCAACTCCATCTCGGGTGTGGCTCGTCCCACGGCCGGCACCATTCACTTCGAGGGCCGCGATATCACCGGCGCGCGACCGGAGCAGGTGGTGCGCATGGGGCTTACCCACTGCCCGGAGGGTCGGCAGATCTTCCAGCGCCTGACGGTCGAGGAAAACCTCGTCGCCGCCCATATCGGCCGTGCCGGCAAGAGTTTCGAGGCGTTGCGGACAGAGGTGTTTGATCTCTTTCCCGTTCTCAAGGAGCGCCGCAACGGCATGGCGAGCCGCATGTCCGGCGGCCAGCAGCAGATGCTGGCGATCGGTCGTGCGCTGATGGCGGAACCGACGCTTCTCATGCTGGACGAACCCTCTCTCGGCCTTGCTCCGAAGATCGTCCACCAGATCTTCCGCATCATCCTCGACCTGTCGAAAACCGGCATGTCAATCCTGCTCGTGGAGCAGAATGTCCAGCTTGCGCTGGAATGCGGCGACTATGGCTATCTGTTCAACATGGGGCAGGTGAAGCTCCATGGACCCGCACAGGAAATGGCGGAGCACTCAGCGCTGGGCGAACTCTATCTCGGCGGGGCCAACGAGGACACCGTCCGTGTTTGATGTCGACTGGAAGAGCCCGCATCTATGGCGGAAGACGACAGCGACCCGAAATGCATCTCCCGCCCTCACCGATGATCTCGAGACTGACGTGCTTGTGGTCGGCGGTGGTTTTACCGGTCTCGCCGCGGCGCTGGGTGCGCGCGACAGCGGGGCGAATGTCGTCCTTCTCGAGGGCAACGAGATTGGGTCAGCTGCGTCGGGCCGCAACAACGGCCTCGTCATTTCGCATCATTCCAAGGCCTCGCCCTCAGAGCTCGAAGCGAGTTTTGGGAAGGTGCATGGCGCGCGGTTCAACGCTCTTGTCGCAGGCGCAGCCGATGTCGCCTTCGGGCTGATGCAGCGCTTCGGCATCGATGCCCATCAAGTCCAGGAGGGCTGGATCCAGCCGGCGCACACGAAGGCGACACTCGCTCGTGCGCGTCGGTTCCATGACGAATGGCGAGCCTTCGGCGCACACGTCTCCTGGCTCGACCGGGACGAGGTGACGGAGAGGGTGGGCAGCCCGTATCTTGGTGGCTGGATGGTGCGCAATTCCGGGCACATCAATCCCTTCGCGATGACGGTCGGGCTTGCTGGTGCGGTCGAGCGCGAGGGCGTGAAGCTCTTCGAAAACACCCGGGCGCTCCGTCTGGAGAGGGTGGCGGCAGGCTGGAAAGTTTATGCCGGCAGCGGCAGTGTGACCGCGCGCGCGGTTGTGCTGGCCACAAATGCATTGACGGATGACCTATGGCCGGGCTTGAAGCACACGCTCATTCCGATGAAGGTCTTTCAAGCGGCAACTGAGCCGCTCGCCGAGGACCTGAGGGAACAGATTCTCGTCGGCAATCCAGCCGTCTCCGACATGCGCAACGACCTTCGCTACTTCCACTATGACCGCGACGGACGTCTTGTCAGTGGTGCGACGCATACATTCTGGCATGACGAGGCGGCCCGCGGGCGGGCCAAGGTGGCGAAGATGCTCGCCAACACCTTCAAGGCCCTTGGCGGCGAACCGCGCATTACCGAATATTGGCATGGTACCTTTGCGGTGGTGCCGGATCTGAAGCCGCACCTCTATCGGCTGGCACCGGGCCTGGTCTTCGGCGGCCTCTATTCCGGGCGGGGCGTGGCGCTTTCCATGGCTCTGGGGCAGGATATCGGCCGTTGGGCTGCCGGCCGCCGGACCGATGCGGACATGCCGCTGCCAGTGACGGCCATGAAGCCGATTGCCTTCCATCCCCTCGCCGTGCAGGTCGCCAACCGCATTCATCCGTGGAACCGCTTCAAGGACAGGCGTGCCTGACCTTGAAGCGTCGCCGGGGCGTTACCGCTTACCGTCGAGATTGCGGAAGTAGCGAACCTCGATCGCGCGCAGGATATCGCGCGGTTCTTCGTCGTAGCTTTCGGAAAACTGGTCATCGCCACTTTCAATCGTGATCGCCCAGCGGCCACGATGCGGGTTGAGCGCGCAATCCGGGAAATTCATGTGATGGTGCCAGGACTTGCCCGCATCATCGATGTCGACGAGACGGCGCAGCAGCGGCGACCCGTCTAGCAATGCGCCTTCGGCACTTGCCGGGTGGCCTGCATCCAGGATGTCGTCGCCATGCAGCATCTTCACAAGTTGCTTGTCCACCTCCGGAAAGCCGTCCGAGGGGGCGATGTAGGCCGTCTGCGTTGAATCGTCTTCCACGACGGCAGCATAGCGGCCCTCGAAAGGGTTGAAACGGCAGCCGGGCGACAGAACGTGCGAATGCCACGCCTTTCCCTCGCTTTGAAGGCGGTTGGCAAGTGGCAAGCACTCTTCAAGCGCAATGGTCTTGTAGTCGATCGAGCCGTGGTGGACAGTGCCGTTGCACATGGGAATGCCTTTTGTTGGATTTCGAGTGTGGGGATCAGCCCTTCGAGAAACGCGTTCCGCCGACAACCTGTCGGGTCGGCATCATCTCGACGGTGGAAATATCGGTCGCCGGCGGGGTGGCGAGCATGTGGAGGATCGTCTGGGCGACGTCGTCCGGGAGGATGCATTCGTAGCCATCGTAAAAATCAGTATCCATCTCGAGCTGGCCGTGAATGCCGGTTCGCACACGGCCAAGGCGGATTTCGCCGACCCGGATAGGCGTGTCCTGAAGATCGAAGCGCAGATTTGCCGCAACCGACTGCATGGCGGCCTTGGTGGCGCTGTAGGCGCCGGGTCCCGCGCCCGCTACATTGCCGCAAATCGAGCCCAGCAGCACGACCGAGCCACGCTGGCGCTCGACCATCCCGGGAACGACGGCGCGCAAGATGTTGAACATGCCGGTGACATTGACGGCGATCAGTTGCGCGATCGTCTCTGCCGGTGTCCGATGGATCGGCAGGTTCGGTCCGAGAAGGCCGGCGCCGTGGATCAGAACGTCCGCCTTCACGCCCACCAGTGCGGCGTCGACCGCCTCGGCATCGGAGATGTCGACCGCAATACCCGTGCAGCCACATGCGTCGGAGAGTTGTTCAAGGGCATCCCGGCGCGTCCCAAGGGCAAGAACCTGAAAGCCCTTTTCCGTTAGCTGTCGCGTCACGGCCTGGCCGATGCCGCCTGTTGCGCCCGTCACGATTGCTGTTCCAGCCATCCGTTTTCTCCACCAGAGGGCATCATGTTATTTGTTGTAACATTTTGCGTGACGCTCTCTTGCGCGTCAAGGAAAAGATGCAGGAAATCGTCGACTTATGATGAAAAGGCGTGTCGCGGGTTCGCGACTGAAAATGGCAAAAAGCGAAACAGCGCCCACAATACGGCGCGTGCAGGACGTACCGCGCCGCCCCGAGGCTTGGGCATCCTGTTTTTCGGTCTTATCGGCCAGCCTTTTGGCGGCGCTCTGCTCCCTGCTGCGCCGTGATCATATCCAGCAGCGTGTCTGCTGCGAAATTGATGTCGATGACGACGGCGCTCGCAAGACGCTCTGGATCGCGCGAATGAAGGGCGCGGACCATCGTGTGGTGATTGTTTATGCCCTGGTCCATTTGGCCGAAGCTGGGATAGATGACGTTCAGATAGGAACTGTTCATCATCCAGCGCTTCTCGATCATTCGCACCAGCTCGCTCATGCCACTGGCACGGTAGATCGCGAAGTGGAATTCCCAGTTCAATTCCATGACCTGGGCATAGTCTTTCCGCTCGTTCGCCTCCACCATCATCTCGTTGATGCGCGTGATGTTGGCGATGCCCTCGTCGGTGATACGCATGGCCGCCTCGCGCGCGGCCAAGGCCTCGAGCGCCGTGCGGATCTTTGTCAGCTCGACGATTCGCTCCGTCGTGAGCGTCGGCACATAGACGGAGCCGTTCGGCCGCATTTCGAGAATGCCCTCGGCGGCGAGGTTGTAAAGTGCTTCCCGGGCGGGCGTCAGGCTTACGTCGAGCGCGGTTGCGACCGCACGGATCGTCAATTTCTGACCGGGCTTGAAACGGCCAGCCATGATGGCGCTTCCAAGCTGGGTGCGAACTTGCTGACCGAGGGTCTCGCTACGACCGATCGGCGCCAGATCCACGCCGGCCAGCGAAACGTCCAAAGGCTTCTTCTTGCTCATTCTGCCGCCAAACTGTGTGAACCTGCCGACCACGCGGCAGTCCCGCTCATCGCATTTCTGTTACTTGTCATTGCATACAAGAGCGCGACAAGCCGCACAACTCTCTCCCCGCCTCAGTGACTGAGGACCTGGCTCAGGAATGTGCGGGTTCGCTCACTCTTCGGATTGTCGAACAGGTCCGCCGGAGGGCCTTCCTCAACGATCTCGCCCTTGTCCATGAAGATGACACGGTCAGCGACCTGGCGGGCAAACCCCATTTCATGGGTCACGCATACCATCGTCATGCCGTCGTTCGCCAACTCCACCATGACGTCCAGCACCTCCTTGATCATTTCCGGATCGAGGGCGGAGGTGGGTTCGTCAAAGAGGAGGATCTTCGGCTTCATGCACAGCGCGCGTGCAATGGCGACGCGCTGCTGCTGGCCGCCGGAGAGCTGGCCGGGGAATTTCTCAGCCTGCTCGGGAATGCGAACGCGCTCCAGATACGTCATGGCAGTCGCCTCGGCTTCCTCGATCGGTACCTTGCGGGCGAGGGTAGGGGCGAGCGTGCAGTTCTCCAGCACGGTCAGGTGCGGAAACAGATTGAAATGCTGGAACACCATGCCGACGTCCCGGCGGATATGATCGATCTTGGCGATATCGTCATTCAGCTCGGTGCCGAGAACGTTGATCAGGCCATCCTGATGTTCTTCTAGCCGATTGATGCAGCGGATCAGGGTAGACTTGCCCGAGCCCGACGGGCCGCAGATGACGATCCGCTCGCCCGTGCGGACCTCCAGGTTGATATCCCGCAGGACCTGGAAACGGCCGTAGAACTTGTTCATGCCGGAAATGTGGACTGCGGCTGCGCTCATCACGAATCTCTTTCAATGCTGGCCGATACGCATGCGCCGTTCGAGATAGGCGCCATAGCGGGAGAGGCTGAAAACGAACAGGAAGTAGACGAGACCGACGAAAATATAGACCTCGAAGTAGGCGAAGGACCATTCGCCCGTGCCGTAGGCCGCATGGCCGGAGGCAAGAATATCGAAGAAGCCGATGATCACGATCAGCGAGGTCTCCTTGAAGGTGATCACGAGCTGGTTGATCGTCGGCGGCAGGGCATTGCGGAAGGCCTGCGGCAGGATGATGCGGCCGGTGCGCTGCCAATAGCCAAGCCCGAGCGCTTTCGCGGCCTCTTCCTGCCCGACAGGAACGGATTGAATGCCGCTGCGGATGATCTCGGCCTGATACGCGGCGAAGAAAAGCGCAAAGCCGATGATGACACGCCAGATCTTGTCACCCTGCAGCCAGCCGGGCAACACGAAGGGGAGGATCAGTGCCGCGGTAAAGAGGATGGTGATGAGGGGCAGGGAGCGCACGCCGTCGATAAATGCGCCCGTGGTCCTCGAAACGACGGGCAGTTCCGAGCGCCGCAAGAGCGCCAGCGCGATCGCCATCGGCATGCCGATGAGGACGCCGGCCGCATACAGGAAGACGGTCAGCGTCAGGCCACCCCAGTCCGCCGGCATGACGACCGGCATTCCGAAAATGCCCCCACGCATGAGGATGTAGAAGACCAGAAAGCCGGTGCACCAGAGGCTTGCCAGCCTCAGCGGTTTCCAGAACCATGGCACGCAGGACAAGACGATCGTGACCACCACGGCAATGCAGGCGAGCATCGAGCGCCATTGTTCGTCGTAGGTAAACAGGCCGAAGATGATGATGCGCCAGCGCTGATGGATCACCGCCCAGCAGGCGCCTTCAATGCCGCGACAGACGGTCGAGGTGCCGTCAGGCGACGTCCAAACGGCATTCAGAATGGCCCAATCGGCGGCCAGGAAGGCGAAATAGGCGAGGACGATGATCCCCGACACCGAAATAAGGGCGTTGAAGGGTGTTCGAAAATAACGCCGGCGGATTTTTTCCAGCAAGCCTGTGGGGCGAAAGCCGGAGGCGCTCAGCGGAGAAGGGGTGGTTGTCGCGGAAACGGTTGCCATGGGGCTCTCTTCAGGTTCTCAGCTGCGTGCCCTTGAGGGCAATCGCCTTGTTGACGCGATTGAGCACGAAGGAGAGCGTGTTGTTCATGATGAGGAAGCCGGCCATCAGGATTGCGATCAGCTCCAGCGTCTGGCCGCTCTGGTTGATGGAAACGGAAATGACCGAGAAGAAGTCCGCAAAACCGACGACGATGCCGAGCGTCGTCGCCTTGAACAGCCAGACATATTGGTTGATCAGCGTGGGGAGAACGGCGCGGATGGCGAGCGGAAGGTGCACGCGCGAAAAGACGTGCCAAGGCGAAAGGCCGAGTGCACGTGCTGCCTCGACCTGCCCCTTGCCGACCGAGATGAAACCGGCGCGGATGACCTCGGCGATATAGGCGCCGCCATAGATGGCGGTGGCGATGGCAAGAGCCGCCATTTCCGGCGGGACGGTGATGCCGCCGCGGAAATTGAGGCCTTGCAGCGAGGGGACCGAAATGAGCGCGGAGCCCGGCTCGCGCGCATAGACGAGGATGGCCGCCATGGCTGCGAGCGTGGTCCCGGCAATAACGCCTTGAACCTTACCCCGGCTTCGAGTGCGCCGGAAGCGGCGGGTCATCGAGAACCAGGCAAGAACGGCAAGGCCGGCAAACAGCACCAGGGCTACGGCCGCAAACCATTTGCCTTCCACGTTCAGGCTCGGGATGAACACGCCACGGGCAGAGAGAAAGATGGAATCGAACAGCGCATACGCCTGCTTGGGCGGCGGAAAATGCGTGAGCGCGGCATACCAGAACAGGGCCTGGAGAATGAGCGGTACGTTGCGGAAGGCTTCGATGTACAGCGTTCCGATGTCATTGAGGACACCGTTCGATGAAATCCGGAAAATCGCGATGACCAGGCCGACGATGTTGGCGAGGACGATGCTGAGCAGGCCAAGGAAGATCGTGTTGACGATGCCGACCCAGATCATGCGCGCATAGGAGCTGAACGGATCGAACGGGATCAGCGAAAAGCCGATCCTGAAGCCGGTCGACTTGTACAGGAAGTCGAAACCGCCCGTCATGCCTTGCGCGGCCATCTTGGTCGTCGCCTCATGTACGGCGCCGGTGATGGCGAGGACGAGAATGACGAGAAAGGCAACCTGATAGATGACGTTGCGCGTTTTTCTGTTTCTCAATATCTGCATCGGAACACCTCTCCGCTCTGATCGTGGCCGCCGGCGCGTCGAGCGCCGGCGGCCGTCCTGGGAGGAGGATCAGTCGAGAACGAGCGGGTAGAGGATGCCGCCATTCTTGAGGAGCGCATTGACGCCACGCTCGACCTTGTAGGGCGAATCCTTGCCGATGTTGTGGTCCCAGATTTCCGAATAGTTGCCGACGGTCTTGATGACGTTGTAGGCCCAGTCGTCCGTCAGGCCGAGCGGCGTGCCCATGCCGGGCGTCGCACCCAGAAGCTTGCCGACCGCAGGCGTCGGGGGATTGGCCTTCATCTCGTCCACATTCGCGCTGGTCACGCCGGACTGTTCGGCCAGAAGCAATGCCGTCTGCACCCAGTTGGCGATATCGACCCAGTTGTCATCACCCTGGCGCATGACGATGCCCACCGGCTCGGCAGACAGGACGTCGGGAAGGATCACGAAGTCGTCCGCATTTTTTGCCTCGGTGGCGCGCAGGACGCCGAGCTGCAGATCCCATTCCATCATGGCGTCGCAACGGCCCGAGAGGAAGGCAGCATTGGCTTCTTCCGTCTTTTCGAAGGGCACAACCTCGAGCTTGTAGCCGTTTTCGGCCTCATGCTCGACGGCGTAGCGCTCCATCGTCGTGCCGGTCGGCAGGCAAAGCGTACCGCCATCCAGATCCTTGGCAGAGGTGATGTTCAGTTCCTTGCGCACCATGTAGTGAATTGCGGCCATCATGTAGGGCTGCGCGAATTGCGCGCGGATTTCGGTGTCGCGGCTGAACGTCCAGCCGGAGGACTTGATGACGAGATCCAGCTCGCCGGACTGGAGCGACGGCCAGCGCTGCGCCCAGCTCGTGGGCTTGACGTCGAGGTGGTTTTCCCAGGCGCCGAAGACGGCGGTTGCTACGGCACGGCAGAGATCGATGTCGAAGCCTCTCCAGTTGCCTTTGTCGTCAACCTCGGCAAGGCCCATGTAGGAGCCGTTGTGACCGGTGCAGGAAAGCGCGCCGCGCTCCTTCACCTTCTTGAGCGTTTCACCGTATTCGGCGTGGGCCGGGGTGATGGAAAGAAGAACGGTACCCGCGAGCGCGGCGGCAAGTGTCAGCTTGATAGACATGAATTCCCCTTTTTTGTGCTGATTGGCGATGACCGGACGGCCCGTGCATCAAAAGTTATTTGTTATATAATATGACGCCTTTTGCTTTTGTCCAGATGGATTAGCGCATGGCGCAGGAAATTTAATAAGCCACTGTTTATGCGTAATTTAGCGGGATTATCTGGGTTTATGCGCAGGTTTTTTTCCACAGCTAACAAAAAACGAATTGCGCCAATTTTCGAATATGATACGTGTTATAACAAATCTGAAGACGAGGATTACGATGAGAAACGCGCCATCCACGGACGAGCTGAAGGAAATCCACCACAAGATGGTGGTGACGCGCGAATTGGAAGAGGTGCTTGGCGCCTACGCGAAGGAAGGCAAGACGCGCGGGCCTATCCATCGTTGCGATGGCCAGGAGGCCGTCGGTGTCGCAGCCTGCGTTGCGTTGCGTTCCGACGACTATGTCTGCACCACCCACCGCGGACACCATGTCTATGTCGGCAAGGGACTGACGGCGCGCGGCATCGTTGCCGAGATCTTCGGCCGCGAGACCGGCTACTGTAAGGGTAGGGGTGGTCACATGCTGCTTGGCGACGTGACGACCGGCATGCTGGGCGGCAACGCCATTGTCGGCGCCGGCATTCCGGCTGCGACGGGCATGGCGCTTTCCATCCAGATCCTCAAGCAGGATCGCGTTGCGATGGTGGTCTTCGGCGATGGCGCTGCCCAGACGGGTATCTGCCACGAGGCCATGAACATGGCGGGGCTCTGGAAGCTGCCGGTGATCTTTGTTCTCGAGAACAATCAGTATGGCCTCACCGTGCGCCAGGACGTGCAGTCGCCGGTGGCCGATCTCAGCATTCGCGCTGCCGGTTATGCGATGCCTGGTGAAATCGTCGATGGCAACGATGCCGAGGCGGTCTACCGTTCCGTGGCCGCCGCCGCCGAGCGCGCACGCCGTGGCGAGGGGCCGAGCCTGATCGAGGCGAAAACCTATCGGGTCAAGGGCTTCTCCACGTCCGATATGGGCGGCTATCAGTCCGAAGAGGAAATGGCGCCCTGGCTCGAGCGCGATCCGATCAAGCTTTCGGCTGAAAAACTCGCAGCCCTGGTGGGCGCCGAAACAGTGTCGGCGATCGAGGCTGCGGCCCGTGCGGAGGTCGCAAGCGCCTTCGAGGTCGCGCTTGCCGACCCGTTTCCCACCTTCGAAATTCATGCCCCCTCGGCCGCCTACTCGGAGTCCAAGTAATGACCTTGATGCGTTATGCAGAAGCGTTGAACGCCGCCCTCAGGGAGGAAATGCAGCGCGATCCGAGCGTGTTCCTGTTCGGCGAGGACATCGGCCGCTATGGCGGCGTCTTCAAGGTTTCCAAGGGCTTGCGTGATGAATTCGGCGATGCCCGGGTGCGTGACACGCCGATCTCGGAACAGGCGATGACGGCCATGGCTGTCACCGCGGCAATGTCCGGCACGCGCCCCGTTCTCGAAATCATGTATGCCGACTTCCTGCCGCTGTCGCTTGATGCGCTGGTCAACCAGGCCTCGGTCTTCACCTATCTCTGGGAAGGCCAGGTGGATATTCCCTTCGTGCTTCGCACCCAGGGCGGCGGCGGCGTCGGCACGGGCGCCCAGCATGCCAAGAGCCTGGACGCGATGGTCTGCCATATTCCCGGCATCAAGGTCGTGGCGCCGGCAACACCAGCGGACGCGAAGGGTCTCCTTAAGTCGGCAATCCGCGATCGCCAGCCCGTGGTCTTTCTGGAGCATAAGTTGCTCTACAACACGCGCGGCGAGGTTCCGGACGGTGATGACGTGCTGGTGCCGATCGGCAAGGCGCGGACCGTCGTCGAGGGTAAGCACGTCTCGATTTTCGCCTCGTCGAAAATGGTCATCGAAGCGGAGAATGCCGCTAAGCTGCTGGCCAAGGACGGCATCGAGGCGGAGGTGATCGATCTTCGCACGCTTCGCCCGCTCGACCTTGACGCCATCCGCCAGTCCATCGCCAAGACCAACCACGCCGTCGTCGTGAATGAGGGCTGGACGTTCTGTGGTTACGCGTCCGAGCTATCTGCGACGATCATGGAGTATTGCTTCGACGATCTGGATGCGCCGGTCGTGCGCGTGGCGATGCCTGACATGGCGATCCCCTATTCCGAGCCGTTGGAAATGGCCGTTCTGCCAAATGCAGCGAAGATCGCCGCCGCGGCAAAAAAGGCGCTCGCTTAGGGCCGGGAGAGAAATATGGCAACGCCGATAACAGCAGGCGCCATCGCCGGCGAATATATGGAAACGTTGGTGATCGTCGAATGGCGCGTGGCAAAGGGTGACACCGTAGCCGAGGGCGACGTTCTGCTGACCATCGAGACGGCAAAAGCCGCGGTCGACGTCGAGGCGCCCTGCGATGGTGTCATCAGCGCGATCTTCGCCGAAGCGGAGAGCGAGGTGCCGGCGGCAGCGGTTCTATGCCTGATCGGCAAGGACCTGTCGGATGTGAGCTATGACGGTGATGAAACACAGGCTGCCGATGCCGGCAATCCGCCCGCATTGCCGGCTGTCCAGGTCGCGTCTATCGCAGAGATGACGCAGATCGTGTCCGCGACGTCACGGATCGTGGCAAGCCCTGCTGCGCGCCTGGCTGCCCGGGAAGCGGGCGTCGACCTGCGGACCGTCAGATCGAGCAGCGCGTCGGGCCGCATCAAGCTGCGCGATATAGCTGCGGCATCCCGCGCTTTGCCGGTTGTTACGGCAATCTCGCCGGCCAGCCTGCCCGCCGACGAGAGTGGCCCACTCAAGATTCACCGCAGCGGCACCACCAGTGGCGCGCCGGTTTTCCTTATTCATGGTTTTGCCAGCGACTCCCTGTCCTGGTATCCGCTCGACCGGCATCTTGCCAAGAGCCACCCCGTTTATCGGCTCGACCTGCCCAATCACGGCGCTTCGCCGAAACGTCAGGTTGGCACCTTTGCCAATCTCGTGCGTGAAGTGCGCGAGGCTTTCGACTCTCTCGATCTCGATGGCGTGCATGTGATCGGGCACTCGCTCGGCGGTGCGCTTGCGCTTGCGCTGGCGGATACACGCCCCCGCAGGGTGGCCTCGCTGGCACTCCTTGCACCCGGCGGGTTGGGGCCAAAGATCAACGGCGACTTCATCGGCGGAATCGCTCGGGCCTCCCGACCGGAAAGCCTCGAGAGCTGGCTGAAGGTGATGGTTCACGATCCACGCCTCATTGACCCGGCCTTCGTCAACGCTGCCTTTGCGGCGCGCACGGACGCCGGTCTGCGCGCAGCGCAGACTCATATGGGCGAAACGCTGTTTGCCGACGGCACGCAAGGTTTCGACCTTTCCGCCGCCCTGCAACGACTGGAATGCCCGGCGCGGATCGTCTGGGGCCGCAAGGACAGGGTACTCGATTGGAAAGACGCCTTGCGGGCGCCCGGCCATGTCGGGCTGCATCTGCTCGCCGATGTCGGGCACGTTCCGCAACTGGAAGCGCCGGATCTTACCCTCGGCATCGTCACTGCGCTGATCAAGAGCGTCTGAGAGGAAACGTCATGTCGCACACGCTTCTTCTTATCGGCTGTGGGAACATGGGCTTTGCCATGCTGCGCGGATGGTTGAGGGAGGATCCCTCACTCATCGTTCATGTTGTGGAGCCTACGGACGAGCTTCGCGAACGTGCAGCCAAGGCCGGTGCAAATACTGTTTCCGATATTGCCGATCTGCCGGAGGGCCTTGCGCCCGTTCTCGTATTCGTTGCCGTCAAGCCGAACCTTGTCCAGCCGGTTCTGCAACGGTGCGGCGGCTTCGTCGAACGCGGCGCGACCTTTGTTTCGGTTGCGGCAGGCGTCACGACTGCTTCTATGGCCGACGTCCTTCCCGCCGGGGCGGCAATCATACGCTGCATGCCCAACACGCCGGCCGCGGTCGGCGACGGCATGCTGGTTCTCTATGCGCGTGACGGTGTCTCGGACGGTGCTCAGCACCTTGTTTCCACACTGCTTGCCACTTCGGGCGTGGTGGCCTGGATCGATGACGAAGCGCAGATGGACGCCGTCACGGCCATTTCCGGCTCCGGTCCAGCCTATGTCTTCCACTTCATCGAAGCCTTGACGGAAGCCGGCGTGGCACTCGGCCTTCCCGCAGCAACCGCTGCCCTGCTTGCAAAACAGACCGTACGCGGTGCCGGCCGGCTTGCCATGGAGGCGGATGTCGATCCCGCGACCCTGCGCCGGCAGGTCACGAGCCCCGGCGGCACGACCGCCGCCGCATTGGACGTCTTCATGAACGATGATCGCACCGGGCGGCTCGTGGCCGAGGCCACGCGCGCCGCCCGCGACCGCAGCATCGCACTCGGTAAACCGAACTGACATAAATCTGGAAGGACATAGACATGATAAGCCTCATTACGGGCGGCGCGCAGGGCATTGGCTTTGCGACGGCGGAACACTTCATTGCCAGGGGCGACAAGGTCTGCATTTTCGACCGTGCCGGCGTGGCCGAAGCCAAGGAAAAGCTCGGCCCGGATGTTCTGGCCATCGAAGGCGATGTCACCAACCAGGCGGAGGTTGACGCCGCTGTCGCCCTGACGATTGAGACCTTTGGCGGGCTCGACACCCTCGTCACCGCAGCCGGCATCGTGACGGTCGAGCCTGCGCTCGATGTGGCGCCCGAGGCATTCATGCGCATGATGAACGTGAACGTGCTTGGCAGCTTCCTGCCGGCCCAGAGCGCCGCGCGCCACATGAGCGAGAATGGCGGCGGCAGCATCGTTTTCATCGGCTCCGTCTACGGCTCCGTCGGTGCGCCGAAGCGCACCGCCTACTGCGCCTCGAAGGGCGCGGTTCACAACATGATGCAGTCGCTCGCGACAGAGTGGGGACCGCTCGGCATTCGCGTCAACGCCCTGGCACCCACAGGCGTACGTACGCCGATGGTGCAGAACCTCATCGACAACGGCCTCTACAACATGACGGGCGTGCGCAACCGCACGCCGCTTGGCCGTATCGCCGAGCCGGAAGAAATCGCCGCCGCCGCCGCGTTCCTGTCCTCGCCGGGAGCCGCGATGGTTCACGGCGCCGTGCTGCCGGTGGATGGCGGCTGGATCGCCAACGGCTTCACCTGGTGACGTGTTTCTCAAACCATCCCTTTTTCCGTTCAGACACGAAAGGCTGAGACAATGACGAAGCGTATCAACATCTCTTCCGGATCCTCCTTCGAGAAAGCCTTTGGCTATTCCCGTTGCGTGAAGGTCGGCGACACTGTCTATGTGTCGGGCACCGTCGGCATCAATTTCGAGACGGGTGAATGCAGCCCCGACCCGGTCGAACAGCTTCGCCAGGTCATCGGCAATATCGAGCCCTGGCTGGAAAAGGCCGGTGCTTCGCTGAAGGACGTCGTGCAGATCACGACCTATGTCACCTCCGCCGAAGTCTTTGCCGCCATCGGCCCGACGCTGAAGGAAATCTTCGGCGAGATCCTGCCGACGAATGCAGCGCTCGTCGTCCAATTCCCGGTCCCGAACGTCAAGGTCGAAATCTCCGCAACGGCTGTCATCGGCTGCGGCGCCTGATAAAATGGCGCCCGCCGGACTTCCCGGCGGGCGCTCCCTTTCTTGGCCTCCTTGCGGGCGTCCGGCATGCTTCGAAATCTCATTCATCCCGACAACCGGCATGCCCTCACCGTAGGAATAGGCCTTGTCATCATTGGCTACTTCCTCTTCGCGCTGAATGACGTGGTGGCCAAGTTCCTGGTCGCAAGCTTCGGCGTCGGGCAGGTGCTGACCATCCGTGCAATCGGTGCCTTTGCCGTTCTCGTGCCGCTGGCCCGCCAGCAGGGCGAACATCCCTTCCGCAACGTGCATCGACCGCTCGTGCAGATATTGCGCGCCCTTCTCATCACGCTGGATACGGCGTTGTTTTACGCCGCCGTCGTCTATCTGCCCCTCGCCGACGTCATGACGTTCTATATGGCCGGGCCGATCTACATGACCGTGGCGTCGCATTTTCTGCTGGGCGAGCGGGCCGGCTGGCGACGCTGGAGTGCCGTTCTGCTCGGCTTCATCGGCGTCGTGGTCGCGCTCGATCCATCAACATCGGCGTTCTCGGCGCCGGCCTGGTTTGCGCTCATCGGCGGACTTGCCTACGCACTCACACTGGTGCTCAATCGTTCTCTTGCGCAGACGGGCGACGCCACGCTTGGCATCTACCAGGGGCTTGCGACCTTCATTCTCGCCGGCGCTGCTTCTGTTTTCGACTGGCGATCCTTCACCATGGCCGAAGGCGCATCCATGCTTCTTCTGGGCGTGATCGGCGCATTTGCCCATCTCGTCGTCACGCGTTCGCTGAAGCTTGCGCCGGTATCGATCCTGGCGCCGTTCCAATACACCCTTCTGCTGTGGGGAATGTTGTTCGGATTTTTGTTCTTCGGCGACGTTCCGGGTCCCAACATGATCGTCGGATCGGCGATTATCGTCGTTGCCGGCCTGTTCATCTCCCACCGCAAGGCGCGAAAGGTGGAGACGGTTCCGGACAGCGACCTGCCGGCGCAACTGCCATGAGCCCATGTCAATGGCGGTGTGCGACTAAGAACCACACGCTAGCCCGGACCTGTGAGCGTCGGCGCGTTTCGCAAACACATTCTCAACACCTCATCGAAAGTCCCTGATCATGTCTATGGCAAGCCCGATCGATCCAACCATGCAAGGCGTCGTCTGGACGAAAACCCTGCAGGAAACCGTTCGCGACTATCCCCGCCTCGCCGGCGAGGAAACTGCTGACCTCGTCATTGTTGGTGGCGGTTACTCCGGCCTCAACGCGGCGATCCATGCGGCGCGAAATGGTTTGAATGTTGTTGTGGTCGAGGCAGGGCGCGTCGGAAACGGGGCCGCCGGTCGCAATGGCGGCTACAACGTGCCCCATTTCCCGGGTGGGATGACGCCTTCCGTCGTCGAAGCCGCCATCGGTCCTCGCAAAGGCCGCGCGCTCGCCGATCTGGTGCTTCACGGGGCGGATGCCGTCTTCCGACAGATAGAGGCGTTCCAGATCAAATGCTCGGCAGTGCAGAACGGCTGGATGCAGCCGGCACATTCCGATGCCTCGATGCTGAAGGTGCGCAAGGTCCATGACGAGTGGAAAGCGCTCGGCGCCAAGGTGGAATGGCATTCCGCCGCTGATGTCGCCGATCTTCTCGGTGCACGGGGCTATCTCGGCGGCTGGTCCAACGCCGAGGGCGGGACCGTCAATCCGTACAGCCTCGCCGTGGGTTTGGCGCGTGCCGCGGAGCAGAGCGGCGTGCGTATCTTCGAGAACAGTCCGGTCGATGGCTTTGAGGAGACGGGGCAGGGTGTCGTCGTCCGCTGTGGGGCAAATCGCGTTTCCGCCAAATCTGCCGTTTTCGCCACCAATGCCTATACGGGCGATTTCCTGCCGGCGATTCAAAAGTCGGTTATTCCCGTTTACCTCTATCATGTCGCGACGAAGCCGCTGCGCGAGGAGTTGCGCGGCGAAATCCTGAAAAGCCAGCTTTGCTTTACGGACCTGCGCAAGTCCGGCGGCTTCGGCCGTCTCGATGCGGACGGACGCCTGATCTCGGGTGGCGCCGTCTTCGATTTCGGCAACAAGATTGCTTATGGGCAGGACCATGCCCGCGCGCGCATGAAGCTGCTCTTCCCCAGGCTGACGGATAGGGACATCGAACTGGAAAGCTATTGGGAGGGCTACTGCGCCGTGACGGAGAGCTATCTGCCGCATATCCTGCGGCTTGGCCGCAACGTCTTTTCTGTCGGCGGCTTTTCGACGCGCGGGGTCAATCTGGCCCAGAATCTCGGACGGGTCATGGGAGAGTTCGTGGCGGGAAAACGTGATCTCGACAGTATTCCGGTCAACATCTACGACCAGCGCCACGACGTGCCGCTCTGGTCGATAAAGACAAGGGCAGCACGCTATGTCTTCCCATATTATCGTCTGAAAGACGCGATGGGGCTGAGTTAGCGCGCGTTACCCTATAGCCTCGGTGTGTCCCGGTACGAGAGGGCAGTCATCGGCTAGGCGACGCCGCCCCCCGCGCGTCGTTTGGCTGGCGGCCCGGCGCAATTCTGGTCGGTTTTGCCAAGAAGTCCGTGCCGGGTTTTCATACAATCTTCCGCGGCCCGCGCTTGCTTCAATGCGGAAATATGTCACGCTACGGCACAGAGTGCCGGTCAACGCGCGGCAGCTTTAGGTCGTTGTTCAGCTTTCTGCCCTAACGTCAGGCAATCTTGCATGCGGGGATTTCGGATGGGCGTCGTGACGCTGGACCAGGTGGAGCGCCAGATAGCGCGGGGCTTTCGCCTTCTGCGCTTCGCCCCGGATATCGAGGCCGCGTTCCGCAAGGACTACGCGGCGGAACGGGTGCGGCTGGCCGCGATCTGGGGTGTGATCGGCACGGTTATCTACGACCTGGTCTATTTCGGCGATCGCACCATGATGGCGGACGTCTTCACCCAGCTGGTCATCGTTCGCTTCCTGGTATTCACGCCCTTTGTGATCGGATGCATCCTTGCTGTTCGTCGCTGGCCGGATGCGCTTCTGTACGACATTCTCTCCATTGCTATCGCCGTGTTGGGCGTCACCCTGCCCATGGCCGTCGCCACGCAGAGCTCAAGCCCCTACCTTTTCGTCTACCAGAACGGCAATTCCGCCGCCTTCCTGTTCTTCGTCATCGCATTGCGGCCACGGTTTCCCGCCGTGCTGGCAGGGCTTGTGTTGATGTGCGCCTCGCATTTCACCACCACGCAGCTGACCGGCGCCTTCGACGCCGTCACCTATTCCGGCATCGTCACCTTTTATGTGACGCTCTCGATCTTCCTCGCGGTAAGTGCCTATTTCCTGGAGCAGACGGACCGGCAGAATTTTCTCAACCAACTGCGGGCCAGCCTGCTCTACGGGCAGCTCGAATACAATTCCGAACGCGATGAACTGACGGGACTGCTGAACCGGCGGTCGCTTGCGCGGATTTGCGAGCGGCTGTGGAGCGGCAATCACCAATCCGGGGTCGCCGCGATCCTGCTCGACATCGATCATTTCAAGCGGTTCAACGACGTCCACGGCCATATCGAAGGCGATGCCTGCCTTCGCACCATCTCGCAGTGCATCCGCGACACGGCGGATGAGGCATCCTTCGTGTTCCGCTTCGGCGGAGAGGAGATGCTCGTGCTTTCGCCCATCCGGGAGCCCCTGACGGCACTTGCAACGGCGGAGCGCATCCGGGTCGCGATAGAAAACCTGGCCATGCGCCATCGTGGGCTCGAAGAAGGCTGCGTGACCGTCAGTCTGGGTGTAGCCTTCGCGGCGCCGTCCGAGGTGACGCTCGAAGGACTTCTGCGGGATGCCGACAGCGCGCTCTACGAGGCAAAGCGCAAGGGTAGAAACATGGTGGCGATTGCCGGCGGGCCGGTCGCCGGCACTCGTGTTGCCTAGGATCAACGTTTAAAGGCGCACGGCAGTGCTTGGCCCGGATTACCGTCCGGTGTGCCTCAGGCTGAACGGTTTCATCACCCGCCCTGCGGCTTAGCCTGCGCTCCATTCTGATTATGAGAAAACGTGGGCCTTGCCCGTCACGCCGAGGCGCACGAGGGCGCCGAGCGCAGGCAGCGCTATGCTCGACGTCTTGATGAGGATTGGCGGCAACGCGATATCGGGAAGGGCGACGGCGACGGTGCAGACGGCGCCGCCGAACTGGACATCGACCACGCGTCCGCCGTCCTGTGGTGCGGTGCCGTCAACGACGATACTGATCTGTTCCGGCCGCAGCATGATTTCCGCCTTGCCCGCATGGCCGCCTTCGACCGCCACGCGCCCCAGGGCACAGTCCGCGAAACCGTTGGTGACCGTTGCCGGCAGCAGCACGGCGTCGCCGAGAAACCGCGCGGTTTCCCGGTCGCGCGGATGCTGGTAGAGCGTCTGGGGCGAGCCGGCCTGGACCAGACGCCCCTCCCGCAGCACGGCGACCTGATCGGCGAAGGAGAGCGCTTCCCCCTGATCGTGGGTGACGAGAATGGCGGTGATGCCGGCCGTCTGGAGAACGCGCACGACCGCCTTGCGCATAGTCTCGCGCAGACCTGTGTCGAGGGCGGAGAAGGGCTCGTCGAGCAGCATGAGGCGCGGCCGTCGGCCGAGCGCCCGGGCCAGCGCCACGCGCTGTTGCTGCCCCCCGGATAGCTGGTGCGGTCGACGCGTCGCCATGGCGTCGTCAAGCTCGACCATGTCCAGCAGTTCGGCGATGCGGCGTGCCCGATCCGGCGCGCCACGCTCGAAGCCGAAGGCGACGTTGTCGGCGACGCTCAGATGCGGAAACAGCGCACCGTCCTGCGACACGATGCCGATGCCGCGCTTGTGTGCCGGCACGCCCGCTGGTCCTTCAGCGAGCCGCTTTCCATCGAAACGCACCGTACCGGCATCGGGAAACTCGAAACCGGCGATGATGCGCAGCAGCGTCGACTTGCCCGAGCCGGAGGGGCCGACCACGGCGGTCCGGCTGCCGGGTTCGACCGAAAGGCTGACATCGTCCAGCGCCGCCACCGGGCCGTACCGCTTGCTGATGGTCTCGAGATGCAGCAGCGTCATTGGCCGGCGGTCCGTTTCGATTGGGCATGGAGGAGAAGGGTGAGCGGCAGCGACAACACGACCATCATCACCGCATAGGGTGCGGCGGCGACATAGTCGATCTCGCTGGTGAGCGCCCAGAAACGCGTGGCGAGCGTATCGACGCCGGTCGGTGCCAGCATCAGCGTGGCGGTCAGCTCATTGGTGATGCCGAGCGAGACAAGGGCGACGCTGGCTGCAGCCCCGGGCGCGGCGAGCCTGAGCGTGATCTGGCGCACCGCCTGACCGGGCGTGCGGCCGAGCGCCATGGCCGCGCGCTCCAGCTCCACCGGCGCCTGCGCAATGCTGGCGCGCAGGCCCACCATGGCGCGCGGCAGGAAGAGCAGGACATAGCCGGCGAGCAGCAGGGTGAAGGTCTGGTAGAGCGGCAGCAGGAACCGCACCGTGACCGACACCAGCGCAAGTGCCACCACGACGCCCGGCAGCGAGCCGACGTAGTAATGGCAGGCCTCGAGAAAGCGTTGCAGCCGGCCGGGTGCGCGCACGGACAGCCAGGCCATGGGTGCTGCGGCAATTGTCGCGAGGATGCCGCCGGCCAGGGCCAGCACCATGGTTTGTCCCACCGCGCCCGTGACCTCGTTGTTCCAGATGGCGGCGCCGCCGAGCCAAAGCCATCGGCCGAGCGTCAGCAGCGGCACGCCGAGGGTCAGGACCGCGAGCGCTGCGGGCAGGAGCAGGATCGGCAGCGCGAGGCGCCCGAGCCGCTGCCGGGTGGCCGGCCGCGCCGCGCCAGCACCGACACGGGCGTAGCGCTCGTTGCCGCGCAGCAGCACTTCGAGGCCAAGCAGGAAAAGGCAGCAGGCGATCAGCACGCCGCCGATCATGCTGGCGGCCGGGCTGTTGTAGGAGGACTGGAACTGATCGACGATGGCCGTGGCCAGCGTATCGAAGCGGATCATCGCGAACAGGCCGTATTCCGACAGGAGATGCAGGCCGATCAACAGCGAGCCGCCGCAGATGGCAAGGCGCAGCTGTGGCAGGATCACGCGGAAGAACACGGCGACGGGTGCAAGGCCAAGCGAGGCGGCGGCATCCTCCACCGCGGGATCCAGCCGCCGGAGAGCCGCGGCCACCGGCAGGTAGAGAAACGGAAAATAGGCGAGGATCGCGACGAACACGCCACCGGCGAGACCCCGCATGCCCGGCACGAGACTGACCCAGGCATAGCTGTGCACGAAGGCCGGCACGGCGAGTGGCGTTATCGCCAGCCACGCCCAGAGGCGCGCGCCCGGAATGTCGGTGCGTTCGGTCAGCCAGGCAAGCCCCACGGCAACCGCGATCGACAGCGGAATGGTCAGGACTTCGAGATAGAGGGTGCTGAGGATCAGCTCTCCGACGCGCGGGCGGAAGACCAGCGTCTTTACCGTTTCCCACCCTACGTCGTAGGTCACCCAGCCGATGAAACCGAGTGGCACGAGGCTGAACAGCGCCACCAGCGCGGCAAACACGACCACCGGCACATGCGGGAGCGACGTACCCATGCGCCGGCGCGCCGGCCAGGCGTCGGTGAATGCTTCCGCTGTGCTATCCTGCAACACGGCCCATGCCTTCATGCCACGCGAACAAGTGGAGGCCGTTGCAGCATTCCGCGGCCATCCGACCTTGCCCTAAGGATTTCCTGAGTAAAAGGCAATGGTTTGTCACAGGCAGCCAGCGAACAGCACATCGCTTCTGGAATCGGTCGCAATCCCGTTATAAGTAGAGTCTTGTTGGCCAGTTTTGTGCCGGCACCCGGATTTCGAGCAGGAGAACACCATGAACATGTCGACCCGAATGACAGCGGCAGCGCTATCGCTCTTTGCGGCGGTGTCGCTGGCGTCAGGCGTCCGCGCGCAGGAAGTGGATGAACTCGTCATCTACAATGCCCAGCACGAAGGGCTCGGAAAGGCCTGGATTGAGGCCTTCACGAAGGAGACGGGCATCAAGGTGGTGGTCCGCAAGGGCAGCGACATGGAATTCGCCAACCTGATCCTCCAGGAAGGCGACCTGACGCCTGCCGACGTGTTCCTGACGGAAAATTCGCCGGGGATGGCGTTGCTCGATACGGAAGGACGCTTTGCACCGGTCGACAAGGAAACGCTCGATCAGGTGCCGGCGGAGTATCGCCCGGCAGATGGCATGTGGACCGGCATCGCCGCACGATCGACAGTCTTTGCCTATGACAAGACGAAGCTCAGTGAGGAGACGCTGCCGAAGTCGATGCTCGACCTTGCCGATCGGGCCTGGAAGGGCCGTTGGGGCGCGTCACCTGCCGGCGCGGATTTTCAGGCGATCGTCGGCGCACTCCTGCAGCTCAAGGGCGAGGAGGCGACATCCGCCTGGCTCACGGCGATGAAGGAGAATGCGACGCCCTACAGAGGCAACAGCGTTGCCATGAAGGCGGTCAATGCCGGTGAAATCGAAGGGGCGGTAATCTATCACTATTATTGGTTCGGCGATCAGGCGAAGACCGGCGAAAACAGCAACAACGTGGCGCTGCACTATTTCAAGAACCAGGATCCGGGCGCCTTCGTCAGCATTTCCGGTGGCGGCATCCTGAAGACCAGCAAACACCAGAAGGAGGCGCAGGCCTTCCTGAAATGGATCACCGGCAAGTCCGGCCAGTCCATCCTGCGCGATGGCGACTCGTTCGAATATGCGATTGCAGGGGATGCCAATCCCAAGCTCGTTCCGCTCAAGGATCTCGATGCCCCGAAGGTCGAGGCCTCAACGCTCGACAACAAGAAGGTCGTGGAACTGATGACCGCCGCCGGCCTGCTTTGATGCTTGGCGGTGCGCGTCTATCGGCCGCGCACCGTCCATTTCACAAGCTGGGATCGAAGGGCGCCGGCCTATACTTCGAACACGTCCTCGAAGGATTCAGGGAAGCTCTTGCGGGCGACCCGCTCGTCGATGACCAGCATTGCCTCATAGGATAGCGGGTCGAACTCCTTCTCCACCGCCACGACTTCGCGTCCGAAAAGCAGGCTGAGGCGGGCGGCGTCGAGGTTGCCGCGCTCGAAGGGTTCCGGGCCGAAATAGTGCCAGAGCGCATGCAGGAAGGCGGCGTCGATGCGGTGTTCCGCGGTGCCGGGGCGGCCACGGCGGGGCAGCGCCTTGATCGGCGTCACCCCGCGCGGATTGGCGCGGCGGATGGTGAACTGCACGCCCGTGCCCGGCATGCCGGATGGAAAGCTGCGGTGTTTGATCATGTCGGGCAGGGTTGCCATGGGATGCTCCTATGCTGTTTCCTGGCCGATCTTGTCCTGCGTCTTCGTCTCGAAGTCGGAGGCATCGTGCCGCTCGTGCAACTGTTCGGATGGATCGCCGTTCAGCCGGTTGACCATGCGGCCGCGCTTGACGGCGGGTCGGGCGGCGATTTCGGCCGTCCAGCGCTGGACGTTCTTGTAGCTGTCGACATCGAGGAAGGTGCCGGCGTCGCCATATTGCTTGTGTTGCGCAAGGCCACCATACCAGGGCCAGATCGCCATGTCGGCGATGGTATAGGCAGTACCCGCCATGAACTGGTTTTCGGCCAGATGCCTGTCGAGCACGTCGAGCTGGCGCTTCACCTCCATCGCGTAGCGATCGATGGCGTATTGGATGTGTATCGGCGCATAGGCGTAGAAATGGCCGAAGCCGCCGCCGAGGAAGGGTGCCGAGCCCATCTGCCAGAACAGCCAGTTGAAGGTTTCGGTCCGGGCGCGCAGGTCGTCCGGCAGGAAGGCGCCGAATTTTTCGGCAAGATAGAGCAAGATGGAGGCGGATTCGAAGACGCGGACCGGTGCCCCGCCACCCTTCGGGGCGTGATCGAACAGCGCCGGGATCTTGGAGTTCGGGTTGACATCGACGAAGCCGGAACCGAACTGGTCGCCGTCCCCGATGCGGATCGGCCAGGCGTCGTATTCGGCACCCGTGTGGCCCGCCGCCAGAAGCTCCTCCAGCAAAATTCCCACCTTCACGCCGTTCGGCGTGGCAAGCGAATAGAGCTGCAGCGGATGTTTCCCGACCGGCAAGGCCTTGTCATGGGTCGGGCCGGCTATGGGGCGGTTGATATTGGCGAAAGCGCCGCCATTGCCCTTTTCCCATGTCCATACTTTCGGCGGTTCATATCCGGCCGGAAAGTTATCGGCGGGGGATTTCTCAGTCATGCAAAATATCCTTGTTCTGAAGGAGCATATCCAATTTGCGAGCGCAGCGTCACCCGGCACAAGGCGGCGCGCTGCATCTCTGCACAGTTCTATCGTGCCCGCATGCCCGGGCATCCTTCAGATAGGGATGGTTTTGAGAAACTGCGACAGCCGCCTCCCGACATTGTCAGACAGAAGGCGGCTTTTTACGCGGCTGGCTCGAAGGTGAGGCGAAGCGAATGCGACGCCCCTGACGGTTATCGCAATCCCTTCGCGCGATCCCAGGCTTGCGACCACATTTTCAGGGCTTTCTGGCTCAGCGCCTTCGGCAGATGCAGGCGCTTCTGCGCCTCATCGGAAGGATAGAGGTTGGGATTTGTCCGCAGCTTTTCGTCGAGCAGGGGGAGTGCTGCCTTGTTCGCTGTCGAGAAGCCGGTCTCCGTCGCGGCCGCGGCCGCAATCTCGGGGCGCATGAAGAAGTCGATGAAGGCGTGTGCGGCTTGCGGGTGGGATGCGTCGGCCGGTATGGCGAGCACGTCGGCCCAGACCAGGTTGCCCTCCTTAGACAGACGATAGGTGACGGTGAATGGCTTGCCAGCTTCTTTGGCGCGGCTGCTGGCGATCAGCATGTCGCCCGAAAAGCCGATGGCGAGGCAGAGGCTGCCGTCGGCGAGATCGTTGACATAGCTGGAGCTATGAAACTTGCGCACATAGGGCCGGACCTTGGTGACGACTTCCACTGCCTTTTCGAGTTCGGCCTTGTCGGTGGTGTCCGGGTTGAGCCCGAGATAGATGAGCGCCAGGCCCAGCACCTGCTCGGCATCGTCGAGCATGCCGACGCCGCAGGACGCGAATTTTTCGACGATTTGCGGATCGAAGACCATGCGGAGCGAATCGACCGGTGCGTCGGGCATGATCGCCGCGACCTTCTCGACATTGTAGCCGACCCCGGTCGTGCCCCACATCCAGGGCACATTATGGGCATTGCCGGCATCGACGCTTTCGCCGCGGGCCAGAACGGCGGGATCGAGATTGCCGAGGTTGGAAAGACGGGTGCGATCCAGCGGCGCCCAGACCCCGACCGTAAGCTGGCGCAGCAGGTGGGGGGAAAGGTTGACGGTCACGAGGTCATAGCCGGATTTGCCGGTCAGCATCTTGGTCTCGACGATGTCGTTGGAATCGAACAGATCGTAGGAAACCTTGATGCCCGTCTCCTTCTCGAACTCGGCAATCGATTGGGCGCTGAAATAAGACTCCCAGGAATAGAGGTAGAGAACCTTCTCTTCGGCCTCGACCGAGGTGGCGAAAAGGCATGCCGTCGCAAGTGCCAGCCAGCGTTTCATCGTCGTTCTCCGTTTCTGATGGCGGGTCATCGGGGTTGCTGTTGCGTGACACAGTGGATGCCGCCGCCGTTTTCGTAGATGCGGTCGGCGTCGATCTGGACGATGCGGCGGCCGGGATGCAGCCGGACGAGAACATCCTTCGCCAGCGCATCCGCTTTCCTGTCGCCGAATTGCGGCGTGTAGAGCGCGCCGTTGCCGACATAATAGTTCGCGTAGCTGCTCAAAAAGTCCTCGCTCGTCGAACGACCCTCGGTCGCCGAGGGAATGGAAGCGATCTCGAAGGTCCGGCCGCGGGCGTCATGCGCTTTCGCCAGGATGGCAAGCGCCTCGTCATGGGCGTGCGCCCATTCCGACGTGTCGCCGGGATAGCTGCTGGCCACGATGAGACCCGGCGCCACGAAGCGTAGCGAACCGTCTATATGCCCGTCCGTGATATCGAGTCCGCGCACGCCTGGAACCCAGATGACGGTTTCGACACCGAGGGCGGCCTTCAGGCGCTGCTCGATGTCGGTGCGCGTCATGCCGGGATTGCGATTGTCGTTCACCCAGCAGCTTTCGGTGAGGAGAAGCGTGCCGTCGCCGTCATATTCGATACCGCCGCCTTCGCCACAGAGGCCCGCATCGTGACGGTCGACGCCCGCCAGCGCCGCGATCCGTGCGGCAAGCTTGCCGTCGCTTGCATGAGCCTGCTTGTTGCCCCAGCCGTTGAAGCCGAAATCGACGGCGGCGACACCGCCATCTGCCTTGCGGACGAAGACAGGGCCGCTGTCGCGCGCCCACATGTCGTCGGTCGGGATATCGACAAGCTGGACCTTCGGCCCGCAGAGACGGGCAGCCAAACCATGCTGGTCCGCCGAAGCGGCCATGGAAACGGGCTCGTTTTCCGCGATCGCCGCGGCAAGCCGGCCGAGCGTTTCCTGAACACTTTCGAAATATGCGCCGGGGCCGCCGTAGAGGCTTGGTGTCGACGGCCAGGCCATCCATGTTTTCTCGTGTGGTTCGGCTTCGGCGGGAACGGCTATCATCCCGATATTCTCCTCTTCGGCTCGGCTGCGCGCTGCTGGCATCAATGCCAGTCCTGCGGTTGCCAGAACAAAGTTACGGCGTGACAGGGCAGTGTATTGTCCGGTCACAGGGGCTGTTCCTGCGTGATGCAGTGGATCGCGCCACCGGCGGGCACGACGGCGCCGACATCGACGGTGACGATCCGGCGGTCCGGGAAGGCGACGGAAACGGCTGCCTTGGCCTCCTCGCCGGAGGGGCAGCCGAAGGTCGGCATCACCACGCCGCCATTGGTCAGCGCAAAATTGATGTAGGAGCGCGCAAAGATCTCGCTGGTCGCCTCGACGTCATAGGCTTCCGGGATGGGGATCACCTCGAAGCTGCGGCCGCGCGCATCCGTCTGGCTGCGCAGGGCGGCGAGATTGTCGGCGAGAATGCGCCCGTGCAGATCGGTCGGATCGGGGTTGTATTCGAACATCACGACGCCCGGGTGCACGAAGCAGCACATGCCGTCGACATGACCGTCCGTCTCCAGGTCCAGCGGATCACCTGGCAGCCAGACGACCTTTTCAAGGCCGAGCATCCGCAGGAGTTCCTGCTCCACCCAGGCTTTCGAAAGGCCCGGATTGCGGTTGGGATGAAGCAGGCTCGTTTCCGTGGCGATGAGCGTGCCATCGCCATCACAGGCCAGCGAACCGCCTTCGCAATGAATGAAGGATTGCGCGATCTCCGCTCCTTCGTGCGCCAGTACGCGGGCGGCCAAAGCATTGTCGGCGTTGAAAGGCGTGTGTTTGCCGCCCCAGGCATTGAAGCGCCAGGAAACGCCGGCAAGACCGCCATCGTCCCGCTTCATGAAGGTCGGACCGGAATCGCGAATCCAGCAATCGTCGATCGGCATCGCGACGACCTCGATTCCATCGCCGAGATAGGCACGGGCGTCTGCGGCGTGCGCTGGATGCGCCACCATGCTGACGGGCTCGAAACCAGCGATGGCATGGGCGACGTCGGCATAGGCCCGCAGCATGGCCGGCAGGCGCTCGCCATAGAGATCCTTGCGGTGCGGCCAGGCCATCCAGGTCTTGGCATGCGGTTCGAATTCACCCGGCCGGCGCAGCTTCACCTGTGGTTGCGGTGATACTCTCGTATCCATTCTTGACTCCTGTTCATTTGCTGCGCTCATTATTCGCCGAACGAATGCGGCGTACAAACGAGAATCATTCCTGCTTGAAATGAATGGAATTCATGAATGGTGAAGTTCCGGCATATTCCGCCGACCCAGTTCCTGAAGGGGTTCGAGGCTGCTGCCCGCCTTGAAAGTTTCAGCCGAGCGGCAGAAGAAGTGGGCCTCACCCAATCGGCCATCAGCCACCAGATGCGGCTGCTCGAAGGCCAGATCGGACAGCCGCTGTTCCTGCGCATCGGCCGGGAGGTGCGCCTCACGGATGCCGGGCGCGACTATCACCGCACGGTGCGGCGCTGCCTTGACATGATGGAGGAGGGCTACCGGCGCCTCGAGCCGTATCGCAAGCCCGGCAGCGTCGTCGTCTATGCGCCGCAGGATTTTGCCCGGCGCTGGCTCCTGCCGCGTCTGCCGGCGCTGAGAGCGGCAGTGCCGGCCTGCGAACCCTGGCTGGATACCAGCGGCGTGACTGTCGATTTCGAGACGATGGAAGTGGACATCGCCCTCATCCACGCCCACGAGCCGCCGTCCGGTTGTGAAAGCCTTCAGATCGCCCGCGACCGCCTGTCGCCCGTTGCCAAGCCGGCGCTTGCAGCGGCACTGCACCAGCCGTCTGACCTGCTGCAAGCGCCCTTGATCCATGAGGAGGGCCCGATCGGCTGGGCCGACTGGCTGGCCCATGTCGGCATCGAAGCCGGCAAGGCCTGGAAGGGAACGAATTTCAGCGACAGCGACATTGCCCTTGCCGCCGCGGAGTTGGGACAGGGTGTCGCGCTGGCGAGCCTGTTTCTGGCGGAGGGTGCTATCGCTGCCGGCGCGCTGGCCCAGCCCTTTGCCGCGGCCGTCGATTCGGGTCGTGCCTGGTATGCGCTTTCCAACGCGGAACGGCTCAAGGATGGCGACGTGCGGGATGTCTGGTGTTGGTTGGGGCAGCAGGCCGCGGAAAAGGAAACCGGCTGACACGCAGCAGGCCATCCGGCAATCGGATGTGATTGCACAAACGCGGCCCAGACCAGCGGATCCCTTGCGGTCGGAATCTACTGGTCTGGGCCGCGTTTGTGCTGTTCGAGAATTAAGCGGCGTCGAAAACTGCCATGTCGAGTTCGGCCTTGCGGCCCAACGTCGTCATCCATTCGGTGAACTGCGGGCGGTTCCTGATCTGGCGGCCATAATGGCGGCCGAGGGCTGCCGTGAGGTCACCCTTTCGGCCGAGCTGTTCGTCGGCAAAGCTCACCATCTGCGAGTTCGGCCAGGCCTGCGGACGCATGCCGACAAGACGGGTGAACAAGGCTTCGCCCGGTTCGTCCGGATTGGCCTGTGCCATCAGCGTCAGCATGGCGGCCGTCGAGCGCGATATGCCCATATGGCAATGCACGAGCAGATGGCTCGCTCCCTCTCGCCCGTGAAAGTCCGCGCCGAATTGCAGGATCGCTTCGACATGGTCGGGATGCGGCATGGTCCGTTCCGGCGCCGCGGCAATGATGTCGTGAAAGCGCAACGTGGTTCGGTGGTGCTGGCCATAGGTCTGGAACACGTCCAGCTCCGGGTATTCCGGGTCGATAATCGACAATACGTGGGTCACGTTCCGGGCCTGCTGGCCCGGCAGTTCCTCGATCCCGCAAACCGAGAGCTCTGGAGAGAAGACGACGTCCATTTTCGAATCAGTCCTTAGTCGATGGGTGGTTTTCGGGACGATAGAGATACAGCGGGGGGAAGCGAAGGCAATTTCGTTTCGGCGGCGACGCATGCCGGTCGTCAGGGGACGCTTGATGGTTGGGGCAGTACAGCTTGTTTCAGCACATGCTCCAGCCAATCGGCAAAGACCTGCAGGCGGCGGGAAAGATGCTGGCGGTGCGGGTAAAGCAGCGTCATAGGCAACGGTTCGGCGCGGTGCTGCGGCATGACCTCGACGAGGTCGCCCGCGTCGAGATGCTGGCGAACGTCGTAGGCAGGGATCTGGATCAGGCCGAGGCCGGCGAGGCAGCAGGCGATATAGGCTTCGGCGCTGTTGGCGGTGACGCGTCCACGCATAGGCAGGGTGCGCAGCACGCCGTCCTCCAGCCATTCCCAAGGCTCGACCCGGCCGGTGGACGGCGAGGCGTAGTTGACCGCCCAATGCGCGGCCAGATCGTCGGGTGTTTGCGGCGCGCCGTGCCGGGCAATGTAGCCGGTGCTGGCGACATTGATCAGCGGCAGATGCCCGATCGAACGGGCAATCAGCCCGGAATCGGTCAACGGGCCGACGCGCAGCACGCAATCGACGCTGTCCTCTACCAGGTTGATCGCCCGGTCCGTCACGCCGAGATCGATGTCGATTGCCGGGAACCGGTCGAGGAAATCCGGCAGCGCTGGCGCGATGATGAGCCGGCCGATCCGCCCCGGTACGTCGATACGCAGCCGACCGGCGGGTGCGGCGTTGTTGTCGCCGAACAGTCCTTCCGCTTCCTCGACGGCGGCGATGAGGTGCAGGCAGCGCTGGTAAAAGGCCATGCCATCCTGTGTGGGGGAAACGCGCCGCGTCGTGCGGTGCAGCAGGCGGGCGCCAAGCCTGCCCTCCAGGGTCGCTATAGCCGCCGAGACCGATGAGCGCGGAAGGCCGAGCGTATCCGCCGCCCGGGTGAAACTCGCGCTTTCGACGACACGGGTGAAGATGCGAAAGAGGTCGATGCGATCCAAGCGTCCACGCCATTGTTCGTTGATCCTGACATATGATGTCAGACTGTCCGGCTTTATTGCAACATTCCAGCCGATAAGTTTGCTCCGGCGTCAGGCGGGCACCATGCCCGGCCGAAGGATTGCTCAAGGAGAACCACACCATGACCGACCATTCCATCAAGGGTAAGACCGTCATCATCGCCGGCGGTGCAAAAAACCTCGGCGGCCTGATCGCCCGCGACTTCGCCGCCCATGGCGCCAAGGCAGTTGCCATCCACTATAACAGCGCCGCCACGAAGGCGGATGCCGACGCCACGGTTGCCGCGGTCAAGGCGGCGGGTGCCGAGGCGGTCGCTTTCCAGGCCGATCTGACGACCGCCGGTGCTGTTGAAAAGCTGTTTGCCGATGTCGTGACCGCGCTCGGCCGTCCGGACATCGCCATCAACACCGTCGGCAAGGTGCTGAAGAAGCCGATCGTCGACATTTCCGAGGCCGAATATGACGAGATGAGCGCCGTCAACACGAAGTCCGCCTTCTTCTTCCTCAAGGAGGCCGGCAAGGCGCTGAACGACAACGGCAAGATCTGCACGCTCGTCACATCGCTGCTCGGCGCCTACACGCCGTTTTATTCCAGCTATGCCGGCACCAAGGCGCCGGTCGAGCACTTTACGCGCGCGGCATCCAAGGAGTTCGGCGAGCGCGGCATCTCGGTGACGGCAATTGGCCCAGGCCCGATGGATACGCCCTTCTTCTATCCCGCCGAAGGGGCCGATGCGGTGGCCTATCACAAGACAGCGGCCGCGCTGTCGGGTTTCTCAAAGACCGGCCTTACCGATATCGAGGACATCGTTCCCTATATCCGCTTCCTTGTTTCGGACGGCTGGTGGATGACCGGACAGACCATCCTGGTCAACGGTGGCTACACGACGAAGTAAACCTGAGAGGAACCGTTCGGGATTGGCGATCCCGAACGGTTCACGACTTCGTGGGTCGATTGCCCTGGAAACAGCCATGGATTGACGCTGCACGGTCAAATCATGTTTATCCGGTGGCGTACCGCGATTCCGTTCCCGCTAGATGGGGCCATGCGATGCGAAGCGCGACCGTAGGAGGCCGAACATCATCAGTCCTTCCTTTTCGACGCGGCAGGTTCGATTGGTGTCGGGGCTTGTGCTCTTCTCGTTCGTTGCGACGCATCTTGCGAACCATGCGCTCGGGGTTATTTCTCTCGGCGCCATGGAAGCCGGGCGAGGTGTTTTTCTCGCGATCTGGCGAAGCACGCCGGGCACCTTTGCCCTGTATGGTGCTTTCGTCGTTCATTTTGCGCTGGCGCTGCGGGCCATCTATTTGCGCCGCGCGTGGCGCATGCCGATTGGCGAATTTGCCCAGATAGCCTTCGGGTTGTTACTCCCGTTCCTTCTGATCGATCATGTCCTCGGCACCAGGGTGTTCCATGAAACCACCGGCATCAGGGATCAGTATGCCCGCGTGGTCTACAATCTATGGGTCGTATCTCCCTTCGGTGGCGTAAAGCAGTCCTTGGTGCTCATTCTCGCCTGGGCGCATGGCTGTATCGGGCTGTATTTCTGGCTGCGGCAGCGGCCCTGGTTTGCGCGGCACCAGCCCGTTTTCCTTGCCGCCGCGGTGTTGTTTCCTTCCCTGGCATTGCTCGGATTTGTCGATGCCGGCCAGACGATCGCTAGACTGGCTGCGAAAGGCGGCCTTGATGCCTCGGTGACGGCCATGCCTCCCGAGGGCGACGGCACCGCGCTGATCGGCATGGTGCGCACGATCGTCTATTCGCTTCTGGCAACATTGGTCGGCGGTCTTTTCGTCTTCCGTTTCCTTCGATATCTGCGTCTGCGCCGCAACATGGTGGAAATCCGCTATGGTGCGGGACACACCGTCCGGGTGCCGCGCGGCTTCAGCGTCCTCGAAGCGAGCCGCCGGCACGGCATACCCCATAACTCCACATGTGGCGGCAAGGGGCGCTGTTCGACGTGCCGTGTCCGCGTCATCGAGGGCCTGGATCGTCTGCCGCCGCCAACGGAGACCGAGCAGAAGACGCTGGCCAGGATCAATGCCGGCAAGGATGTCAGGCTGGCCTGCCAACTGCGCGCCGTATGCGATCTCACGGTTATACCGTTGCTATCGACCGCGGTTGCTGCGGCGGAAACGGTACCTCGCCTGAGTGTCGCGCCGGGCAGGGAGCAGGAGGTCGTGGTGATGTTCTGCGATATCCGCGGCTTTACCAAACTCGTCGAGGCGCGCCTGCCCTTTGATGTCGTCTTCCTGCTCAACCGCTATTTTGCCGTGGTTGGGCGTGCCGTGGAGGCGGAAGGGGGCAAACTGGACAAGTTCGTCGGCGACGGGGTCATGGCGCTGTTCGGTGTCACGCCCAGTGCGCTTGATCCCTGCCGTGGCGCGTTTGCCGCAGCCGTTGCAATCGGCGAGGGCATCCGTGAACTCAATCAAGAGCTTGCCGAGGAACTGAGGGCTCCACTCAGATTGGCAATCGGCATTCATGTCGGCCCCGCCGTCGTGGGAGCCATCGGCTACGGATCGGCGATCGGCATTACGGCGATAGGTGATACGGTCAATATTGCAAGCAGACTGGAAGGCGCGGCGAAGGAGCTCGACGCCTATCTGGTCGCCTCCGAACGGGCAGCCCTGCGGGCAGGTCTCGATCTATCGGCAAAGGGCAAGCGCAGGATCGACGTGCGTGGGCGCTCTGTGGCCCTGGACGTCGTTGCATTCGACGATATGCACGATCTGTCCCGGAGTCTCGACGGTGAGATAGAACCTCTCTCATAAGGGCAGGCCCTTATGGTTGGTTTCGGGGAGCCCCGTTCAGCTTACTTCGCCGCGCTGGTCGCCACCTGACCTTTGGCCCACCCTCTCTATCCGCCTATCAGGTCCTGCCGCCGCGCATCGCCACCTTCTTGAAATATTTCGAGCAGCACGTTCCTGCTCTCATGTCGACGCTGAAGAGGCCGCGATCGTGCGGCTCATCGGCCGCAGCCCTGGGCTCGTATTGGAACGGCGCCCGCCAAAATTCCTATAGGATTCCTATTTTTTTGCCGCCCGGCTGCTCTCGAATGCCTATCCGGTTTGACCCCATATCGGGGCGAGAGAGATCGAAGGATGCTCTCCACGCCAGAAAGCTTTTCGGTGGCGCCCTTCCGGGCGGCGCCGTTTGGCTTGTCTTGCTCCGTCCAAACCAAAGGAGTCCGAATGATGATCGACGTCATTCTTATCGGCACAGCGGTCGTGTTCTTCGCCCTCTGCTTTGCCTACACGCAAGCCTGCGACAGGCTGTGAGGAGAGCACACGATGTTGTTCGACTATATCTTTAGCGGTGCCGTTACAGTCTTTCTCACCATTTACCTGACCTATGCTCTCATTCGGCCAGAACGCTTCTGATGAAGCCGCCGGATATTGAAAGTTTCCTCCCATGACCCTCAACGGATGGCTACAGATCCTGCTCTTCTGCGGGATCGTCCTTGCCCTCGTCAAACCGCTCGGCGCCTATATGACGCGCGTCTTTGCCGGGGAACGGACATTCCTTTCTCCTATCCTCGTTCCGATCGAACGGGGGCTTTACACCTTGGCCGGCACCAGCGACCGCGAAGAGCAGCGCTGGACGGGCTACGCCTTCGCCATGCTCGCGTTCAACCTCGCCGGCCTGTTGCTCCTTTATGGGCTGCAGCGCATGCAGGGTATGCTGCCGCTCAACCCCGCCGGCATGACCGCGGTCGGGCCGGAACTGTCGTTCAACACCGCCATCAGCTTCGTCGCCAATACCAACTGGCAGAACTATGGCGGTGAAAGCACCATGTCCTATCTGACCCAGATGGCGGGGCTCTCGGTGCAGAACTTCGTTTCTGCAGCCACCGGCATGGCGATCGCCGTTGCCCTGATCCGCGCCTTCTCGCGCGCCTCCGGCAAGACGCTCGGCAATTTCTGGGTCGATATGACCCGCGCCACGCTCTACATACTGCTGCCGATCTGCATCGTGCTGACGCTTGTCTATGTCGCGCTTGGCGTACCGCAGACCTTCGGCCCCTATGTGACGGCGACGACACTGGAAGGGGCACAGCAGACCATCGCGCTCGGCCCGGTCGCCTCGCAGCTCGCCATCAAGATGCTCGGCACGAATGGTGGCGGCTTCTTCAACGCCAACTCGGCCCATCCGTTCGAAAACCCGGGCGCCATCTCGAACATGATCCAGATGGTCTCGATCTTCGCGATCGGCGCGGCCTTCACCAATGTCTTCGGCCGTATGGTCGGCAACCAGCGCCAGGGCTGGGCGATCCTCTCCGCCATGGGCGTGCTGTTCATTGCGGGCGTTGCCATTACCTACTGGGCGGAAACCTCCGGCAATTCGCTGATGCATGCCTTCGGCCTGCAGGGCGCTAACATGGAGGGCAAGGAAGTCCGCTTCGGCATTGTCATGTCGTCGCTCTTCGCGGTCGTCACGACGGCGGCATCGTGCGGCGCGGTCAATGCCATGCATGGCAGCTTCACGGCGCTCGGCGGCCTCATCCCGCTCATCAACATGCAGCTCGGTGAGGTTATCGTCGGCGGTGTCGGCGCAGGCTTCTACGGCATCGTCCTGTTCATCATCGTCGCCGTCTTCGTGGCAGGCCTCATGGTCGGTCGCACGCCGGAATATCTCGGCAAGAAGATCGAGGCGAAGGAGATGAAGATGGCCATCCTTGCCATTCTCTGCCTGCCGCTCGCCATGCTGGTCTTCACAGCTATATCGAGCGTCATGCCCTCGGCGGTCGCCTCGATCGGCACGGCCGGCCCGCACGGCTTCTCCGAGATCCTCTATGCCTACACCTCGGCTGCGGCCAACAACGGTTCGGCCTTCGGCGGTCTGACCGGCAACACGCCCTGGTACAATGTCACACTCGGTCTCGGCATGCTGATGGGGCGCTTCCTGGTCATCATTCCCGCGCTGGCGATTGCCGGTTCGCTGATCGCCAAGAAGACGGTTCCTGCTTCGGCCGGCACCTTCCCGACGGACGGCCCGCTCTTCGTCGGCCTGCTCGTCGGTACGATCCTCATCGTCGGCGGTCTCACCTTCTTCCCGGCACTGGCGCTCGGTCCGGTCGTCGAACACCTGGCCATGCTGGCCGGGCAGACCTTCTGAGGAGCGACCACGATGCGTCGCGTGACAAGACCTTCCGTCTCCACCCCGGTTCGCCGGGGTGGAGAAAGCAGCCGATGGTGCGCATCCAATGCCATTCTGGCGATGTTGGGCGCCCTCTTCGCCATCGCCTGCATCATCGAATTCCTTCGCGGTTGACCGGTCCCCGGTTCCGCATTTTGTTTCAAAGCTGGAGTCTCTCATGAGCCAGGCAAAATCCGCGAGTGTCCTGGATTCTCGCATTCTTATCCCGGCGATCGGCGCTGCGTTCACCAAGCTCAATCCGCGCACGCTTGCCCGCAATCCGGTCATGTTCGTCGTGGCGACCGTGTCGGTCCTCACCACCGTCCTCTTCCTGCGCGATCTCGCAACCGGCGGGAGCGACCTCGGCTTCTCCTTCCAGATCAACCTCTGGCTCTGGTTCACCGTGCTCTTCGCCAACTTCGCCGAAGGCGTCGCCGAAGGTCGTGGCAAGGCGCAGGCCGATTCACTGCGCAAGGCGCGCAGCGAAACCCAGGCCAAGCTGCTCGCCACCGGCAGCACCACCGATTACCGGATGGTGCCGGGCACCAGCCTCAAGGTTGGCGACGTCGTGCTCGTCGAGGCGGGTGACATCATCCCGTCCGACGGCGAGGTCATCGAAGGCGTCGCCTCGGTCAACGAAGCGGCTATCACCGGTGAATCCGCGCCCGTCATTCGTGAATCCGGCGGTGACCGCTCGGCCGTCACCGGCGGCACGCAGGTCCTGTCCGACTGGATCCGGGTGCGCATCACGGCGGCTGCCGGTTCCACCTTCCTCGATCGCATGATCTCGCTCGTCGAAGGCGCGGAACGCCAGAAGACGCCGAACGAGATCGCGCTCAACATCCTGCTTGCCGGCATGACGCTGATCTTCGTGCTTGCGACTGCCACCATTCCAAGCTTTGCCGCCTATGCCGGCGGCTCGATCCCGGTCATCGTTCTCGTGGCGCTGTTCGTGACGCTGATCCCGACGACCATCGGCGCGCTGCTTTCGGCGATCGGCATTGCCGGCATGGACCGCCTCGTGCGCTTCAACGTGCTGGCCATGTCCGGCCGCGCGGTGGAGGCGGCCGGCGACGTCGATACGCTGCTGCTCGACAAGACCGGCACGATCACGCTCGGCAACCGCCAGGCGACGGCCTTCATGCCGGTGCGCGGTGTTACCGAGCAGGAACTTGCCGACGCTGCCCAGCTCGCCTCGCTTGCCGACGAGACGCCGGAAGGCCGCTCGATCGTCGTGCTGGCGAAGGAGAAGTACGACATCCGTGGCCGCGACATGGCGAGCCTCAAGGCGTCCTTCGTGCCCTTCACCGCGCAGACCCGCATGAGTGGCGTCGATCTCGAAGGCTCGCAGATCCGCAAGGGTGCGGTCGATGCGGTGCTCGCCTCCGTTAGTGGCGTTGCGCAGTCGGATGTGGTGCGGGAACTCCAGGCGTCCGCCGACGAGATCGCCAAGGCCGGCGGTACGCCGCTTGCGGTTGCGCGCGACGGAAAGCTGCTCGGCGTCATCCAGCTGAAGGATATAGTCAAGGGCGGCATTCGCGAGCGTTTTGCCGAACTGCGCCGCATGGGCATCCGCACCGTGATGATCACCGGCGACAATCCGATGACGGCGGCGGCGATTGCCGCAGAAGCGGGCGTCGATGACTTCCTCGCCCAGGCGACACCGGAAAACAAGCTCCAGCTCATCCGCGAGGAACAGGCCAAGGGCAAGCTGGTCGCCATGTGCGGCGACGGTACCAACGATGCGCCGGCACTTGCCCAGGCGGATGTCGGCGTCGCCATGAACACCGGCACGGTGGCCGCCCGCGAGGCCGGCAACATGGTCGATCTCGACAGCGATCCGACCAAGCTCATCGAGATCGTCGAGATCGGCAAGCAGCTCCTGATGACCCGCGGCGCGCTGACGACCTTCTCCATCGCCAACGACATCGCGAAATATTTCGCGATCATCCCGGCCATGTTTCTCGCCTTCTATCCGCAGCTCGGCGTGCTGAACATCATGGGCCTCACGAACCCGCAGTCGGCGATCCTTTCTGCGATCATCTTCAACGCGCTGATCATCATCGCGCTGATCCCGCTGTCGCTAAGGGGCGTCAAGTACCGCGCCGTCGGCGCCGGTGCGCTGCTCTCCCGCAACCTCTTGATCTACGGCCTCGGCGGTATCGTCGTGCCCTTCATCGGCATCAAGGCGATCGACATGGCCATTACGGCCCTCGGCCTCGTCTAAGGAGCAAAACCATGTTCAAGCAACTCCGTCCGGCCATCGTCATGATCGTCGCCACCACGGCGATCACCGGCCTTCTTTACCCCGCCGCGATGACCGGCATCGCGCAGGCCGTCTTCCCCGGCCAGGCAAATGGCAGCCTGATCGAGAAGGATGGCCAGGCCGTCGGTTCGACCCTCATCGGCCAGGCCTTCGCCGGTGAACAGTACTTCCACGGCCGTCCCTCGGCGGCGGGCGACGGCTACAACGCCGCCGGCTCCTCCGGTTCCAACCTCGGCCCGACCAGCCAGAAGCTGATCGACCGGGTGAAGACGGACTACGAGGCGGCGAAGGCGACAAATCCGAGCGCCGAGGTGCCGATCGACCTGGTTACGGCCTCGGGCAGCGGTCTCGACCCGCATATCTCGCCGGACGCCGCTTATTTCCAGGTGCCGCGGGTCGCCAAGGCGAGGGCGATGGACGAGGCCGCGGTGCGCGCGCTCGTCGACCGGCAGATCGAAGGGCGTCAACTCGGTTTCCTCGGCGAACCTGTGGTGAATGTGCTGCGCCTTAATATGGCGCTTGACGAGGCCCGTTCGTAAACTGAAATGGGCGTCTCCGACCGGCCTTCCGGCCGGTCGGAGGAATTGGATGGATATTCATGCCGGACGACCGTCGCGAGATTGATAACAGACCGTCGCCGGATGCCCTGCTGGAGCGGGCGGAGCGGGAGACGCGCGGGCGCTTGAAAATCTTCCTCGGCGCCGCACCGGGCGTCGGCAAGACCTATGAAATGCTGATGTCCGGCCGCGCGCGGCGGGCTGACGGCGTCGATGTCGTGATCGGCGTGGTCGAGACGCACGGCCGCAAGGAGACGGAGGCGCTCGTCGAGGGTTTCGAGGTCATCGCCCGCCGGGCGATCGACTATCGTGGGCAGACGCTTGAGGAAATGGATCTCGATGCGATCCTAGAACGCCGGCCGGCGCTCGTCCTGGTCGACGAGCTTGCCCATACCAATGCCGTCGGCAGCCGGCATCCCAAGCGCTATCTCGACGTGCAGGAGCTGCTTTCGCGCGGCATCGACGTCTATTCGACGCTCAACATCCAGCATGTGGAAAGCCTCAACGACGTGGTGGCGCAGATCACCCGCATCCGCGTGCGCGAAACCGTTCCCGATTCCATCATCGACCGGGCCGACGACATCGAGATCATCGACATCACGCCGGACGACCTGATCAAGCGGTTGGCGGACGGCAAGGTCTATATGCCGAAGACAGCCAAGCGAGCGGTCGAGAACTATTTTTCGCCCGGCAACCTCACGGCGCTGCGTGAACTGGCACTGCGCCGCACCGCCCAGCGCGTCGATGAGCAGCTGCTCAATCACATGCAGACCCATGCCATCTCGGGGCCTTGGGCCGCCGGCGAACGGCTGCTGGTCTGCCTCGATCACGGCCGCAATGGCGCGAGCCTCGTTCGGTACGCCCGACGCCAGGCCGACCGGCTGCGCGCCCCCTGGGCGGTGCTGCATCTCGACACGCCGCAGGCCGCCGGCCTGCCGGAGGAGGACAAGGACCGGCTCGCCGCCAACATGCGGCTCGCCGAACAGCTTGGCGCCGAGACGGTGACGCTGCCGGCGCTCTCGCCATCACGCGACATCATCGCCTATGCCAATACCAACAATTTCACGCATATCGTCGTCGGCCGCCCGAGCGGATCGCGATGGCGGCAGCTCTGGCAGGGCTCGGTCACCCATGACCTGATCCGCTATGCCGGCAATATCAGCGTCCACGTCATTTCCGGCGATGACAAGGAAGGGCAGCCGACGCGCGGCGTGAAGGCCGCCCCGGCGCCAAAACCCTTTCGCATCAAGCCCTATCTGCTCAGCGTCATTTTTATCCTGCTCGCCATTCTTGCCGGCATCGCGCTTGATCAGACGCTCGATGTACAGAACCTCGCGCTCGTCTTCCTCATGGCGGTGCTCGCCGCTTCCGTGCAGGGCGGGCTTGGCGCCGGTCTCTTCGCCTCGCTGCTCGGCGCGCTTTCCTTCAACTTCTTCTTCCTCGAGCCGCGATACAATTTCACGGTCCGCGACCCGGAAAGCATCGTCGCGCTGTTCTTCTATCTCGGCGTCGCGGTTGTCGCCTCGAACCTGACGGCCGCCGTGCAGCGCCAGGCGGCGGCGGCGCGGCAGAGGGCCCGCACGACGGAGGACCTCTATCTCTTCTCCAAGAAGCTTGCCGGCACCGGCACGCTCGACGACGTGCTCTGGGCGACCGCCTTCCAGATCGCCTCGATGCTCAAGGTGCGGGTCGTCATCCTGCTGCCGGAAGGCAGTTCGGTGGCGGTCAAGGCCGGTTACCCGCCGGACGATACGCTGGTCGACGCCGATATCGCCGCCGCGAAATGGGCCTGGGAGCACAACCGGCCGGCCGGCCGCGGTGCCGATACGCTGCCGGGCGCCAAGCGGCTCTATCTTCCGCTACGCACCGGCCGCGACGCGGTCGGCGTCATCGGCCTCGACAACGACAAGCAGGGACCGATCCTGACGCCGGAGCAGCAGCGCCTGTTCGATGCCCTGTCGGATCAGGCTGCGCTGGCGATCGAGCGCGTGCAGCTCGTCTCAGACGTGGACAAGGCCAAACTTGCCGTCGAGACGGACCGGCTGCGCTCGGCATTGCTGACCTCCATCTCGCATGACCTCAAGACGCCGCTCGCCGCCATCATGGGCTCGGCCGACACGCTGAAGGGGCTTGGCGCGCAACTGGACGAGGAGGCACGGCGCGAGTTGCTGTCGACGGTGATCGACGAATCCGAGCGCCTCAACCGCTTCATCGCCAACCTGCTCGACATGACGCGCCTCGGCGCCGGCGCCATGGAACCGAACTATGCCTGGCATTTTGCCGGCGATATCGTCGGCACAGCGCTTTCGCGCGCGGGAAAGATTGTGTCGCATCACAAGATTGGGGTGCGCATGCCCGAAACCCTGCCGATGCTGCGGGTCGATCCCGTGCTTTTCGAGCAGGTGCTCTTCAATCTCATCGACAATGCCGCCAAATACGCGCCGGAGGACACGCTGATCGAAATCCGCGGCCGGCAGGACGGCAATGCCCTTTTGCTGTCCGTCGTCGATGAAGGCCCCGGCATTCCGCCGGATGACATCGAACGCATCTTCGATAGCTTCTATCGGGTGCGGAAGGGCGATCATGTGCGGGCCGGCACAGGGCTCGGGCTTTCGATCTGCCGTGGTTTCGTGGAGGCCATGGGCGGCACGATCACGGCCACCAACCGCACCGACCGCTCCGGTGCCATCTTCACGATCCGCATGCCGGTTCCGGCCGAAATGCCCGTCTTGCGAGGAAACGAATGACCAACACCGCCGTCCGCATCCTGATCGTCGATGACGAGCCACCGATCCGCAAGCTGCTGCGCGTCGGGCTCTCCACGCAAGACTATGCCGTCGTCGAGGCGATGAACGCCAAGGTGGCGATAGAACTGGTCAAATCGGAAAAGCCGGATCTGATCGTGCTCGACCTCGGCCTGCCGGACATGCCGGGGCATGACCTGCTCGCCAAATGGCGCGGGGAGGGGCTCGACCTGCCCATCGTCATCCTGTCGAGCCGTACCGACGAGGCAGGTATCGTGAAAGCGCTGGAGCTTGGCGCCGACGACTACATCACAAAACCCTTCGGCATGAACGAGCTGGCCGCGCGCATCCGTGTGGCGCTGCGTCACCGGCTGCAAACGCAGGGGGAGAAACCCATCTTCCAGACGGGTGATCTCTCGGTGGATCTCGTCAAGCGTATCGTCAAGGTGGCGGGCGAGGAGGTGAAGCTCTCGCCGAAGGAATATGATATTTTGCGCATCCTCGTGCAGCATGCCGGCAAGGTGCTGACCCATCGTTTCCTGCTCGAACATGTCTGGGACGGCCTGACCGACGTGCAGTACCTGCGCGTCTATGTCCGCCAGCTCCGGCAGAAGATCGAGCGCATGCCGGACCAGCCACAATACATCCTCACCGAGACCGGTGTCGGCTACAGGCTCGTTGACGCGAGCTGATCACCGCATTCATGGAGTACATCATGCAGCTCAGCGACCACCTGGCGCTGGAAAACATTGCCGTCGACCTGCCGTTCGTTTCGAAGCACAAGCTTCTGCGGCAGCTGGCCGACATGTCGTCTCTGAAGAGCGGCATCGATGCCGGCATCATCGCCAAGGCACTGCTTGCCCGCGAAAACCTCGGCTCGACCGGCATCGGGCGGGGAATCGCTATCCCGCATGCACTCATCGAAGGGCTGCCGAAGAGCCTTGCCCTGGTCGCCCGGCTTGCCCGGCCGATCGATTTCGAGGCGGTCGACGATATTCCGGTGGATATCGTCGTGCTGCTCCTCTCGCCTGCCTCGGGGCAGGGGCAGAACCTCAACATCCTTTCCTGCATCGCGCGGCAACTGCGTGATGACCATACAGTCGGCGCCATCCGCGCCGCGCGGAGTGCGGAGGAAGTCTTCGTTCTCCTCACGCGGTCGTGACCGTAGCAGGCCGTCGTTTATGCAATTCCTATTTTTTCGCCCCCGCCCTCCAATCGAGAAAATATCCGCGGATGCCTAGCTTCAGATCGTCGTGACCGATGCCCTTCCGGGTGGGGTCACGGCGATCCATCAGCAGAGGTGCCGCCATGCGGAAAGATTTTTCGGACCACGCTCTTCCACCGCTCTCGACGCGGATGATCTTTCTCCATCATCGCGTGCGCATGCACGACCGGGCCCTTCATACGGAAGGGCGCGGCGAACCGATGCCGCTCGCCGCTGGGGCATTGCTTGTGACGATGCTTCTTGTCGCCGCTGTTCTGCTCGGGGTTATTCATGCCTAGGGCCGCACCATCCGAAACGGCGATGCACCGTCTTGAGGCGCAGGCGGATCTGCCGGTTGTCGAGGCACTTGCCGACCGTATCGCTGCCGCCCGCCGCCTGCGCGAGCATCATCTGTGGGAAATCCTGCGCACCCTGCCGTCTTTGGCCGAGGCTCGCGACGATGCCGACGTCCGGCATCGGTTCCGCGCGCTGATGGAGCGTGATGACTTTCTGGCCGCGAGCCAGGCGTTGGTCGATGCCGCGCGTCCGGTGTGCCACCTCGATCAACTGGTATGCCTCGACGGCAGCTGGGTCGCACGCATCCTCTCGAACGGCGCCATCCCCCGCGCCGTTGCGGTCCATAGCGACCGGGTGGCGGCCGTCATGGCCGCGCTGGTGGCGCTCGATCGCCCCGGCCCGGTCAAACATTGAAAGGAACAGATATCATGCCAGACTTTCGACGTCGTAATCCCGTACAGGGCCTCATCGCAGACCTCGTCACGCCCTTCCGCGGCGATGGGGTGGACCATGAGGGGCTTGCATCCCTCGTCAACTGGCAGATCGCCAGCGGCGTGTCCGGCCTAGCCGTCTGCGGCCGGCTTGGTGAGGCGTCTTCGCTGAGTCGCGAGGAGCGCCGTGCCGTCCTCGCCACCGTCCTCCGCGCCGCGGGTCTCGCCGTGCCGGTTCTTGCTTCCATCGGCACCTATGCGACCGAGGCGACCATAATGCTTGCCCTTGATGCAGAAGAGGAGGGGGCGGATGCGCTGATCGTCACCACGCCCTATTACAGCAAGCCGACGCAGAAGGGCATCATCGCCCATATGCGCGCCGTAGCGGAAGCGACCACACTGCCGATCCTCGTCCTTGCCGACCCCGCGACGACCCGTTCGGATGTCACGGCCGAAACCCTCTGGGCGCTCAGCGACATTCCCGGCATCCACGGCTTCATCGACGCATCGGGCGACATGGCACGCCTCGCCGTGATCGACCGCCGGCTGCGCGAGCGGCTCGTGCTTTACTCCGCGCACGATACGACGGCCTTCGCCTTCAACGTACTCGGCGGAAGCGGAACGTTTTCCGCTGCGGCAAATCTCGCGCCGCGTTTGACGAGCGCGATGCACCAGGCGCTGCGCACGCGCAATGTTGATCTCGCCCTCGACCTGAAGGACCGTCTTGCGCCGCTCTTCGTGGCGCTCGGCGACACGCCGGATCCTGCTGCCGTCAAGCACGGTCTCACGCCCATCCTCGGCCTGTCCGAGACGGTACGACTGCCGCTTGTGCCAACAACGTCAGCCGCCGGCGCGACCGTGCGCCGCGCGCTTGCCGGTCTGCCGGAAAGCGCCGCGCAACTTGCCAGGGCAAGCTGAGGACAAACGACATGACACGCAAGAAGAAGACCCACAAGGCGGTGGCGATCGCCGCCGCAATGCCGCAGCCACAGCCGCTGCTGCCGATACCGGCGCTGCTGCTGCGCGTCGGCCTGATCCTGGCCACTGCCGCCGCCGTCCAGCATTTTCTCCCGCAACTTTGAGCGCAGACCGCGCCATACCTTCCGAAAGAAACATCCATGCGTAGTCCTGCCCGACACCGTCGTCCGCGCCGCCCTGCCGCGCAAACCGAACCGCCCCGCTTCACGGTCGGGCGCGATCACCACGGCTGGTGGGTCGTCGAGGATCGTCTCGGCCGCGTCGGCGGCATCTTCGCCAATGAAGACGCCGCCATGCATTATGCCCTGGAAGAGAGCAACCGGGACCGCAGGGCAGTCCGCTGCCAGCGGCGCGGCGCCTCTGTCGAGTTCCGCCTCGCCCGGTGAACCGGAGTTCCCCCGAAAGAAATCAGATCGCGACCTGCTCGCCGAGTTCGACCACGCGGTTGGCGGGCAGCTTGAAGTAATCGGACGGATCAATGCCGAAATTGGCAAGCGCAATATAGAGGCGCTCCTGCCAGACCGGCAGGCCGACGGTCGGCGAGCGCACGAGGACGCGCCGGCCGAGATAGAACGAGGTCTGCATGATCTCGAACTTGAAGCCTTTTTTGCGGCAGATACTGAGCGCCTTGGTGACGTTCGGTTCCTCCATGAAGCCGAAGGTCAGGTCGATGCGCAGGAAGCGGTCGCTGAGCTTCTGCATCTGGATACGGTCTTCTTCCGGTACGTAGGGCTTGTCCTGCGTCCAGACCGTCAGGATGACGTTTCGCTCATGCAGGACGTGGTTGTGCTTGATGTTGTGCAGAAGCACCGCCGGCGTGCGATCCGGCACGCTGGTCAGGAACACGGCCGTGCCGGGCACGATGGCCGGGGCGTGTTTGGACTTCCTCTCCAGCGCCGCGATGAAATCCGTCAGCGGGATATCGCTCTGCGCGGTCTTGGTCTTGAGATATTTGCTACCTTTCGTCCAGGTCCACATGACCAGCATGATGGCGATCGCCAAAGCGACCGGAACCCAGCCGCCATCATGGATCTTCATAAGGTTAGCGGCGAGGAACACCGTCTCGACCAGAAGAAGTGGCAGGAGGAGGAGCGTGGCGGTGAAGGTGGAGTAGCCCCAGATCTGGCGCAGGAACTGGTGCGCCATCAGGGTCGTCACCACCATCGCGCCGGTCACCGAAATGCCATAGGCGGTCGCCAGCGATTCCGAATCCCCGAAGGAGAAGATGAGCACGATCACCCCGATGAACAGGACCCAGTTGACCGCCGGTACGTAGATCTGTCCGGTATTGGTCTCCGAGGTGAACTTGATCATCAGGCGCGGCAGGAAGCCGAGATGCACGGCCTGGCGTGCCAGAGAGAAGGCGCCGGTGATGACCGCCTGGCTGGCGATGATGGTCGCCATCGTAGCGAGAATGACGATGGGCAGCAGCGCCCAGTCGGGATAGAGCAGGTAGAACGGGTTCTCGACGGCTTCGGGGTTGGTGAGGACGAGGGCGCCCTGTCCGAGATAGTTGAGCGTGAGTGCGGGGAAGACCAGGATGAACCAGGCCCATTGGATCGGCCGCCGGCCGAAATGGCCGAGGTCGGCATAGAGCGCCTCGGCGCCTGTGACCGTGAGGAAGACGGCGCCGAGCACGATGAGACCGACGACGCCGGCATGGGTGATGAACCACAGCGCATTCAACGGGTTGAGCGCCTGAAGGATCGTCAGGTTGTCGCCGATATGGATCAGGCCGCCCCAGGCCATGGCGAGGAACCAGATGACGGTGATCGGCCCGAAGAAATTGGAAACCGCGGCCGTGCCTTTCGATTGCACGAGGAAGAGCCCGACCATGATCGCCGCCGACATGGGCAGCACATAATCGGCGAAGGCCGGTGTCACGAGCTTCAGCCCCTCCAGCGCCGACATGACGGAGAGCGCTGGCGTGATCATCGCATCGCCGATGAAGAGGGCGGCCCCAATGACGCCGGCAAAAAAGAGCACCGGCAGGTAGCTGCCCGATTTTTTCATGAGCAGCGCCAGCAGCGACAAGGTTCCGCCTTCGCCGTCATTGTCGGCACGCAGGAGGAAGAGCACGTATTTGAAGGTCACGATGATCGTCAGCGTCCAGACCATCAACGAGATGAGGCCGATGACGACATCCTCGCGAACAACCCCGTCGGCGACGAACGGCCGCAACGCTTCGCGGAAGGCATAGAGCGGGCTCGTGCCGATGTCGCCATAGACAACGCCGATCGAGCCGAGAAGCAGGACAAGGAATTTGCGCGAATGGATTTTGCCGTCGGCGTCCAGCGATGTCATTCGGTGCGTTGTCCTCGGGTTCGCGCCACGGGCGGCACTATGGTTCAAAAGCATGTTTGCTGGCAATGAGCGGCGATCCCTAATGCAGAAGGGGCCGATGCTGCAAGCATTTCCGCTCAGCACGCGGTTGAAGCGAGCTGGCGCGTTGGCGGTGGTTCGCCCGTCCACAGGTTGACTCGGAGTGTTATTTACGTTGATATCAATTCATTCGCGGGCGGCCGGCCCGCGAAGGGAGGAATAATAACGAGGAGCCAACCATGAAGATCGTGACGAGTCTGAGTTTCCAGGGCCAGTGCCGCGAAGCCTTCGAATTCTATGCCAAGGTGCTGGGCGGCAAGATTACCGCGGCGATGCCCTATGGCGATGCCCCGCCGGACATGCCGATCAGCGATGCGAAATACAAAGACTGGCTGATGCATTGCTGGCTGGACGTCGGCGATCAGGCGCTGATGGGGGCCGACATGGATGTCGACTGGGCGCCGAATGTCGACAAGCCCAAGAACGGTTTCGACGTCACCCTGCATACGACCGACAAGGCCGAAGGCAAGCGCTGGTTCGATCAGCTCTCCGAAGGCGGCAAGCAGGTCATGCCGTTCGCGGAGACGTTCTGGTCCCCCGGTTTCGGCTCGCTGGTCGACAAGTTCGGCGTGCCCTGGATGATCAACAGCATCCCCTCGGGCGACTGGAAACCGTCGCAGGGCTGATCGGCCTTGTGCCTTTCGGACAGGGACTGCCGGCGCTGCTTTTGCACCGGCAGTCCTATTTGTGTGCCCGCTAGTTCAGCCGGTGCTTGAACATCCAGGCGGCGATGGGCATCGTCACCGCCGCGATTGCGACGAGCGCCAGCATGTCGGGGAGGAGTTCGGCGAACTGACCACCTTCGAGATAGACCGTGCGGGTGATGCGGATGGCGTAGGTCAGCGGATTGATCATCGTCAGGTATTGCAGGGCGGCGGGCATGTTGTCGGTTGGTGACACGAGGCCCGAAAGCAGCATGAACGGCATGAGAAAGACGAAGCACAGGATCATCGCCTGTTGCATGTTTCCCGCAAGCGACGAGAGGAAGAGGCCGAAGCCGATGGCGGCGGCGAGGAAGAGGGCCAGGCCGACATAGAGCGTGAAGAGGGATCCCGCGAAGGGGATCTGGAACCAGAAGAGCGCAACCAGCAGGATCGCCGAGGCCTGTGTGATGCCGACGATCATCGAGGGCACGGCCTTGCCGATCATGATCTCCGTCGGTGTGAAGGGAGCGACCAGAAGCTGGTCGAACGTGCCTTCTTCCCGTTCACGTGCCACGGACATCGCAGTCAGCATCATCGTCATCATCATGGTGATGGTACCGATGAGTGACGGGACCATGCTCCAGCGGGTTTCGAGTTGCGGATTGAACCAGGCGCGCGTCGATACCTTGACGCCTGCACTCCTGGCACCCGTTTCCGCCTGCCGAGCGGCCGCAAAATCGCCAATGATCGTGCTCGCGTAACCTTGGGCAATGCCGCTGGTGTTGGAATTCCGGCCATCGGCAATCACCTGAACGGGGGCCGTCGCGCCCGCCTCGAGGTCGCGTTCGAAGCGGGGTCCGATCACCACGATCACCATGGCGCGCCCGGCATCGAGAAGCGGTGCGGCTTGGGCCGTCTGCGTGAACGTGCCCTGCCGCTGGAAAAGGCCGGAGCCTTCGAGCTTGGCGACCAGGGCGATCGACGCGGTGCTGCGATCCTGGTCCACCAGCGCATAGGGCACGCTGTTGAGGTCGTAGGTGGCCGCGTAGCCGAAGATCAGGCATTGCAGGATCGGCGGCACGACGAGGCTGGCGCGGCTTTTCGGATCCTTCAGGACGACGAGAAGCTCCTTGCGGATGAGGGTCAGGATGCGAAGAAAAGAGGCCAGCATCTAGGCAATCCTCTTGCGCGTGAGGCGTGCGGCAAGTGTCAGGAGCACGATTGCCATTCCGGCAAGAACGGCGGCATTGGGAAGGATGACACTCCAGTTGTTGCCCGAAAGGAAAAGTGTCTGCAGCAGCGTCACGAAGTAGCGTGCCGGAAACACATAGGTGATCACCTGGACGGCAAGGGGCATGCTGCGCGGGTCGTACATGAACCCGGACAGCATCATCGCCGGCAGGAAGGTGAGCAGCACCGTCACCTGGCTTGCGACGAACTGGCTCTTGGTCGCCGAAGAGATGACGAGGCCAAGGCCGAGGGCGACGAGCAGGTAGAGCATCGACACGACGGTCAGGATGACGAGCGACCCGCGCAGCGGCACGCCGAACAATAGCTTGCTGCCGACGACGCAGAGCGCAAGGCCGATCAGGCCAAGCAGGAAATAGGGCACGGTCTTGCCGAGAAGGATTTCGCTCGAGCGGACCGGCGTCACGAACAGCGCCTCGAACGTGCCGCGTTCCCATTCGCGCGCCATCACCAATGCCGTCAGCAGGGCGCCGATCAGGGTCATCACCAGAACGATCAGGCCAGGCACGAGAAAGTAGCTGCTGTCATTGGCTTCGTTGAACCAGAGGCGAGGCTCGATGACGATGCCACCGCTCACGATGCCGCCAGTGCGCGCGGCCTCCTTTGCCGCCCAGATGCCGACGGCCCCCTGTGCATAGCCGAGCGAGATGCGCGCGGTATTGGCATCGGCGCCGTTGATGATCAACTGAACCTCTGCTGCGCCGAGATCGATGCTGCGGGCGAAATCCGAGGGGATGCGGACAATGGCGCGCACGTCGGCGGCCATCAGCATCCTTTCGGCCTCGTTCATTGTGTGGACGGTTCGCGTGGAAAAATACGGCGAGAGTTCGAAGGCGGCGGCGACGCCGCGCGCCTCGACGGAACTGTCGTCCATCAGGATCGCGACGGGCACGTTCTCGACGTCCAGGTTGATGCCGTAGCCGAACAGGATGAGCAGCGTGACGGGCATGATGATGCCGATCGTGATGCTGCTGATGTCGCGCAGGAGCTGCCGCGTTTCCTTGCGGATCAGGGCGCGCGTCCGGCGCAGCGACGCGGCAAGACCGCCGGACTGGTCGGAACGCCCGCTCATGCCGCCTTCTCCGTTCGCCTCTGCCGCTCCCGCTCGACGATCGCGATGAAGGCCTCCTCCATTGATGGGGCGGCTTCGTCCGACGTTGCGGCATGCTCGCGGATTTCGAGAGGTGTTCCCTCCGCAAGGTTCCGGCCGGCATCGAGGATGATGATCCGGTCGCAATATTCCGCCTCTTCCATGAAATGGGTCGTCACGATGACGGTCACGCCCTGTTCCGAAAGAGCGGTGATCCGGCCCCAGAACTGCCGCCGGGCGATGGGGTCGGCGCCGCTCGTCGCCTCGTCGAGGAAAAGGATATCCGGTTCATGAAGGAGTGCTGCGGCTAGGGCGAGGCGCTGCTTGAAGCCACCGGGAAGCTGGCCGCTCGGCAGATCGGAGAGGCTTTCAAGCGCGAATTCGTTCTTCAGCGCGCGGATTCTGTCTTTCTTACCGCTGCCGCGCAGGCCATAGGCGCTGGCGAAGAATTCCAGGTTCTCGTCGACCGTCAGTTGACCGTAGAGCGAGAATTTTTGGGCGACATAACCGAGCCGTTCGCGGGCCTTCGCGCCCGCCCGCAACAGGTCGGCGCCTGCCACCTTCAGCGTGCCGCCGGTCGCCGGCAGCAGGCCGCAGAGCATGCGGAAGGTCGTGCTCTTGCCGGCGCCGTTCGGTCCGAGAAGCCCGTAGACCTCGCCGCGACGGACGCTGAAACTGACATGATCGACGGCCGTGAAATCGCCGAACATGCGCACGAGGTCACGCACCTCGACGACCGTTTCGTCACCCGAACCCCTTCCACCCGCGCCAATCGCCGTGTGGCTGGCACGGTCCCGTTCTCCCGCAACGCTGTCGAAGAGCATCATGAAGGCATCCTCGAAGCGGGGCTCGACCGGTTCCGTGTCGAGCGAAAGCCCCTCGATCTGCAGGGCGGCGTCCTGCTGGGCGGGCCGGCGCACTACCCGGACCCGCCCGGCTTCCGGCACGGCATCCACGACGCCGGGCAGGGCGAACAGGCGGGCTTGCAGGGAGCGGGCGGGCAGGCCTGGCGGTCCGTTGACGAGGAAGCAGCAGCCTTCCGCCTTGGCGGTGATCTCCGCCGGCGGCCCTTCGGCGAGTATCTTGCCCGCATGCATCAGCACCGCATGGTCGCAGCGCTCCGCCTCGTCGAGATAGGAGGTGGCGACGACCACCGAAAGGCCATCCTCGCGGATCAGCTTGAAAACGATGTCCCACAACTCGCGCCGCGACAGCGGATCGACGCCGACCGTCGGCTCATCGAGCAGCAGCAGTTCCGGCGCGCGCACCAGCGTGCAGGCGAGGCCGAGCTTCTGCTTCATGCCGCCCGAGAGTTTTCCAGCTGGCCGCTCCCTGAACCGCCCAAGTTGCGTCATTTCGAAAAGGCGCGGGTAGATTTCCGCACGTTGCGCACCGGTGACGCCGTGCAGATCGGCATAGAGGTCGAGGTTTTCCTGCACGCTCAGGTCTTCATAGAGGCCGAAACGCTGCGGCATGTAGCCGATCCGGTCCTGAACCGCCTGCGGCACGGCGCTCACATCGAGCCCGACGACCTCCAGGCTGCCGGAATCCGCGGCGACCAGCCCGCTCGCCAAGCGGAGAAGCGTCGTCTTGCCGGCACCGTCCGGGCCGACAAGGGCGGTCAGCGCACCCTTGCGCACCGCAAGCGAAATGCCGGCAAGCGCTTCGGCCGGTTCGCCGGTATTCTGGCGGAAGGTCTTGTGCACATCCCTCGCGATAAGGCAGAGCGGCCGCTCGTCCATGGTCTCATCCACCGTTTTTCTGCGGCGTCTCGTCGAGACGCGGCCGAACGGTGGCCGGCATTCCGAGGCGCAGCACGTTGTCTGGATCTTCGACGAAGACGCGGACTTCGAAGACGAGGCTGGTGCGCAATTCCTCGGTCTGCACCGTCTTCGGCGTGAACTCGGCGACCGACGAGATGAAGCCGATCCAGCCCGCAATCGCGCGGCCGGGCATAGAATCGACGCTAACCTCTGCCTTCATCCCGGGGCGGATTTGCCCGAGTTGGGTTTCCGAAACATAGGCGCGAACCCATTTCGGGCTGATGGTTACGAGCGAAAATGCAGCGCGTGTCGGCGATGCCATCTCGCCAGGCTCGATCAGCCGGGAACGGACGACGGCATCGACCGGTGCCCGGAGGTCGGTATCGGCAAGCTGCGCCCGCAGAAAGGCCGCTTGCGCCTCGGCGGCGCGCAATTGAGCGTCAGCCTGCTGGATTTCCTCGATCCGCGTTCCGGCGACGAGCAGGTCCAGCGCCTTGTGGGTCGCAACGACCTTGGCGTCGGCTACTGCCGCCGCCGACCGGGCATTGTCGAGCGTCTGCTGGCTGGCGGCGGCGCGGGGGACGAGCGCGCTCTGCCGCTCGAATTGCACGCGTGCATTAGCGGCCTCCGCCTCTGCGGCCACCAGATTGGCGCGCGCCTGGTCGATCTGCGGTACGATGCGGCTGGTGTCCAGCCGGGCGATGACCTGGCCTTTTTTCACCTGCGCGCCCTCTTCGACAAGCACCTCGGTCACCGGCCCGTTGCCGTTGAAGGCAAGGGTTACCTGCCGGAAGTCGATGTTTCCGTAAAGGGCAAGTTCGGCCGGCGCTTGTGTGCGCTGCCGATACCACCAGGCGCCAGCGGCGAGGATCGCCAGAAGCAGGGCAACGATGAAGAGGCGTTTCATTCTGTTGGTTCCTGAAATGCGCCCCTAGAAGTCGGTCAGGAGCGACCAAACGGGATTGTCAAATCATAATTTTAAATCTAAATTTGAATTAGGTCAAGGAGGAGCAGGAATGGCGAGAGGTTCAAGGCGGTCGTCGACGGTTGGCGGACGGCCTGACGGCGCCGCGACTCGGGCAAGCCTGCTCGAGGCGGCAGGAGCGGTCTTTGCAGAATCGGGCTTTGACCGCGCGACGGCGAAGGAGATCGCCCATCGCGCCGGCGCGAATGCCGCCGCCGTCAACTACCATTTCGGCGGGATCGAACCGCTCTATGAAGAGGTGCTGGCCGAGGCGCACCGCCGGCTCGTCAACTATCAGGATCTCGCCCGGGTGGTTTCCACTGACCAGGACCCGAAGGACCGGCTGCGCCGGCTGATCGGCCTTCTGGTCGGCGTGGTTCGCTCGGAAAGCAGCGCGTCATGGCCGGCCAAGGTCATCGTGCGTGAGCTGATCGCGCCGACGCCCCACTTCGAAAAGCTTCGTCGCGAGGAACTGGAGCCAAAGAAGGCCCTGATTTTCGGTGTCATTTCCCATATCATGGGCGTGGCGCCGGATCACCCGCTCGTCGCCCAGGCCGCCCTGTCGATCATGGCACCCTGTTTCATGCTGCTGATTGCCGAGAAACGCCTGACGGAGGTGTTGACCCCGCTCGACCGCGCGCGCGTCAGCAACGAGACGCTGGCGGACAGGCTGGCGAATTTTACGCTCGGCGGCATCGCCCAACTGGTGGCGGCGGAGCTTGGCGGGTAGGCGGGCGGCTTGCATGAAAGTCCCGGCGAGGGAGACCGATTACTCTTCGCGGGCCTGGATTCGGGCGGCACAAGGATGGGGTTTTCGTTTCGAAAGAGGCTCGGCAAGGCCAACGCAACGTCGCTGGCCGAACGGGTAGCCGGGTTCGCAAATGGCTTTCGAGAGGGGTTGACCCATTATCCGTGACCGATTCCGACCTGATCGTGATCTGCAACCGGCTTGATGCTACGCCGCGCAAATGCCTTGGCTACCGAACGCCGGCTGAAGTCTTCGTAGGAAACTGTTCGCGCAAATGAGGCATGCCAGCTAGCTTGAACCGCCTCGCCAGTCGCGGTTCAGCATGAACTCGCATCGCATGAGACACCAACCGGTCTGTGCCGCAGGCTCCGGACCTATCTCGGGGCTGCGCTGATCGATCTCGGCGAACCGTCGACGCCGTCGCGCCAAAGGGAATGGAGCATTCCATCTGGAGCGTAACCGAATTGTTCTTCTAGAGGGCGGGGGGATGCTCTTCAGTTCTCCGGCTGATGCCGCCGCCTCTCCGATGTCGGCATATTGGCTGGGCGGGTATTGAACAATCAGGTGATCACACATGGTGCGAGGCTAGAGCCAAATATTCCGGAGGCGCTAGTGGACCACCGCTTTTTGCTGACGCTCGAATTCGCCATCCCACCATTTCCAGCTGTTTCACGGACACCAGGTTTCGTTGACAACGCAGGCCAGGGTAGGCAAGCGAACGAATACGGGTGCGACATACACCAGGTTGGGGGCATCTAAACTCCTCCGCAGAAGGGACGTGCGATCAAGAGGTTGGGACGCGCCGTCATGGTGTTTGGAGCATGCCACTGCTTAGATCGGCTGCCTTAGCGAATATGCTCCTGGGTTCAGCCAGCCACGCTGGGGCCGCTGGGAGATGGGGCCGGGGATGACGACTCCAGGTCGTTTTTGTGAAGAGTGGCAGAAATCTTGTAATGATGAACATTGGCGTGTCTTGCTCTTGCGAAATGCGGGACTGATGGTTGTTTCATCGGGCTTTCACGACGCAGGTGGCCGGACGGTGAGGGGGACGCGTCAGCTGTACCAGCTGCGCACGTTTTCGCGCCTGATTTTCAAGACCTTCATCCTGGCCTTTTTGCTTGCCGGTTGTGCAAGTACTGCAGATGTTTTCGATGAGTTCAGCACTGATATCCAGCCGCGCTTGCAGAACGGCGAGCCCGCGAGGGCGGGGGCCGTGATCAACGAGGCGGCGTTCAACAAGACGGCCGTGACCGCGACCATAGCGCGATATGACGGGTTCGTCGGGTCGCTCCGCGTCAGTCACGAGGGCGACAGAGCGGAGATCGAGGAGGATTTGCGCACCCTCGGCGGCGTGGTTCCACCAACCTTCGACCCCAACGAACGCGTGAAGATCGACTTCACGGACGCGTCTCTGGCCGATGTGCTGAAGCAGCTTCTCGGCGGAGCGCTTGGGATAAACTACGTCGCTCCGGGCAACCTGCCGGGGGGGATAACGTTTCGCACCGAACAGCCCGTTCCCAAGAGCCGCGTGCTTCAGATCGTGCGGGATATCCTGTCGCGCAATGGGTTCCTGATGCGATTTTCCAATGGTGTCTATCAGATCGGCAACCAGGCCGACATGGACGCCCTGCAGGGCGGTTCGGTTGTCGGCCGGACGGGCGAGGAGGTGACGCGGGTCGTCAAGCTCAAGAGCGCCAATGCCGCGGGAGTCGTGGCGCTGGCATCGCAACTCGTGCCGGCAAACGTCCGTATCCTGCCGACAAGCTCGGCCAGCAGCGTCATCATCCAGGCGAATCCCAACGACATCAATTCCGTCGAGCAGATGATCCTGACCCTGTCGCAATCCGCGGTCGGCAGCGACAAGGTCGCGATCATTCCGCTGACGCGCAGTTCGCCCGAAGCCGCGGCCGCCCAGCTTAACGAATTCTATGCGCCATCCCTGCGCCCGGGCGAAGGCACGGTGACGGTGATGGCGCTTGAGAACCAGCAAGCCATCTTCGTGCGCACCTCCGATGCGTCCCTGATGGATGGCATCCGGCAGATCGCCGCGCAGATCGATCGCTCGGTGACGGATGTCTCGGACTTGCGCATCATTGCCCTGACCCATTTGCAGGCGGTCGATTTTGCGCCGCAACTCGCGCAGATATTCGGGTCGGATGCGACATTCTCCTCCCGGCCGTCCGATCAGAGTTCTGCCGAGGAGGTTCGTTCGTCGACGGGTGTGCGCTCCCGCCTTCGGGCGCCGGCAAAGGCCGTGCTGTCCGACAATGAGGACGGAACGGAACTCGCGGTTCCCGGCCCGGAGATGGGACAGCCGGTCGCCGGCGAGGGTGCGGCCGCGTCCGAAAAGGGAAAGGGTGGTGCAGCCTCGGACGTCTCGGTTGCCTCGCCGCAGGCCGGCGAGACCCGGATTGTTGCCGATCCGCGCACCAATTCCATTCTCGTCTTCTCGACTTACTCGGTCTACAAGAGAATGCGCGAGGTCGTTCAGACCTTGGACGTGGCGCAAGCCCAGGTGATCATCGAGGCGACCGTTCTCGAGGTCAAACTCACCGACCGCCTGGAGACCGGCATCCAGTTCTTCCTGCAGAGCAAGGGGATCGTCGTCGGCTCGGGCATTCCGAGCGGAAGCCAGTCGCCTGACGATGGCGGCGTGTTGGGTGTGAGCACCAGCATCGGTTCCGTGACGGTCGATGCCGTGGTCAGGGCGCTGCGCTCGGTGACCGGCGTCAAGGTCGTGTCCTCGCCCTATCTGACCGTTATCGATGGCCAGACGGCGCGACTGGTGGTCGGCGATCAGATCCCGTTCGTGTCGACCTCGCAGACATCCAGCAATGGCGGCAACGTAACGGTCACGCAGAATGTCGATATCCTCGACACCGGTGTCGTGCTGGAAATCACGCCGCGCATCCACGCCAACAATTCCGTCGATCTGAACGTGGTGCAATCCGTCTCCTCGCCGGTCAGCCAGGAAACCGCTGACGGCCAGACGCCAACCATCGCCACCCGCGATATTGCCTCGCGTATCCTCGCCCAATCGGGACGCACGCTGCTGTTGGGTGGGCTGATCCAGGACAGGATCGAGAAGGGCGAGAACGGCGTGCCGGGCCTCGCGCGGGTGCCGGGCCTCGGTAAGCTTTTCAAGCAGAACAAGGCATCGGCGCATCGCACCGAACTTCTGGTGCTGATCACGCCGCGCGTCGTGCGCAGTTCCTCCGAGATCGAGGGCATAACGCGCATGCTGCAGGGATCGCAGGCACAGATGCATAACTTGACCCAGACCAGGACCAGGGATCTCAAGGCGCCGTAAGGCGCACCCGCCCTGACCATACCGGGCCGCCTTGTGCGGCCCGGTATGTTTTCGGCCGCCGCGGGCTGCGATCCGGGTGCTCTTCTCCTGTCTGTCATCTTTGCGACATCGGCCGATGCGGCACCGCTTATGGTGGCGCAAAGCGTAGGGCGTTTCATCACAAGGGAGTTTTCGATGAGCATTCCGGACATCACCGCAATGATGGAAGACGTCGGGGCTATGGACGATTCCATCATCGCCTGCCTGAAAACGCCAGACGACACCTATGCCATCCGCTTCGAGGATCTGGACGTCTTCGTTGAGGTGGAAGCCGACCGCGGCCGTATCGTCCTGTCGAGCGAGATCGGAACGCCGGTGCGGGCGCGCGCCGCCGATGTCTACGAGACGATGCTGAGCTACAATCTCCTATGGCGCGCCACCGGGGGGCTACGCATGGCGTTGACCGGTCGTGGCGGCGCCATGGTTCAACTGGTGGACCTCGCCGGCGAGGAAATCAGCGCAAGGCAGATCGTGACGGTCGCGGTCAACATGGCCGATCTCACGCGCATCTGGCAGGCCTACCTGCAGACGGGCGGCGGCGAGGTCAGCATGCCGGAACCTTTCGATCTATCCACCGCAATCCGGGCATGAGGGAGCGCGACCATGGCGAACATCACCGTTGATGCAAACACCCGGCTTTACAAGCTGCAAGCGCTGACCAGCCACGAGGGGGACGCGACGAAAACCCTGCGTGCGAAACACAATGAGTGCGGCGATCTGGTTCTCTACGTGAAAGAGGGCAAGTCCTCCTTCCTGGACAAGGCGCTTGGGCGCGCCGAACGACGGGAAAACCGCGCAGCCGAAGCGGTGAAAACGATTTTTTCCAATGAAATGAACGCGCTGAAAGATGCCAAGATCGGCGTTAGAACCCTCGGCAATGTCGCACAGGACGCCATCGGCCAGACAGTGCGCACCGGCGACATCGGCGCGCTCGCCTCGAATGTCCGCAAGGTCGTCGATATGTTGCCCCCGCGTCTGGCCAAACCGGATGCGCAGTCCGGCATTGCCGCTGGCCTGAGCATGCGTGACCTCGGGGTGAATGCCGCGGACCTATCGGATCCGTCCGCAGACGGGCTCGGCGACCGGATTGCCGCCGGGTTCAGGAACAAGCCGGGGGTCGGCGAGGAAGACCTGCATGCGTTCGGCCGATCCGGTGCGACGCGGTTGAGAGAGGAATTGACGGCCGCCCTGACGCAAGAGCGTGGCAGTAGTGACGGCATCGAAACGTTTGTCGATGCGGCGGTCAATCGCGCCGTCTCGCAGATGTTGCCGGATCGGGCTGTGGCCAACAGCAAAGCCACCATCGACGGCTATGTCCTGCACAACATCACGATCGGCGGTCAGGAGTTTGCGCCCGCAGGCCTCCTTGGCAAGGGCGGATTTGGCGTGGCGTTCGAATACCGGAATGTCGATAATCCGTCGCAGACAATCGCCCTCAAGCTGCCTCTGGCCCAAAATACCGCGTCCATCGAGGATAAAGCGAAAGCGGTTGACGAATTTGCCAAGGAAGCCGCCATGCACAGGAAGGCGCAGGGCGACGGCAACGAACATGTGCTTGGCCTCAAGGGGGAAATCCGCTTTCCGGACGGAACGCTTGGCCTTGCGATGGAGATCGCTCCGAACGGTGATGCGTTCAAGGTATCAAAATCGATCAGCGAGATGGTCGAGAAGGGCGAAATGACAAAAGCCGAGTCGGACGTGCTGCGCCTGACGATGCTGAAAGACATGGCTCTCGGTCTCCAGCATATGACGGGGCTGGGCGTTCAGCATCTGGACTTCAAATCGTCGAATTGTTTTGTCGGTTCGGATGGGGTGATCAAAGTCGCTGACTTCGGATTGACCGCTTTTGGAAAAGACGTGAGCATAAATCATTTCAGCGCTATCCCGGTTGCAAATTACCTGGCGCCGGAAATTCTTCAAAAAGACGATGATGCACGGAGTGCGGGTAACAAGGACTATAAAAAGGCGATCGACAGCGCGCGCATAAATGTTCAGAGCCTGCTTCCGAATGCGAATGACAAAACGGTTAAAGCTCTTGCCACAAGCATAGCAGATGCGGAAAAAGCCAAATCCATAAAAAGCGTAAGGGAAAATGCCTTCATTACGTCTGCTGCCGATGCTTGGGGCTTGGGAGCCTCGGCAATCGAGATGCTGACCGGGTTCCTTCCCTTCGAGTCTTCCAAACCCGACGCGCAATTGGATTCCTTCGGTTTGGCAGCGTACGGCGTCAAGCCAACCGAAACGCCGTTGGCCGATGGAAGAGGCGACGATGGCAAGCCGCTGAACGGGTCTGCCGGCGTGAAGACGGGAGACGCGGCGATCGATGACCTGCTGACGGGGTTGCTCCAAGCAAAGCCGAAGGATCGCTACACGGCCGGCGACGTGCTTCAAAGCGCAGCGCTCAAGTCTCCTGGTGTGGGGTCGGATGAGGCGCGGGCGTTGATCGCAGCGATCGGCAGCGGCAAGGATGACGCGATCGAGACTGCAAAGGCCAAGCTTCTCTGGAGCATGATCTAAGCAGGACGATGCGGGCTCTCCGTGCTGCCGACGGATGAAGGCCGAAAGCCTTTGCAAGCGCGCCGGCCGCCGGATTTGATCCACGGCCGGCGCTATGCTGGCTCCGGCCTGCGATCCTTTGGCCGACTGGCAAAATCCTCGACCTCAAACGACCACCACCGGCGCACCGATCGGCACGCGGGAATAGAGGTCGATCACGTCGTCGTTGTGCATCCGGATACAGCCGCTGGACGACGCCGTTCCAACCGTCTCCGGCTGGTTGGTGCCGTGGACGCGAAACAGTGTGTCCTTGCCATCGAGATAGAGATAGAGCGCCCGCGCGCCCAGCGGGTTTTGCTCCCCGCCTGGGATGCCGGCCTGTAGCGGGCGGTAGCGCGCCGGATCGCGGCGGACCATGTCGGCAGTCGGGTGCCAGGCCGGCCATTCCGCCTTGCGGCCAACAACAGCGCGACCGCGAAAGGTGTAGCCCTCCCTGCCCACCCCGACGGGATAGCGCATGGCACGCTCATTGCCGAGCACATAGGACAGCTGGCGTGCCGCGGTATCGACCACTATGGTGCCCGCCGCATAGTCACCCGCATAGGCAACCTCCCGCCCTGAACCTGCGCCACCCGTCGAGCGATCCGGGCTCCCGGACCAGAAGGGAAACGGATCGGATGGACCGACGCCCGCACTGGAGGCGAAGTAGGGTTCCGGCTTGCAGCCGGCCAACAGCAGCGGCAGGCCTATCATGAGGGTACGACGGTTCATCATTCCTGCCCTGTGGCTCCATTTTGCGGCGCACCGCCGTTTCATACTGTCTGGATCTGCACCCATCCGGGCAAAGCAGCTTGAGCGCTACCGCGTCAGCCAGTTCAGCGTATCGTTGAAGATCACCGAGGCGTAACCGGACTGCCGCTCCAGCGCCATGCCCAGTTCGCCGACAGTCAGGATCCGGCTGCCTTCGTCCGGCGCAGCACCCTGCCGGAGTTTCGCGCCACCGCGGGTCTGGACGTAGCGTTCGCCCGCCAGGCTGACGCCGCTGACATCAAGCGCATAGGGTTCGATGTCGCGCAGGATGTGGCGGACGAATTCGGGGTTCTGCGAGACTTCCCGCAGATAGACGGAGGACGGGCGCGTCCCGTCCGCCTGCTCCACGCAACGCCCCGTCATCTCGGGATTGAGAGCAGCTTCGAACATCAATTCCTGGGATTGCGGGCTGAACGTAGACAGCGACAGTTGATTGGTGACGCTGAGCAGATCCAGCCAGAACAACGTGCCGAGCGCGTTGCTCCTGGTCAGGCGCGAACCCTGCCAGCATTGCCGCGCATCCGCCTCGGTGCTGCGAAGGCTGGCGAGCATGCGCTCATAGCGGGCGGGCAGGGAGGTTTTTCCGGCGCTATCGCCATCGGGATCCGCCTCCTCGAGGGCTTTGATCCCGTCCTTCAGCGCCGCGCCGTTTTCGCTCGCGTCGAACGTGCCGTTGTCTGCGTCCTCGAGCAGCCGCCTGGCCATCGTTGCCAGCTCGTCCTCGGAGAGGATGCCTGGGGATGCGGACGCAAGGTCGCTATTCTCGCTGTCGAGAAGACCCGGTATCGGCAGAGAGGAAGCCGTATCCTCCGCTGCCGGGAGGAAGGGCGTGCCCACCATGCGGACCGGCGTTTTCCTGTCGCGATCGACGGCGCGGGCATTTTCGCCCGTCGGCCGCCCGTCGTTCGGCAAGTCCCCGGCATCCGATGTGGAACCGGACGTTCCGAGAGCCTCCGACCCAGCTACCTGGCGCGGTTTCCCGCCGAAGATGTCCGACAGGCCGGAACTGTCGGCCGTCGGCCGGGTTGCATCATCGCCCTGTCGTGTGCCGGGATCGAGGTATAGCGCCTTGTCGGTTGTCGTTTTCTGCTCACTGGCGTCGGCATTTTCGCCCGTCGGCCTCCCGTCGCTCGGCAGGCCCCCGGCCTCCGATCTGGTAACGGCAGTTCCGAGAGCTTCCGAACCAGGCATCTGGCGCTGCTTCCCGACGAGGGTATCCGACCGGGCGGAACCGTCGGCGGTCAGTCGGTTTACATCCACGCTCACATCACTGCCCTGTCCCGTGCAGGAACCCGATCCGGAAACGGATAGGCCGAGAGCCCCAGCACCCGGTACCTGACGCGATTGTCCGGCGAAAACATCCGACAGACCGAAATTGTCGGCCTTCAGTCGGTTCACGTCATTGCGCCGCCGTGTGCCGGGACCAAGATATGGCGCCTTGTCGTCGGTCGCTTTCAGATCGATGCCGGCGGCATTTTCGACCGTCGGCCTCCCGTCGTTCGGGAAGTCCCCGGCATTCGAGCCGGAAGCGGATGCGCCGAGCGCACCAACACCCGGCACCTGACGCGGCTGCCCGACGAAAATATCCGACAGATCGAAACTGCCGGCTTTCAGCCGGTTTACATCCACGCTCACATCGCCGCCCTGTCCTGTGCCGGCACCAAGATACAGCGCCTTGTCGTCGCCAATGCCGATCGTGGCCTCCGGTTTCGACGGGTCCTGGAGGAAAACGAGGGAGCGCAACGGAATGATGGGGGCGAGTTGGGTGGAATAGGCTTGCAGGAAGCCCGCCCACGCGTCGATCTTATCGGTCGGGATAACGCCGCTGGCCTCGATGAGGTCATTGTCGCGGCGCAGCAACACGAGTGGCACGATCTTCGACCGCTCGGCAAGTGCCTGTACATCGCTGAGCAGGCTCGCTCCGGTCCGCACATTCGATGTGATCGACGCCACACCCATGACGCGCTCCTTAAGCGTCTCGGTCAGCTGATTCAGGCGGTCGGCATCGAGCATGACGCCGTCTAGGGACAACACGCCCGTATCCGACAGCGCGAAGGTCAGGCCTGAGCTTTCGGAGTCCAGGAAGTTCGCAACCTCGTTGCGGATCAAGTCCGTCACGGAGATCCGGACCCTTGCCGCAATACCGGCGTCGCGGATCGCGGCCAGCGCCGCACGGCGCTCCACCGGCGAGGTGACGTAGCCGGTGACGAAGACAGTGCCGTCAATTTCCTGCCGGGTCGCCAGGCGTTTCGCAAAGGGAAATTTGCCGAGCGAGGCATCGACAAGCTCAAGGTCCGTCCTCACCGCTTCCTGCCTTTCCGGCGTCTTGTCCCAGCCGAGGCTATAGCTCATCGCGAACACTGCCATGGCGAGCAGAAGCACGGCTGCCACGGGGAGCAGCGCCTTCCTGCCGGGGCGCGAAAACAGGATTGCGAGATCGCTCAAGGCGCCGGGTTTTGGCGGCGTTGCGGGCGACTGTTCTGAAAGCCCGCCGACGTCAACGACCGACGACCAGTTTGCGGTCGTTGGACCGAGGGCAAATCGGGACGTGCCGGCGGTTACGATGTCGAGCGGCTCAATCTCTTGAAAGTCGCCGCCAGCTTCGAGTGCAAAGCCGTTGCCCGTCTTGAGCGAGCCTGTGCCTCCGGCGATCTCGATCTTGCCCTGGCGAATGACGATGCGCAGATGCGCGGCAGACAGGCTGACGTCGAAGATCTGGATATCGTCGGCGCTACCCGAGCCGACGGCATACTCGCCTTCAGCCAGCACGATATCGACGCCGGACTGGACGCCGCTCAAGATCTTGAGAACGATATCGGCAGATCCACTTGCGGCCATAACGACTTTCCTTCGACAGTCGGGCGGGTCGCCGGTCCTGCTTGTCCCGTTCCGAGGAAAAATCGCTCGTCGCGCTTCCTTCGCCCGATCCAAAGTCAGCAGTGCTCGAAAAAAGTCAACGATATCGGGCGGGAAGACGCGAAGTTGGGTCGGACAGTCAAGAGGTTGAGGCGGATGGTCATGGCGTTTGAGATCCGCTTTCCCCTAAAATTCCGCGCGATTGCGGATCAGGTCCATGGCGGACCCGGGTCGCACCAAGCCGAGGAATGAATGGGCATCGATCCTGAATATGCGAGAGGAGAGCGCTCCCGGGTAAGGCGCTTGGCCACCGCGTCGAGGCCGGTCGTGGTCTCCTCGCCTTGCGGGTTGCGACGCCCGTGACAGCGAACCGCCTCAGCCAGATGCCGCATTTCTCGATCTCTGCCTTCGGTTCGCTGGCAGACGAGGTTTGTCGCGCGCTCGAACAGGCGGCATCCTATCGAATGCTGGCGCCGAACGAATTCATCTACCTTCAGGAGGACGAAGCCGACTTCCTGTTTTTCGTGCGCTCGGGGCATATCCGCCTCTCCTATCTTCTGGAAGACGGCTCTCCGATCCTTTTCGGCGTGCTTCCGCCCGGCGAGAGTTTTGGGGAACTTGGCGTGTTCCACGGCGGCCAGCACTATGACATGGCGACGGCGATTGGCGCCGGTTCCATCTACTGCATTCCGGCGACGGCCTTCCACGCGCTCGCGCAGCGCCATCCCGATCTTAATCTCGCGCTCGCGCGCACCATCGCCAATCGCTATCGTTCCTACATTTCCCTGACCCGCATCCTCGGCCTCAAGACATTGCAGTCACGTTTGTCCCAATGTCTCCTAAGGGTCGCGGACGGTCTCAACGATCGCACCCACTATATGGGCCGGACAGTCCTGCGGGTGCGCGCATTCATCACCCAGTCCGACCTCGGGCTGATTGCGCGCGGCGCCCGCGGGAATGTGAACAGGGCGCTCAAGAGCTGGGAGCGTGACGGATACATCGCCATCCAGAGCCGGAACATCCTCATTCTGGACCGCCCGGGCCTGGAGGCGATCGCTCTTGAAGACGACCTGTCACGTTTGAGACAGGATTCATGAAACGGAGGCGCTACCAATGAGCCTGGAACCAGATGTGTCGTTCACATTCACGGATCTTGCGGATCGGCTTTCCGAACACGACGGAGCAGAGTTTGCAGGAAACACGCTGCAGCGTCTTCTCATGTTGAAGGAGACGGTCGATCGCGAGATCGGCAAAGGGGTCGGGCAGGACGTCTATGAGGGGTTCAGAGCGGTGTCTGAGGCTCTCGGTTCGGCAACGACGATCATGTCGTTGCTCGTGAAATTGCGCGCAGGTGATGGGCGCATGGCAATCGAAACGGAAAGAAGCGGGAGACAGTAAATGGCTGGAACAGCTGGCATATATGTCAAGACGTTTGAAGATACGCAGACGACGCCCGGCGCGGGCGTCTACTCGTTTACCCCGGTGGATTACGTCAACAAGAACGGCTTCGACCTGATCTGGCGCCAGCAGAAATTGCAGGAGCAGATGGGCGCCATCGAGGAAGACATCCGCTCGATCGAGCAGAATGCCAACCTCTCGGATACCGAGAAGATGTTCTCCATGCAGATGGCGATGAACACCTGGTCGGCTGTCAGCAATCTTCGCACCAACATGCTGAAGACGGTTGCCGATACGCTGAAGAGCATCGCGCGCAACGTCGCCTGATCGACACGCGGCAGACCGCTCGCGTAGCACCTGGCAGGGGAGGACCCTGCCGGATGCCTTGCGCCGCGCGCAAGGATACCTCGCAAGGCTAAAATTCGCAGGAGGGATGACGATGTCGGGTGCGATTGAAACGCTGAGGCAGAATCTCGCTGCATTGAACGTGACGTCGCCGGTCGGCGCCGAGGTCGCCCGCGAGGTCCGGGGCAATTATCGCGGAGAAAGCGTCACGGTCTCGTCCGAAGCATCAAAATTGCAGGATGCCACGGAAGAGCTTGGCATGTCGGTTGCCCATCGCGCCGACAAGCGCAGCCTCGATCGCCGCGAGGTGCGCCAGGGCCAGTCCGCTAGCCTGCAAGCTCTGGCGCGAATTGCCGACTACTATGACAAGCTCCCGGATATGCCGCGGGAGTCGGAGCTGCGCAACCTTGTCGAAACGCTCCAGGGTTTCGAGCGGCTCATGGACGAGGGCGGCGGGGCTGGCGGCGGCCTCACCAAGGACGACATCCTTGCCAAGTTGCGGGAATTCGATCTGGACGTCACGCACCAGTACGCGGCCCTCGACGTCGCGCGCGAATTCTTTTCGGTCACCGGTGCCAGCAACGCATTCCAGATGTTGCTGGACGAGGCACATGCCGAGTTTGGCAAGGGCGATCTGGGCCGTGAGGTTCGCGCCGGCTTTGTCGGCTCGCAGGCTTCGGTCTCGCTACAGAGCGATCCGGCGGCAGCACGCGAGACCTATCGTGCCATGCTGCGCGAAACACAGAACATGGGCCAGCTTTTTGCGACGTTCCGGGATTTCGACATTCTCAGCAATTTCAGCGAGACGGTGACAGCCTTCATGGACGCGGCTGGCCGGGATCTCGCCAGCACAGGCCCCTCGACCGATCCCGCCTATCTGCACGCTCTGATTACGGAACTGCAACGGCTCAAGAAGATGCAGAGCATGGTGGATGCCTCGCTCACCCTGATGCAGACGACCGACCGGCTTCTGCAACCGGGCGAACGTCCGGCCGGCGACGCGATCGATATGACGGGCAATATCCTGACCTTCGCCTCGAATGTGTCTCCGGGGCCCCTGGATGCCCGCGCCATGCTCTCGCGCTACGGCGAATGCTCGCTGGCAACACAGGTCGCCTTTGCAAACGGCCTGCGCGCGTTGCACGGCGAAATACCGGACGGGATCGCGCCTTCGCCGCAGGCCCGTCTGCAACAGGGTGCTGCAATCGTCGGCATGCTGGATATGCTCGTTTCGGAAGAGGAACGGGAATACGCGGGCAGTTCGCTGCACTAGAGCATTTCCGGTGAAATCTGGTTCACTGGAAATTTTCTAGGCTATTGTTTTTATCGCATTATCCGACGCCGAAGCGATGCCGCTTCGGCTGGAAATGCTCTAGTGCAACGGGGTTGGACAGCGCCGTGGGCACCCGCCTGTGCGGGCAGAGTGAGAGTGGGTGAGGATGGCATTTTCCAATCAGGTCGTCCGTACGATCGACGCGTTCGCGGCAAGCATGAACATCGCGGCGCGCGCCGCTGCCGATGGCAGCTACAGTTTCGCCTTCCAGCATTCGGGGACGTTGACTTTCACGTCCACGCCCGCGGGCGATGCGACGCTGCTCAGCCTTCACGTCTCGACGTCGTTCCTCAACGAAGAAGCCGAATTTCGGCTCATGCAGCTGGCAGGGCCAGAACGGTCGAGCGGTCGCTTCCTGTCGGTTGGCGTGACCAGTGACGGCGGGGCGATGCTGGTCGTGAAGATTGGCGAGCAGGACATGAACCTGCCGCAGATCGAAACCTGTCTGCAGCAATTGCTCGCCGCCCGCGCGGCCATTGCCTGAAGGTCCGGTCGTGCGTGCAAGGCGTTCCAGCTGGCGCGGCGGAATGGGGGTCAGGGTCTGAAGATCATGTAGTCGGCGATGTCCGGGCTTGGCGCCGCGGATGCCGTCATCCTGCTACGGCCTGCGTCGCTCATGACGCCTTCGAGGTCGATGACGAATTGATCCATCATGCGGCTGAACTGGTAATATTCGAGATCATTGACGTAGCTGTCCCGCACCAGGATCAGGGCGCGCGAGGTCGGCTCGATGGCGAGCCGGGTTCGGCGTTCCGCTAGTTCCGTGTTGCGGGAAAACAGGTCCCATGCCGCGAGTGTATCCATATCGGGTGCTGGATCGACAATGCCGATCAGGAATAGGGCGTCATTGGCCGGGCTATAGCCGATCGCGATCTCCATCTGCCCGTCAAGCCGGATCGGGATGTGTCCGTTCTCGTTGAAACCGAGTTCGGACAGGCCTTGCTGGCGCGCCAGTTCGGCGACGAGCCCCTCGGCCCTTGTGCTCAACTGCATCGTGTCAGTCCTTCTCTCCGGTTGGTTCGGCGCCATCCGGCTCCGTCGCCGAGGACGTCATGCGCGCGAGGAAGGAGGGGCTCGCAATGGATGTCTTCGGCGTTTCGCGGTGCTCCTTGAGCAGCCTTGCCGCGAAGTCCTGCCACTCCGGTGAGTTCAGATCCTCGTCCATCTCGTCAGCCATTTCAAACCTCCTTCAGGAGTACGTTATGACGTACTCTGTTGGGGTTTACCGTTATGTCCTCATGTTCTGTCTTAACGCGATCCACCACCTTGAACGTTACATCCGGCGGGAACGCGACTTCGGCTTCTGCCGATGAAAATTGAGAGAACATGGAGATATCCTTGCCCTGGGATCCAGGTTTCAGGAGAACAGTCAACACACCGTTATATTGAAAATCCTTGGATGGATCGGAGCTGGTCGACATTATACCTCTGTCGCCAAATCCCGTGCCCTTCTCCATCAAATTCACCGTATTGTTGTTGAAATTGAAACCACGGAAGCACTGGTGATATGTTTTTCCACCCGGGCCGGTAATCGGGTTGCCGTCAAAAGAGGGCAGCTTTGCAAGGCCATTCGTGAACTGCTTCGTCAATTCGTCGGTCGCTTGGTCTCTGACCTCGCCACGGAGGTTCGCGTTTACCGTCGTAAACCCACCTGTCGTGTACATCCTGATGGCAACTGCTTCGGTAATCGTCAGCTTGTTTTCGATCATTACCGCAAGCGCCTTGGGTGATGTCAGGATCTTGTGGACGTTTTCGTCGAATTTTTCCCTGTTCAAATGCGGATCTATCAAGGCGCCATTCTCGGCATTCGTCGAGGGCAGCAAATTATACAGGTCGCTTTTCTGGGATTCTTCCTTGAATGTTTTGAGGTAGCCCGCCTCTACATGGACGCGCGGGACGATCGGGGCGCTTGGAGCGCCGGGCGTAAAATTGGCGCGGGTCTGGGTGACATCGATCGGCGTGAAGTATGTAGAGAGTTTGACGCCGAATTCGCTGATCCTGTTGCCGATCGTCCGCAGACCCTCCTTGAGCGTGGACCGGAGGTCGGCATTGTCCTGGTTCTGGCCAGGTTGAAGGGCGGCGACGCCACGATGGGCGCCAATTGCGACTGACACTTGCTGCTCTCCCTGTTTTGCACGTTGCCTTGCGGCTGGGCCTCGGCATCAAGCCGATGCGGCGATCTGTTCTGCGATCTGACGAGAAATCGCCGAGGCTGCGTTGACTTGGTTGATCATGATGTTGGCGATTGCGTCCGCGCCGAGAGCCAGCGGAAGCATGTCCGCCACCTCCAGCGTTTCCCCATCCGGCCGCGCGCGCAGCGTGCCGCCGGCAAGCGTGTCCCCCGGCGCATTGTGCGCCAGCAGGCCGCGAAGAATCGGAGCTGGCACGCCCCGATGGGCGTTGCCGATCGGGGCGCTCAACAGCACTTCCCGGCCATTCGGCTGGAAGTGCGCTTCCGAGAGGCCGCCATCTGCGAAGTGGATGACGATGCGGTCGGTGGGCATCTCGCCAATGCGGGTACCGAGCTTTTCCTCGAGTGCCAGAGCGAGTGTGTTTTCAGTCGCCGGGTTCGCCATGCCGCCATCTCCTCTACCTAGGCAAGCAGTAGTCTGGTTCGGCAGCAGCGTTGGTGACGAATGGTACAGCGGGACCGATTTGTCGATCAGACCGGGATGAGACCCTGCGCAACGCCGGTGGCCGGTTTCAGTACTGGGTCTTGTCCTTGGGCTGCGTGTAGACGCTGTTTGCGACGATGTCGTTCACCGGATCGAACGTTCCGCCCTTCTGGGCCTGCTCAAGGGAGGAGATGCCGGATTGGTTGAGATAGTCCTCGAATGCGTCCCGGCTGGTCTGGCTGTTTGCCCGATTGGCCTTGTCGCCCACCTTGGTACGCTCGGCGGGTGAGGTAAGCGGCAAGGGATCCCTGCTCCCCTTCGCCGTTACGAAATCCGGCACCGGAATGCTGCTTGAACGTTGAACTGAATCGACCATTGCCTATCTCCCGCTGGTGCAGCGACAGGTCCCGCGGTATCGGGAACGAGGATCGCGACCCCCCGCAAGATAGGGCGATCCGGCCTCGTCATGTGTCATGTACGGCACTGAAGCGTCGCCTCTCGATCCAAGCCACGCAGGCGAACCCCGCCAAAAGAAAGAAGATCCCCGTGACGCGGTCGATCCAGTCTGCGAGCCGATCGAGCAGGCTCTGCGTCGGCGACGTCGTTGGCCGGGCGATGGCTGTGGCGCCTGTACCGGGCGCGTGTTCGGCGGCTCCGTGCAACAAAGCGGCAAGGCCGATGCGGAAGGACTGGCGGTCGGCGGATGTTTCACGGAGCTGAAGAAAAGCCGGAACCCAGGCGAGGCTTTGCCGTTCTGGATCACGCAGCGCTGCGGGCACGGTCAGTTCGGTGAACGCCGTTCCACCGGCTTCGAGGGCACCCGCAACCTGATTGTAAAAGGCATGTGAGAAGACCTGCAGGCGGACGGGGTCGTCGACCGGGGTAAGGTCGGCAAGTCTGGAAACGAGATCGCTGCCCGAAAGCTGCCAAACCTCTTTTCGGCCCGCGTTGCTTATTTCGACGCGATCCGCGAACAGGTCGAGGCTGGTGCCGCTACGGCCGTGGGCGAACAGGTGGTCGATCATGGCGGCGGGGGCGAGAACCTGCTGTCTCGTCACCATGAATGCCTGTTTGGCTTCGAAGGCGCGCGGCGCGGGCGATGCCGGTTCACCCTTCTGGACGAGGCTCAGAAAAATCAGCAGGATCATGAAGCAGGCGGCAAACATGCTCGCCGACAGGTCGGTCAGGACGGTCATGTTTATCCGCCACGCGATCATCGCACCTCTGCCCCCGCCGAGGACCGGCAGAGGTCCGCGCGTTTGGGGTCGAGAACATAGATGCAGCCGGAATCGACCCGAAGCTGGTAGAATTCAGCGGCGCTGAGTGTGCCCATCAAGGATGCGAAGAGAAAGGCGCTCTCCTGTCCATCCGGCTGAACGACAAGAAGGATGCTGCGTTCTTGCGCTGCGGTCCGGAGACCATCCAGCAGCGCCTGGTTTTGCAGGACGTCATCAAGCCCGATCCGCGTTTCGGTGTCGGCAACCTCAATGCCGGCACCCACCGCGACATAGACGGCTGGTTTCTCACCATCGATGACAATCTCGTTCCAGGAGAGTGCAGAAGGTCGCTGGGTGGCGAGCCCGCCCGGCTTCTGGAGCGCGGGAAGCAAGGAGAGCAGCATCAGGATGACGACGGCGACCAGTGCCAGAAAAATGTCCGCCATCGAGGCGGGCAGGTCCAGCGGGCCGTCGTGATCATTCATCGGGAAGCGTTTCGACGAGATGAAGACATTCCGCGGCAATCTCGCCTTCGCGTTTCTCCAGGAAAGCGAGGAGGAGCGAGGCAATCAGCGCGCCCGTCAGCCCCAGCAGCGTCGTCTCGAACTTTACGGCGAGCCCGAGGAGGCTTGCGCCAATGTCGAGATTGCCGCTGCCGGGTGCGTTCAGTTCATTGGGCAACCCACCGACCGCCGCCGTCAGCCCAATGACCGTGCCGAGAAAACCCAGAAGCGGGATGAAGGCAAGAAGGGCGCGGACCAGATGCCGCGAAGCGGCATGAAAGGCTTCGAGCGAGCGGCGCGCGATCGGATGGTCCCGATTCCGCACGGCTTCGCAAACGAGATTGAGGCTGCGCGTATGTGCGTATTGGGGCAAAGCGGTGCCCGCCAGATGGCCGAGCTGTGCCTTGGTGAGGCCACCAGCTTCGGCCAGATGCCGGCGGCACAGGGCGCGCAGGCTGGCGAGCGCCATGCTGTCCTGGCGGGCGAGCAATGCGGCATCCAGGGTGGCGGCGGCAACGACGAAAAAGAGCAGGATGATCGCGGCGTGGATGATCGTGGCCCCGGTGAAGGCACGGATGACGATCGCCAACGGGTCCAGCCGGTCCGGTGCGATCGAAATACTGCCGGTAAACTGGTAGAAGACCAGTGTGAGGCAGCAACCGAGCAGGATGGCCGCGGACATGGATTGCGTGCTGGCGATGCTGCTGCCGAGCGGGTCGCGCCACAGGGCTGAAAAACGCAGGTCGCAGGCTTCGGACAGGACACGCGCGGCAAACAGCGCAACCAGGATCTGCGGCCAGACCGGCTCTGCCTGAACGGCGACGGCCAATGGCTTGCCGGCCAGAACCTCGCCCATCAATGGAACAAGGGTCGCGGTTGCCCCGGCGGTGGTCGCGGTGAGGCGTACGAGTAACTGGAAGCGCTTGTTGGTTGCAGGCAGGAGCACGCTCGCCACCAATGCGGCGAGGGTCAGCGCGCAGAATGCGAAGACGCGAAAACCTTGCCCATAGGCGTGGATTGCACAGTAGAGCGCGAACATGACGGTAAGACACAGCAGATAGGCGCGCAGCCGGCCAGTGTCCGCATCCGGTTGCGTCTCCGTCGCCCGCATCTTCATTCGGCGGCGGTCAGTTGGCTCTGATGCGCCATCCTGATCCGCTCCAGCGGCTGGATGTTCGCGCTCGGCGTGAGCTCCTGATAGGACAGGACGGCCAGGTTCGGAAAGTCGCGCTCCACGATCTTGCGCATGAAGCGCCGGATATCCATCGGCGCAAGGATAACGGGAGAGGCGCCGGCGGCAGCGCTCTTGCGGATGCCGACGACGTTCTTGATGCTGGCGATCAGTTCGCGATGGATGTCGGGCGACAGGGCAAGATAGGATGCGCCGCTTGTCTGCCGGATAGCGCCGCGCACGGCGTCCTCGATTTCCTTGGAGACCAGGTAAGCGGGAAGGATATTCTGTCCGCCGGAAAATTTGTGCGTGATGTAGCGGCTGAGCGCACCCCGGACATGTTCGGACAGGATGATGGCGTCCTTTTCGCGCTGCCCCCAGGTGACGAGCGCTTCCAGCACTGTCCTGAAATCGCGGATCGATATTTCCTCGCTGACGAGGCGTTGCAGAACGTCGGTGATGGTCGTGATCGGCAGCAGGCGGGTGACCTCGCGCACCAGCTCGGCAAAATTCTTCTGCATCTGGTTGATCAGGAACATCGTCTCCTGAACGCCGATGAAATCCGGAGCATTCGCTTTCAGGATGTGGGCCAGATGGTAGGTCAGCATGCTCGACAGAGTCATGACCTGCATGCCCGCCTTCTCGAGCACGGGCAGATGCTTCGTTGCAACCCAAAGGCTCGGCGTGTTGGGCAAGAAATCCTGCCCGCGCTCGAACGGAATATTGAACATCGCGAGATTGCTTTCGGTTTCCCGCACGATGACGAAGCCCGGACGGGCTAGGCCGGCTGCGACCGGAATCTCGTTCACCAGTATGCGATATTCCCCATCCTTGAGGTTTTCGTTGAGGCGCAGATGGATGCCGGGGAACGGAACACCGAGATCGAAATAGAGCGCTCGCCGCACTCTTGCGACCTCGCGGTCGAGCTTGTCGGGGCGGATCGAGTTGCGCACCGTTGCCGCGATGTCCACGATCAGCGGCACTGTCAGCGCAAAATTGACAGGATCGACGGGCGTCGTGTCTTCCCGGTCGTCCGGCAGGGTCGGAGGCGCGGACATTGCCGCCAGATCGCTGGCGAGCGACGGCATTTCCGCTGATCTGCGTGTGGCGGTCTTGCGCGACGCCTTGCGTGCGAGGAGATAGCCGCCGCCGCCGACGATAACCGACAGGATCAGGAAGATGTGCCAGGGAAAGCCGGGCACGACCGCGAAGATCGCGAGGATCGCGGACGTGATCATCAGCGCCTTCGGCTGGCTGATCAATTGGCTGGCAATGTCGCTGCCAAGATCGCTGTTGTCTTCGGAGGCAACGCGCGTGACGATGAAGCCGGCCGTTATCGAAACGAAGAGGGCCGGAATCTGGGCGATCAGGCCGTCGCCGATCGTCAGAAGTGCGTAGAGGTTCAGGGCTTCCCCGGCCTCAAGGCCGCGCTGGAACACGCCGATGCTGATGCCGCCGATCAGATTGACGAAAATGATGATGATGCTGGCGATGGCATCGCCCTTGACGAACTTCATGGCGCCATCCATGGCGCCGTAGAGCTGGCTTTCCTGCTCCAGCTTGTTGCGGCGTCGCTTCGCCTCATCGAGTTCGATCAGGCCGGCGCGCATGTCGCTGTCGATCGACATCTGCTTGCCGGGCATCGAATCCAGCGAGAAACGCGCCGACACTTCCGCGACACGCTCCGAACCCTTGGTGATCACCAGGAAGTTGACGATCGTCAGGATGAGGAAGACGACCATGCCGACGATAAGGTTGCCGCCGACGACGAACTTGCCGAAGGTTTCGACGATATGGCCGGCGTCCCCCTGCAGAAGGATGAGGCGTGTCGTGGAGATAGAGAGGGCGAGGCGGAACAGCGTGCTGAGCAGCAGAATGGACGGAAATGCGGAAAGCTGCGTCACGTCTGACAGGTAGACTGCGGCCATCAGCAGAATAACGGTCAGGGTTAGGTTGATGGCAATCAATCCGTCGACCAGCGCCGTCGGCAGCGGCAGGATCATCATGAAAATGATGCTGACCAGCAGGACCGCCAGCAGGAGGTCGTTTCGCTTGGAGAGCGCGATCAAAAAACGCTGCATACAATTCCTTTGACCATCCCGTCAGGATCGGGCCGGAGAGATTTCAGATGTCCAGGCGGAAGCGGTTGGCAACGACCGGTGCGGTCGGAACCGTTTGATCGGCATCCGACATGGCGCCGACGACCGTGGCGAGAGTGGCGAGCAGCGCCTGCGCCGACTGTTCGATGGTGCGGCTCCGGCTGTCGTCCTGCAGGTCGCCAAGCCGCTTGCGCAATGTCTCCATCGTCGCGGTGATCTTGCTTCCGGCCTCCCGCGTTCGTTCGCTCACGGACCCGAAAATCTGCTCGAACCCCTTGTTCTGATCGGTGTCGTCAACATCCTGCTGCAGGCGGCCGGAGCGATAGGCCGCGAGCGCGTTGGCTGCCGATGCCGTCGCCTGGAATGTCAGTTCCTCCAGGTCCTTTGTGGTCTTGAGGTAGGATTTTTCGTCCTTGTCCAGCCGCGATGCCAGCGCCGTGGTCGCGCTGTTCAGCGCCGCGATGGTGCTGTTGGAAAAGGCCGTGCGCGTTGCTTCCGTGCGCGGCCCGTTGACGAATGCCGTCAGCCGGGTTTCGGCGGTGCCGAGCTGGCTCGTCAGGGAGGCAAGCAGGGCGGATGCCTCACCCGCCTCATCAGACCCGGGCTTCAGCCGCTTCAAGCTGGCCTCGACGTCGGAGATCTGCTGGTCCAGGCTGTCGATCAGCACGTTTGCCAGCTTGATGTCGATCCCCTCGCGTTTCGTCAAAGCGGCATTGAGCCCGGTCTGCGCGGTGGTGAGCTGTCCCTGAAGCTGCGTCCGCTCGGCCGGCGTGAGGTTCGGGTTTTGAAGCTGTGTGGTGAGGGTCGCGATCTTGCCCTTGAAGTCGGCGATCTTGGTATTTTCGGCGTTGCGCTCGGATATCAGTGGCGCCGATTTGTCGCGAAGGTCCTTCAGCGTGCCGCTCGATGTTTCTTTTCCGGTCCGTTGGTTTTCGGCAGTCTCGCGCATGGCGTCCAGACCGAAGGCCGAGAGCGCGGAGGCGAGGCTTGCAAGACCCGCAAGGGCATTGTCCTTGCGGCCTTCGCCGTCCGAGAGTTCAAGGTTAAGCGTGACCTGGGACAACAGCGCCGCAATGTCGCCGATAGGGTTCGGTGTTCGGATGCCCAGGCTCTGAAACAGGCCCTGGCTCGAGCCGGTTCCGACCAGCCAGAGTGGCGTATAGCTCTGCTGGGCATCGGTTTTACCGGCAATCTGAACATCGGCAGGTGCCGCGCCCGGTAAAGCTCCGGAGCCGGGGAGAATGGATGGCGCGATCGTCGACATTCTGGCCTCAATTCCGCAGGATGGCTATTGCTGGGAACGAGCTTAGCGGCAGTTATCGGCGCCATCTGTGTCGAAGATGACTGATCCCCGCAGACGGATGTGTCGGCTAACCGAGGTCGATGCGTCGACGGTTGCCGGAAGCGTGTCGGGCCTGCAACTGCTCCTCAAGCGTCAAATCCGTGATGATGGCGTCCACCTCCGTGCCGAGCGCCCGCAGGGCCGCACTGAGATTGGTGAGAAAACAAGCAAGGGCACGCAGCAGCCCTGGGCGCTGCGCTGCGCGCTTCAGGGTCTTGAGGAGTTTTTCGAGATGCCCGCGCGAGACGCCGAAATTCGCCAGATAGGTGAGAAGTTCGATATCGCTCTTCGACAGGTTTTTGTCCTGGGCAAGCGCGCCGATCAAAGCCCTGGCCTCGGGGCTCTCGATAGGGCGGGCGGGTGGCCAACCGGGCAGGAAATGGGCGTTCAGCACGAAGGACGCCAGCACACCCGCGCGCTCTGTCGCCATCGGCGCCATGCCGGTCGCAACGGCGCCAAGTTCAAGTTCGCCGAGCGCCCGGAGGATCAACTCCGCCTGGATCGCTGCGTCAAACGTTCTGGAAGCCAAGGCCGACGATGCGCTGTAGCCGGAAGGGTGTAACGCCATTTCGACCCCATCCGCCATCGAAGCGGGCGGCAAGCGCGTCGCCTCTACCATGGCTTTGTCGTCCGCCATGGCATTCAAGGCCGTCGCGGGCGTTTCTACGCCGGACGGCTCAGCGTCTGCTATCCATGAGCCCTCGACGTCGGGCACGGAAAGATCTGTCACAATGTGCGTCGTCAGGGAAAGGTCGAGGTCGGCCGGCATCGCGAAAGCGTCGCCGGCACCATAATGGACCGGATACGGGATTTGGTCCGAAGATCCCGATGCAAGCCTGACCGGTGCCAGCAGATCGGATGCCGTGCGCGTACCGTCCTCTTGCGCAAGGTCCGCAAGCGGCTGGGCTAGTGCCGCGTTCAGCACTTGGCGGACATGCTGCCCCGGCCCGGCTATGGGCGGGCGAAGCGCTTGCATCAGTGAAGACAGCAGGGTCGCACGATCGCGCCCGGCGCTATCGGTCGACAAGCGCGATCCATCGTCTTTCGCGACGAAGCCATCGACGGTCGGGTCATCGGGCAGAGCCGGTGTTTCTTGCGTCTTGGCCCCTCGGCCGTCGGGCGTTTCGGATGTGCCTGCGATGTTTCTGCTGATCGTTCGGATAAGCTCCAGCCGATCGGCGAGAAGAGGCATGCCGCCCGGATCGATGCTCATCGGACGCTGCCGGTGCTCGTGTGCCGAAGCTCCAGCGCCGCGGTCATGCGCGCGGCCTCCGCCGCCATCCGGTCGGGGATTGTGGAATCCGCCGTTTCGCGAAAGCGCGTGAGAAAAATGGCTGCCTTGCCATAGTCGCCGGCAAGAACCGCCAGTTCGGCCGCATGGAAGGCCGGCACTGCCCATTGCGGGCGCAGCAGCGCTGCGGTGCTAAAGGCGAGGGCGGCGGCATTGAGATTTTCCCGCATGCGCAGGCAGATGCCGAGCCCGATCCAGTAGTCGGCCACCTCGCCATCCAGCACACACAGCGCGCGAAACAGCGGCTCCGCACGGTCGATGCGATCGACGGTGAACCATCGATGGGCGCGTGCATAGAGGAATTCCGTCAATTCCGCAGGCAGCCCCAGGGCCGCGCCGAGATCGTCTCCCTGTTCCAGCCGCGCGAGGAACCGGTCGCCATCGATGCCCGCCTCCTGCAACAGGCCGCTGCAAAGGCTGACCATCAACGTGGCATCTTCCCGGTCGAGCCCGAAGTGTGTGCCGATCCCGGCAGTGTCGCCCCTCGCGCGCTCGTCCTTTGCCTCGGTGGAATTCATGCATCACCTTGACGGCTTGCGTTGCGGATGAGGTCAGCCTGCCGTCTGCGCCGGGATACTCCCCAGCAGCAGCTCGATCTCCTTGACGACGGGCTCGTTGCCGCCGGCATATTTCAGCGCGTCATGAAGGTCTTCGCGTGCCTCATCGAGATTGCCCATCATGATGCAGCTTCGACCCGACAGGAGATATCCGCGCGGATCGGTTGGCGCGAGCATGATGACGACGGATGCAGCTTGCAAGGCGACGCTTTGTTCGCCCATCACGTTGGCACAGTTTGCAAGGCCGACCTGAAAATCCACGTTCATCGGTTCGCACATGACAAGTCCGACATAGATCCGCATCGCCTCGCTGTTGGCACCGCGCGCAAGGTGGTTTGCGGCGATGGCGAGGCCGACATTGAGGACATCGGAGGTGAGACCCAGCTCGTCCCGCAGGCCGCCCGACAGGAGCTGTGCCAGATCTCCGGCCGAAAGGTCGTCATTCCCCGCAGAAGGGGTATGGGCCAGGCTGTCGTTTCCCATGGCATTCACGGTGAGGGCCTCCAGTTCATCTTGCTTCAAGGCCGAAAAATAACGGCTTGTTCGGATTCGTCGAATTTCGAAATGTGTGGCCGGGGCGCCGAAACGACGGATTTCAGTTCGGCCGAATAATATTCGATGACACGAATGACATCCTCGATCGTCCGCATGAGAAGGGCGGGGGAAAGCGCCCTGTAGGCATAGGATGCATGTGCGACCAGGGAAAAGCCGCGATTGGGCAGGGGCTTCAGATAGACAGCCGCCGCGCCGTCGAGCAGAAAACCGAGGTTCGTGTGCAGAACCTTGCGTATCTGCGCGGCCGCGAGGGCCTGTTCGTTCGCGATGAGCCCGGCCCCCCCCTCGATGACGATGGTGCCGCGTCCGCTATCGCTGAGGCTGAGCGAGAGGCTTTCGACCCGCAGCCGGATTTCGCCAGGCTCGGCGAATTTCGGCGCGGGCAATCGCAACGATTGCCACAGCGCCTCGATTGCCGACCGGAACTCTGGCAGGACAGCGTGCGCCACCGTCTCAGACCCGGGTCAGCGCGCGCATGGCGTCGACTTCCGCATCCTTCATCTCTTTGAGGAAGTTGATGATCTGCTTGATCATCTCGTTCATCGTGTCCTGGACGTCCTTCTTCAGCTCCGCTTGCTGCTGCGCAACCTGCGCGTCGGCCGCGTCACGAGCGCCGCCGGCATCTTCACGCTTGGCCTCGGCCTGCAGCCTGGCATCGGTGGTGCTGCCCAGCATTTTCGTGACATCGCCCGAAGAGGTAACGATCTGGCTCTTGGCTGTCGTCACCTGCATTTGCGAATTCAGTGCGTTGAACTGTTTGTCGAGCCCGCTAAGCGTACCCTTGTTTTGCGCAATCGCATCCGGCGCCAGCTTGCTCATGCCCGGCGCCAGCTTTTCAAGCTTGCCCAATTGAACGGCGTCGGCATTCGCGGTCTTCAGGGATCCGAGGACGCCCTTCATCTCCGCGAGCTGGCCCATGCCCTTCACCGTCGAGAACGCAGATCCGCCGATCGACATGGCGCCGCCAACCATGCCGGCAACCAGGTTCGTGATGGCGCCTGCGGCCATCTTGTCGGCGGCCTTTTCCATCTTGCCAGCCTGGCTGATCAATTCGGCTTTCGCCGTCTCGCGCGCCGCCAGCCGGTCGGCGAGCGCGTTCTGGCGTTGTTCACCGGCGGATTCGATCATGGCGCGGGCGAGAAACTTCGCTATGTTTCCCACAACTGCCGAAAAATCGAAGGCAGGGTCGGCCATCGCCTTCGCGGCCTTGTCGACGGCCGCCAGCCTTTCGGCGACATCGCCGGCCGGAACAATGCCGCCCGGGGTCAGATCGTTCACAACGGCGGCGAGGCCGTCTTTCCGGGCTTGTGGCACGTTCTGCAGATCTGCCTGAACGCCGGACCGTGCAAGGCCGGCGTTGCCGGAAGATTTATCCACCGCTTGCGCATTCTGTCCTTCACCTCCGATTTGGAGCGGCTTCGGCAAGCTGTAATTCGGGTCGATCATGACGTTCTCCTGACCGTTGAGGTGGATTTGAATGCAGGGCCGTCAGCCGGCGAAACGCGCGCGGCTGAGCGTGTTTCCACGATCGCTCATCGCTGATGTGATTTCATCCAGGATGGCATTGAAGCGCTCGCTGGAAGCCATGAGGCGCGACAGCGCCTGATCGATCATGTCGTCCAGACCTTGCATGATGGCCTCGCTCGCCTTGGCTTTGGCCTCGAGCCGCTTCGCTTCGGCGCGAAGATCGGCCGCGACGGTTTTCACGCCTGTGTCGGTGACGGCAGACGTGGCGGAAAGTGCGGCGTTGGCGGTCGCACCCTTCTCGATCAGCTTCTGTGCGGCGATCGCCTCCTTCGCCCCAAGTTGGACGGCATTCAGGGCGTCGTCGGTCGAACTTGCGACCGTGCCGGCGGCCTTGGCGACCGAATCGGCGCCCTTGCTTGCCGCATCGGTTGCGGTTTTCGCGAGCGCCGGTATCGCTTTGCCGAGGGTCGACATGGCGCTGTCCATTATTGCCCCGGCAATGTCCTTGATGGACTTGCCAAGTCCTGACCCCGAAACGGCCCCGGCGATGCCGATGACGGCTACGGCGATCTGGAACCCCATGTCGGCCTTGGCGGCCTCTTCCTTGCTGCCGCCGGCGGCGAGCACGATGTTGCCCATGATGCCTTGCCCGGTCGCTTGCTGGACGGTGGAGTTGATGACCAGCGCCACCGCCGCGACCGCGGCAACGATCAGCGCCGATGCGCCGCCGAGAGACGCCACGGCTGCGATAACCGCCAAGGCGACGGCGAGCATGGCTCCAAGCCATTCGAAAGCCAGCTTGATCTTGTCCCAGATGCTGCCGTTCTGTTGTTTCTCAAGCTTTTTCGCGGACTCTTCGAGCTTATGCTCCTTCTCCCGCATCTGGGCTTTCTTGGTCTCCTGATCGGTGTTGATCTTGCTCTTTTGCGTTGTCGCCTCGGTGTCGCGCATGGCGATGGCGACCTGGACGAGCAGGACCTCGACATCGATGGACGACTTGCCGGTCATGAATGCGGACAGGCTTTTCAGCGCATTGGAGAGCTCGGGCTTTTCACCGGTGCCGCTCGGGGTTGGCGGAACGACGCCGGCGTCGGTCAGGGCACCCTTGCCCACCGTCTCGGCGCGCACATCCTGATGCCCCTGGATGTTCTGAAGATCGGCGTTGTTCGGAACGTGGAGCGGCTTGGCGATTGTGGTCATGATCGGGTCCCCAATGTTCGCAATTGGTGTGAAAGTGTCTGATCGTCAGAAACTAGGGTTTGAGCCGTTTGCCGGCCGTCGCGATTTCAGGAACCGCCAGCATTGCGAGCGCTTCCTGAAGCACGTCCGGGCCGCCGAGCCCTTGCTGCGCAAAATCCCGTGCAGCTTCGAAGGACACGTAGGCGTCGGCATATTCCTGGGCTTGCAGAAGGCACTCGCCGAGCCGCAGATAGCCCAGTGGATTGGTCGCATCGAGGGCGAGGAACATGACGTACATCTTGGCGGCCTTGGGCAATTCGCCCTGGGTCTGGCAGGCGACGCCGAGGCCGTAATAGGCGCGCTCGTCCAGCGGGTCGAGCTGGTTCAGGCGCATCAGGACATCGAATGCCTTCTGCGTTTCGCCGACCTGCAACAGGCGCGAGCCGAGGTCGTAGAGCGCGGACCGCTGCTCCTTGGTGATACCGAGCGCGTCGCCCAACGAGCTGCCGTCGGCGGTCAGCTCGATGATGTGCCGTGTCTTCTCGTCGAGTTGCGGCGTTGCCTGGTCAAGCACGGCTTGAGCGAATTCCATCGCACCATGCATGGTCTTTGCGTCGTTGAAAGCGCCATCGAGGATGGACATCAGAAGCCCTCGTTACCCTGTATTGGCTATTGATAGCGTGTGCGCAGGCGGGGGCTGTGTCGTAGATGACAGCTCGAGGCGGTTGACTAGGCGATCGCGTCGCTGGCGTCGTCGCCGTGACGCAGATAGGCTTCGAGCGCATCGCGGGTGCGAAGCGTGTCGCCCATCTCGGAAAAGCATTTCATCCGGATATAGCGGCGCGCGCGCTGCTGCTCGTTCAGTCGGTAGGAGCCGAAGCGTTCGATGGGGCTGACGCGATCCAGTTTCTCGAGCACGTCGAGTGCTTCCTGCCAGTCACCCGCCGCGAAACGGAGAACGGCGCGCGCGAGGTGCACGTTCACGCTGTCGTCTCCAAGACGGTGCAGCGCTTCGGCGAGCACGCGCGCCCGCTCGACATAGCCGTGCCGCAGCAGGACAAAAATGTTGAGCAGGAGAAAGTCTCGCTGGCGCCGCGTCAGGCGAGGCGGGGTCATGGCCGCAGCAAGCGGAAAGGAGGCATGCTCGTCAGTGGTCATCCGCGCAGCAGCATTGCGAGGGCCGCCCGCGTTTCGCGGTCCAGGAAGGCGTCGGCGCCAAGCAGGCCGGCGGCGGAGCGTAGAAGGTCGGCCGTTTCGCCATCCTGTGTCGCTGCACCCTGTGCAAAGATCTGCTGAAGCTCGAACCGGGTCTCGGTCATGGCCGAGGGGTCGAGAAGGCCGGGGTCGAGATTGGTGGGTTGCAAAAGGTCGGGAAGGCGTTCGTCGAGCGACGGCCGGCGCAGGACTTCGTCGAGCGCCGGCTGTTGCGGCAGGAACGCCGGAATTCTGCCGCCCTCTTGTGGCAGATGGAGGTCGTCGCCGACGGCCCAGTGCGTAATGCGCTCGACGCCGACATCCAGATTCCTGATCCGCATGGATGCTCTCCCTTCCCCAGCAGGCCTATGCCCGGCCGATGTTCTGGAGGATTTCGTTCATCTTCGCCAAGGCGTTGTTGGACAGCTCGAAATGGCGGTTGCGCTGTTTGTCGAGAGAGTTGATGTCGTTCATCTTGATCTGGCTGTTCTGGTTGATCAGCGTGACGGTTTCGGAAAGGCGGGTGCCGATCGTGCTCCATTGCGGGTGCGTCAACCTCTTCAAGTCATAGTCCTGACCGGTGTAGTGCGTGTTTCCCTGGGGATCGACGAAGAGCGGCGGATTGTCGAAAATATCGCTCAAGGGCCTGCTGATGCTGCGGAGCTTTTCGAGCGGATGCTTCTGCCCCTTGCCGAGCATGTCTTCGAACATCGAGATCAGGATCGCATTGGTGAAATTGTCCGGGCCCTCGATCCATTTGTTGGTGGCCGCGTCCCACTTGCGCTCCGGATTGGTGAGGAACTTGTAGTCGTCTATATTGGCAATCCCGAGAACGTATTTTCCGCCCTCGTCCGCCTTGGCAAATTTCTGCAGCGTCTGGTTCACGATGTCCTGCATCGCCGCATAGGTTTTCAGGAGTGCGTTCTGCTGATTGATCTCTTCGGTCTCGATGACGACGTGGGCTTCGAGTTCCAGATTGTACATCGCCTGCAGGGTCGCCACGAGGTAGGGAACGTCAAACTTGGCGCCTGTGATGGACGACACTTCATCGCGCCTGAGCGCAAGCTCTGCAACGCGCCGTTCCTGCGCGATGAAGATCTTGTAGCCGTTTTCGATGCCCGAGATGTCGCCGTTCAGGCTGACAACATCCTTGAAGATGGTGATCGGATCGGACGGCGTATACCCGTCCGGCCTGTCTGAATTGTTCATATACGCGGTTTCTTGCGCAGCCTTTTTTACGTCGAAGAAAGCGAAGGCCCTGTCGTACCGATCCTTGAGGTCCTTGATCTTCGTCTCGACGTCGACACCCGCGATCAGGCCGGAGTTTCCGATCTGTTTCTTCAAAAGTTCAAGCTGGTCCAGAAAGGGCTTCTGGTCGGCTGCCGGCATCAGCTGGGACGGCTGCTTGTTGGTCGTGCCGTTCACCTTGTCCGGCCGCAGAACACTGACAAGCCTGATCAGGGCATCGACCTTGACAAGTTGCGCCGCCACATCCGCGCTGAGCTGGAGTGCTTCGATGAGCGCTGCGCCGCCCTGCAATGTCGGGATTCTGACCTGATCGGCCTTTGACATCGTCGCGATGGCGTTCTTGTCGAGCGATTGCAGGATGTAGACTTTGTTCAGTTTGGTCTCGGAGATGAACGCCGTCAGCAGCGCCTTGCCGTCCTGGCCAGCGATACTGATGACGCCGTTCGTGCCGTGGGTCTTGATGTATTCGAGCTGGTAGGCTGAGTGCCAGCTGTTGAAATCCTCCACGAAGTCCCGTTTCGCCGCGTCTGTGCCGAGCGCGGAGGGGGGCGTGTCGAACAGTGCAGGGCGCTCCTCGACGGGGAGGATCGTGCTCCCGCCGTTCAGCGAGGGAAACAGCGCTTCCGCACTTGCCGCGACGATGCTCGACGGTGACCCCGCCGCACTGCCATTCAGGTGGTAGTAGGGGATCGGCTGGTCGTCTCCGGACGTTCTTTGGATGACGCCCGCGCCCGCCTGCACGTCGGGAACGGCGCTGGCGAAGATCTTGGGTTGCCCGTTCTGGCCGCCAAGTGCGAGCGGGCTTGGTTTACCTTGAAGATAGGTGACCTGATCCTCACGCTTCCAGGCGAGGAAGACGGCCGGATCGAGAAGGCTCGGGCTGGTCGCCAGTTCAAGCGGCGTTGCGTCGCGCGCCGGGTGGCTGACGGTGAACTCCTGTCCTGGCACGGCTGAGCCTGGCGTGTTCGGCAATTGCAGGAGAACCGTGGGCTTGTCGGCGAGCGACACGCTCATGCCGTTCGGTGGCGTGCCGATCTCGAGAGGTCCGCCGCCATGCAGGTTGATGTAGTTGACCTGTTCGGCACGCGGCCAGGACAGAAACTTGTCAGGGGTCAGCGCGGCGGGCGCGATGGTGAGGTCGCCAGCCGTCGGCATCATCCAGCCCGGGCGGTTTGACGACAGCCCGACGGAGCCGCCCCAGAAATTCGAGATAACCATGACGACCCCTTAAAGTCTGAGCAATGTGCGCACCGCACGACGGCGCGGTGGCAAGCCGGGTTCTCCTGCGCCCGTCGATGGCGCGCTGTCCTTTGTCCGAAGATGCTGTTCGAGACGGGTCAGGTGGCGCAAAATGTCGTCCATCGTCTCGCTGCCGCCGATCTCGTCGATGATCTCCGCGGCGCGCGGCGAGTGCGATCGCCAGCGATCTTCGATCTTCTGCATTTGCACCCGCAGCGCGTTGAAGACGGCCTCGGGGTGCGTTGGCGAAGGCGCCCGCGCGGCCAGCCAGTGCTCTATCCACTGCGCTGCCTTATGGGCGTCGCGAACCGGATTCGGATTGGCGGAAACGCTGGTTTCTGGACCTTCGAGCATTGGCTGTCCTTAAACGCCGCCTCGGTGGGGGGCTCGGCAACTATAGCCCTCGCAAGCGCCGTGACTGTGCCGTTCGACACAGTTTTGCCAGTCCGGATATGGGAATGTCGGCAAACAGCTGAGGCGCCGGCGGGATACACCGGCGTGGAAAAGGGCTTTGATTCGATGCAGGCGCCAAGCCCAAGGGGAGAGATTTCGCGGACGCTTCCGTTCGTTCCCGTCGGTATTGACACGATGTTGCCGGCGCAGGATTTCGCGACGCGGCTACAGCTGGTGAATGAAAGCCTGTCGGCGCTCCAGAACCGCGCCGATGGCGGCGACAAGTCGGCCGCCGCCGCTTTGGCGATAGCCGGCGGCAATGCCGAAGCAGCCCTCGCAGCCCTTGGGCGAACACAGGGCGAGCAGCCGGACCGCTCGGGCGATGTCGAGGCACCGATAGGCGGCCTCTATGGCGAGGCGCTGGAAGCCGATTCCGATGCGCGCGAAGACGACGCCGCGCTGCTCCTGGCGATTCTGGCGGGAACGGATGCCGGAGCCCATGACGGGATGCTCGGCCTTGCCGTTCTGGCTTTGCGGCGAAACCTCATCGACGAGGCCGTCTGTCTCGTTGCGACGTGCCTTTCCGCCGAGCCGATCCATCCGCGCGCCGGCAGCATCTTTGCCATCTGCGAACTCGAACGAGGGCGCGTGGCATCGGGGCAGGCCTATCTGGCGGCGGCGTGCCGGCACGCCCGGCGCGTCGGCCATTTCCGCAGCGAACTGCAACTGGCGCAGCGCGCGCTGCTCTTGATGCATCTGGCCTAGGACAGCGGGCCGCAAGCGCGGTCGGCACGATTGAAGAACACGGACGGGGACGAGGGCGACAATGGAATTACTGGAGACGGCTGATGTCCGACTGCTCGTTGAACTGGGGTTCACGGCGCTGTCTGCCGGTTTGAACGGAGAGGCCGGGAAGATTTTCGCGGGCGTCACGGCTGCGCGGCCGGGATCGGAAGCTGGATTCCTCGGGCTGGCGCTCGTGCAGATGGGGGGCAACGACCTCGACAAGGCGATCGCCACCTTGAAGGCGCTGCCGCCGAGCGATGCGGCAATGGCCTATCTGGGCCTTGCGCTCGCCCGTGCGGGGGACCGCGACGGTGCGCGGCGCGCCTTCGAAATGGTTACGGAGACGGCGCACGCCACCTCGTTCGGGGCGCTCGCTGCGGCTGGCTTGAAGGATCTGGACGGATAATCCCGGGCTCCCGATCTCGCTCGCCAACACATCAATTTGCCTCGTGAAATACAGTTGCTGGAGACACGAACATGATAACGGCCCTGCCGCTTGCCGCCGTCGGAACCGTTCCGACACCGGATACTGTACGCACTGTCGCAACGGAGCAGGTGGACGCTTTCCAGAATGCGTTGCAACGACAGAACGTCAACCAGTCCACGGACGTTCAGCCGGTCGGCTCGGTTGCCGGAACGGCGCAAACAGACCTCGACGCGCAGGAACGCGCCCGCCGTGCGCTCGGCCTTGAAGGGGTTCAGGGCGAGGCGGTCAAGTCTCAGCCGGGCGATATGATCCTCGACGGTCTGCAGAAGCTGCGCGGCGTCTTCGACGCACGGGAATCGCGCGTGGCGGAATTGATGAACCGCTCCACCGTCGATGCCGGCACCTTGATGGCGGTGCAGATGGAAGTGGCGAACTTCACACTGCTCGTCGACATCTCGTCAAAACTGACGGGCAAGTCGACCCAGGCGCTCGATACCCTCATGAAGGGGCAGTGACGGGTGAACATGCCCTTGGCTCCTTGCGCTTCCTTGCATGACGTTCGTCGCGGGCGAATGGGCGCATTCGTATTGCCACTGGTTCTGCTTTGCATGCTGGTGCTGAGCGCCTGCAAGGTGGAACTCTATTCCGGCCTTACCGAGAGCGAGGCCAACGAAATGTTGGCCATCCTGATGTCCAACGGGGTTGCCACCGAGAAGTCCAAACTGGCCGAAACCTTCACCTTGCGGATCGAAGAAGACGACATGGTGCGGGCGATCACGATCCTGACGGCAAAGGGCTATCCCAAGATCGCGCGGCAGTCGATCGGCTCCGTCTTTCAAAAGGGCGGCATCATTTCGTCTCCGTTCGAGGAGCGCGTCCGCTATATTTATGCGCTCGGCGAAGAGGTCGCCCAGACGCTCAGCCAGATCGACGGCGTTTTGACGGCGCGTGTTCACGTCGTGCTTCCCGATCAGCCCCAGCTCGGCCAGCCGGTAAAACCGTCCTCGGCGGCCGTTTTCATCAAGCATGAGCCAGGTGTCGATCTCGAATTTTTCGTTCCCCAGATCCGGCGCCTCGTCAGCAGCTCGATCGAAGGAATGGACTATTCGGCCGTGACGGTCGTGCTGACGGAGGCGCTGCCGCCGGAGCTTTCGGCCGCCCAGGCCGATCAGTCGATGATCAGCGTCATTCCCGGCCTCACGGTGAAACAGTCCGACGCGTCGTATTTCTGGTGGCTCCTCTATGGCGGGCTAACGATGATTCTTCTCCTGTTCACGGCCATCGTGGCGACCGGAATTCTTCTGTTCCGGCGTCGGCCGCGTCAGCGCAAAGCCGCGTCGGGAACAGGCGCAGAGATGGTTCTCGAGCCGTCCTGAGCCGTTGCGCCATCGGTGGTCGGGACGGATCGGGACGCACCGTTCCGAATTGGTATTTCGTGAAGAGCGATGTGCGGCGGGCACAGGATTATCCCAGGGGAGGGAACGATGGAGGCGAATGCGGAAGGAGTTGCCGACAGGATGGCGTTCGGTCATGTCACCCGTTTTGCGAGCGCTCTTGCGCGCCCTTTCGACAGTTTCGATGAAAGCGCCTGGTCCAGCGCGTCGTTGCCGCCCCGCGAAATGCGCAATCTTTCGGCCTCTCCGTATTTCGGGAGTGCTGTGCGCGCCGTCGCCATGCGCACCGTCGTCGGGTCGGATTTCAACCTGCCGGCGACCACGGTCCGGGCGATGGCCGGAACGGCGGAGGGGCGGCTCGTGCTCGGGCTCGTGAGCGCGCCGGTCGAGGAGATCGAGCAGATCGGCCTGCTCGTCGCTGCTGCCGTCCTGCACCGCGCCGTTCTCCATACGACGGTCAAGACCGAACGGCAGCGCGTCCAGCTTGCTCTCGGGCCGACGGCCTTCGTGGTGGCCACGCAGGAAGCGCCCGTTCTCTATCCGGCGTTGGCGATGCCCGAGGCGCCCGATATTTTGCGCGCGCTGCTGCCCGCTTCCATGGACGAGCCGCAGGTCCGGCGTGGCTTTGTCGGCTTCGGACTTGCCCAGCTCCTGCCTTTGGCGGGGGCGGGCGCGCCGATGATCGCACGGCTGGTTCAACGGCACCTGCCGCCCGATTTCGACCTTTCCTTGAACGGGCGCATGCCTGAACTCGATCGCGACCTGATCGTCAAACTCATTCGTCGGAGAGTGCCATCGTGGTCGGCTATTATAGGCTGAAGGAGCTCGGCTTCCGGCTTGCCTCCGGTGCCCACATCATTCCGAAGGCGGTCTTCGAGCCCGTCGATGAATCTTGTGCGATCGTCGATGCTGCGCGCCGGCGCGCCGATGCCATCGTGGCAGACGCGCAGCGCAGCTTCGAGGAGATGACCAGGCGCGGTTATGAGGAAGGCATGGCGCAAGCCCGGCTTGAGGCCGCCAACGGGCTTCTGGAAGAGCAGCGCATGCTGGATGGCCGGATCGCCGGGCTTGAAGGCGATATTGCGGAGCTTGTCATTGCGGCGGTTCGCTCGCTGGTCGATACGTTCGACGACAAGGCCAAGGCAGAGATTCTGGTGCGCGCGTCAGTGCGCCAGATGCGCCGGGAAAAAAAGGCGCAACTGCGTGTCTCGCCTGCGCAATACAAGCATGTCCGCGAGGTCATCGGCACGATCATCGCCGATTTCCCGGAGGTCGAACTGGTGGACGTCGTGGCAGACGACACGCTTGAAGCGCCGCAGATCATCGTCGAAACGTCCATAGGTCGTGTCGAGGGCGACATGGGGCGCAACATCGACGACCTCGCCCTTGCCATTCGCAATGCCGCGGGCGCGCGGCCGGTACTGCAGAAGCTTGCGATCGCCGGAGACGCCGGATGACGATCAATCTGCCTGCCCCACCTGCCGCGACCGTCGCCACTCTGGCCGGTAGCCGTTCCGAATTGATCGGCGAGCGCTTCAACCAGCTACATGGCCGGCTGAAGCGCTCGATCGATGCGTTCACGCCATTCGGCCTGACAGGCCGCGTGCGCAAGGTGATCGGCACGATCATCCATGCGGCCGTGCCCGACGTTCAGGTCGGCGAGATCGTCGAACTCTATAACCGCGCCTCGAAATCACGCATGCTGGCCGAGTGTGTCGGCTTCATCGCCGAGGAGGCTTTGCTGTCCCCCATTGGCGACACGCAAGGCATCAGTCCGCAGACGGAGGTGCGTCGGACCGGGCGCGTGCAGCAGATCGGCGTCGGTCCCGGCCTGATGGGGCGGGTACTCGATGGTCTCGGAAACTTCGTCGATGGCAAGGACGAGGTCTTCGTGCCGGAAACCCACTACCCGGTGTATCAGGATCCGCCAGCCCCGATGACGCGCCGGATCATCGACAGCCCGCTGCCACTCGGCACGCGCGCCATAGACGCCATGCTGACCTGCGGTGAAGGACAGCGCATGGGCGTCTTTGCCGCCGCCGGCGGCGGCAAGTCGACCCTTCTTTCGATGCTGGTGAAGGGTGCGGCGGTGGATGTCACCGTGCTGGCGCTGATCGGCGAGCGCGGCCGCGAGGTGCGCGAATTCATCGAACATGATCTCGGTCCCGAGGGCATGAAGCGCGCCGTGGTCGTGGTCGCGACATCGGACAAGAGCTCCATGGAGCGCGCCAAGGCAGCCTTCACCGCAACGGCAATCGCCGAATATTACCGCGACCAGGGCATGAAGGTGCTGTTCCTGATGGACTCCGTCACGCGTTTCGCCCGCGCCCAGCGCGAGATCGGTCTTGCGGCGGGCGAGCCGCCGACGCGTCGCGGCTTTCCCCCCTCGGTCTTTGCCACGCTGCCAAAGCTGATGGAACGCGTCGGCATGAACGACAAGGGTTCGATCACGGCGCTTTACACGGTGCTGGTCGAGGGCGACGACATGAACGAACCCGTCGCGGACGAGACGCGCTCCATTCTGGACGGCCATATCGTTCTGTCGCGAAAGCTGGCCAGCGCAAACCACTATCCGGCAATCGATATCCTGAGCTCGAAGAGCCGCGTCATGACGGCCATCGCCAGCGCGGAACATCAGGAGATGGCGGCCAAGATCAATGGCTGGCTTGCCGCCTATGCCGAAGTGGAACTGCTGGTGCGGGTTGGCGAATACAAGTCGGGGAGCGACGCCGAGGCGGATCGCGCCATCGCCAAATACAAGGACATCAACGCCTTTCTGCGCCAGCGCACGACCGAATTCGACGATTTCGACACGATGCTTACCAAGCTGCGAGGTCTGACACGATGATCGGGCAGATGAAGACGCTGTTGCGCGTCAAGAAGCTCAAGGAAGAGCAGGCTCTCAGCGCCATGCAGGCCAAGCGCCGGCAGCTCGACGACGCGCGACGCCGGCGCATCGGTGCCGAGGCCGACGTCGCCGAAAGCGCGGCGGCACTCCCGAGCCGCGAGAACGCGATCTATGCCGAGATCCTCGGCGAAGTTGTCGACCAGAGCGAGATCGACCGCATCAAGGGCCGTATCGTCCGGCTGGAGAGGGACCACACGGTGCTCAAGGATATCGCGGAGCGATGCCGCCACATCGAGCATGGCCTCGAAGGCGAGCTTGTAACCCTGACGCAGGCCTATCGTCATGCGCAGAAGAAGCGCGACAAGTTCCAGATCATCACCGACGATCTGGTGCTCGCGGCGGCCGTCGAGGTGGAACACAAGGAAGAGATCGAGGTCGAGGACCTGTTTTCCCGTCCGAGAGCGAGGACAGCATGACCCGGATTGGCGGCACAGGCGGCACTCGGCAGGATGGCCTGTCGACAGGACAGGCCGATACCCAGCCGCTGCTTCATCGAGGCAAGGACGATCCGGCCTTCGGCAAGGCGGACCATCGCGGCGAAGGTTTCGGGTTGCAAGGCCGTTTCGGCAATTCCGGTTTCCACGATGGCGTCCCGGACGAGCGAGAACATGCGTTCCGCGAAAAGATGGCGCGCGCAATTGGCGATCGGGACGCCGCTGGAAGTGCAAGCGATGGCGCAAGGGAGCCGCGTCTTCTTGCAATTGCCATGGCAAGCGCATTCGTCCCTTTGCCCCTTCCTGCTCTGGCTGCCGAGCAGGTGTCGGTGACGATCCCCGCGGTGCCGGGCGGCGAGGCTGCCATGCGGGTGAATGCCCTTGGGGACCGGATCGAGCGGGCCATTCTGGCCGAGATACGCGGCAACCCGACCGCCACAGTGAAGCTCAATCTCGATTTGCCCGGCGGCGAGGCCGGATTGGCCGGAATAACCATCTCGATGAACCGCGACAGCGTCGATATCGTGCTCCGGCATGGCGCTATCAGCGATCTCGCTGGAATGACCCAGGCGGTGCAATCGCTGGCCGAACGTCTCCAGACACGGTTCGCTCACCGTACGGTGAAGATCCTGGCGCTCGAAACCTCCGCGGCAAGAGAGGTTTCGCGAAGCATGGACGAAATATCGGCGCTGTTTGCGCGGCCGGGAGATCGATCGTGACGACGCCCTGGTTACCGCCGCGTGCCGGTCTCGGCAGCACCGATGTCTGGAACGCGCTTGTCGCGCTGAGCGGTCAACCGATCCCGCTGGACGGGGGCTCGGTCAGCTTCGCTCTTGCCGATCCGCCGCCCGGCGATGCCTGGTGTCTTGAGCTGATCCCGCGCGGCTCCGACGTCACTCTGCTTGCACATGTTCGCGTCTATCCGTTCCGGCAACGCCATGAGGTCGAGCTCGATGTGGCGGACCTTCCTTCGCTGCCTGCGGGCCTGCGCGAGGCGATGTACCAGGGTGTCGTATCGGCGCTTGCCGCGTCGGTGTCGCCCGGGCAGCCCGGCGCACTCCATATCGGCGAACAGAACGTCCTCACAGCCTTCGCGGCCTTTGCGACGAGCACGGTGCAGTGGTTTTCGGTTCAGGTCACCGGTCGGGACGGGTTGACGATCGACCTGGACCTCGGTGTCGACCGGGCGGGCTTGCTGCGTCTCATCGGCGACCGCCTGCCGCCGGGGTCGGCGGCCCATTTGCAGCTCGCTGAGCGGATCATGGTCCCGGCGGACATCACGCTTGGATCGATTTCGCTGACATTCGGGGAACTCGCAGCCCTTGAGCCGGGCGCCGTCGTGGTCCTGGCTGAACGGGATCCGTTGACGCATCAGGTTCGCCTCGAGGAGCGGGTGCTCGATCTGCAACAGGCCGACGACGGTTGGCGCTGCGTGGGAATACAGGCCTTGAACGGGTTTCGGGCGCGCGCCCGAATTTGCAAGCAGGATTGGGGACGAGGCATGAACGACGACGCCAACACGGATGAACTGGACCACGATCCGGCCGCATCCGGCAGTTCGACCGGACCCGCCGCACAGGAGGTCGAAACGGATGCGGACAGCCTCTCCCGGGATGACCTGCGCGTAACGATCGATTTCGACATCGGCCGCGCGACGGTGCCGCTTTCAGCGCTCTCCCAATGGCAGACCGGTACGATCGTCGACCTCGACCCGCCAGCACTTGCCGATGGCGTGGCCGTCACCATCCGGGCCAATGGCGATGTGGTCGGGACGGGCGATCTGGTGCGCATCGATGAGCGTATCGCCGTGCGGGTCACCCGTTTTCTCTTGCGTTCCTAGGCCCACAGCATGGTCGATCCGTTAAACCTCATCTTCATCGTCGGCGCTGCGGCGCTGTTTCCCTTCATTGCGGTTGTCGCCACCAGTTTCATCAAGATCTCCGTCGTTTTCTTGCTCGTTCGCAACGCGATCGGCGTGCAGAACATTCCGCCCAACATGGCGCTGAATGCGCTGGCGATCATCCTGTCCGGCTACATCATGGCCCCGGTCATCGTTGCTACCTACAACATCATATCTGTCGGTAACTTTCAGTTCGACACCGTCGACGGGCTGCGCACCGCCTATGACGCGGGCAAGGGGCCGATCCTCGAATTCCTGACGCGGCACGCCGCCGAGCGCGAAAAACTGTTCTTTCTGGAAGCCGCCCGCTCTCTCTGGCCCCCTGACATGGCCGCCACGCTGGACATGAACAGTATCGCGGTGGTGCTGCCGTCCTTCACCGTGACGCAGCTGCGCGAAGCCTTCGAGATCGGTTTCCTGCTCTATCTGCCGTTCATCGCCATCGACCTGATCATCTCCAACATCCTGCTCGCCATGGGCATGATGATGGTCAGCCCGCTGACGATTTCGCTGCCCTTCAAGCTGTTCCTCTTCGTGATGATCGATGGCTGGTCGCGGCTCATCCTTGGGCTTGTGAAGAGCTACGTTTGATGGGGAAACCGCATGTCGCCTGATGTTGCCCTCCAGCAGATCACGGAATCGATGCTCCTGGTGATGGTCCTGTCGATGCCGCCAATCATCGTGGCGTCCGTCGTCGGCATTCTGATCAGCTTGATCCAGGCCCTCACGCAGGTGCAGGAGCAGACCGTTTCCTTCGCCATCAAGCTCATCGCGGTCGCCTTGACCATTGCCATGATGGCCGGATGGCTCGGCAGTGAGCTGGTCAATTTCGCCACGAAACTCTTCACCGATTTCCCGAGCATGACGTGAGTGACATCCAGCAAGTCATCAAGCTGTTTCTCGGTCTCTATGATCGTGAAGTCATTGCGATGTTGCTGACCCTTCCGCGCCTCTATGCCTTCATGGCAACCTCGCAGCTTATCGCCCAGACGGCCGTTCCGCGCATGGCGCGCACGGCCATCATCCTGACGCTGGCGATGGTGGCAGCACCCATCAACTACGCCCATATCGATAATTTCGACCGGACCATCCCGTCCTACGCGCTGTTCTTCGTCAAGGAATGTGCGATTGGTTTCATCCTCGGCTACATTGTCGGCTGGGTCTTCTGGGCCGTGCAGTCGGCCGGCGCCTTGATTGACAACCAGCGCGGCGCGGCCATCGCCGCATCGATCGATCCGCTTCAGGGTCACGAAACCTCGCCGCTTGGAATCCTCTTCAGCCAGGCTTTCGTGACCTATATTTTCAGCAGCGGTGCGGTGCTGCCGATCCTCGGCCTGCTCTACCATTCCTTCGCGCTCTGGCCGGCAACGAACGGCATCCCGATCCTGACGGACCAGTTCCCGGAACTGGTGCTGGCAATCGCCGACCAGGCGATGCGCATCGTCATCGTCATCGCTGGGCCCATCGTCGCGATCATGTTCCTGGCCGAGTTCGCGCTGGCCGTGGTGAGCCGCTTTGCGCCCCAGGTGCAGGTCTTCATCCTCGCCATGCCGATCAAAAGCGCCTTGGCGATCTTTATCCTGATCTTCTATTTTTCGCGGCTGCTGCCCTATGCGAGCGACCAGTTGCAGGTCTTCGAGCCTTATATGAACCGCTTCTACGAGGTGATGCGCCTCTCCTCGTCCGGAGGCGACCCGTGAGCGGCGAGAAAACAGAACTCCCGACACCCAAGAAGGAGCGCGACGCCCGCCAAAAGGGGCAGGTCGCCAAGAGCCAGGAGGTCGTTACCACCATCTCGCTTCTATCGGTGATCCTCTATGTCTGGGTGACTTGGGGGGCGACGAACCAGCGGCTCACCGCGCTTTTCGACACGGTGGCCAAGCTCGCGATTGGGGATTTTGAGGACAGTTACATACCCGGCATCTACAGCGCGGCGTGGGACAGCGTGGTGATCATGCTGCCGATCCTGGCGGTCGTCGTCTTTGCCGGCACTGCCGCGAACTACATGCAGATTGGCAGCCTGTTTTCCTTCGAATCGATCATGCCGTCGGGAGAGAAGATCAGCCCGGCGGCCGGCTTCAAGCGCATCTTTTCGATGAAGCAGGTGGTCGAGCTGTTAAAGTCGGTTCTCAAGATCTCGCTCCTGTCGTGGTTGCTCTACTACATTATCCGCGATTCCATCTCGCCCTACATGAACGCGCTCGCCTGCGGCGTTCCCTGCATCCTCGACATCACCGTGAGTGCGCTCGGCCAGACCCTGGTCTATTCGTCGCTGGCCTTCATCGTCGTGGCGCTCGCCGATTTTGCCTATCAGAAACATCACCACACCAAGAGCCTGATGATGTCCAAGGACGAGGTGAAGCGCGAATATAAGGAAAGCGAGGGCGATCCCCATATCAAGGGCAAGCGCAAGCAGCTTTCACAGGAAATGGCGATGGGCGACGGCGGCATTGCCGCGCGCAAGGGCACGGCCGTCGTCGTCAACCCGACGCATTTCGCGGTGGTCATCGACTATTCTCCGGCGCGCATGCCGCTGCCGGTCGTCACCGCCAAGGGCCGCAACCTGCATGCGCATTATCTGCGGTCCCAGGCCGAGGAGGCGGGCGTGCCCGTCTTCAGGAACGTGCCGCTGGCACGCGCACTGTTTGCCGATGCCGATCTCAACGAGCCGATCCCCGACGACCTTTTCGATGCGGTGGCCGAAGTCCTCGCCTGGGTCACAAGGAACCAGGAGACCCTCTACCGGGGTCGGCTCGCACACGGGGTCATCGATATGGAGGCATCGGATCATCGAAACGATCCGCAGATGTGACGCAGGCCGCCACGACCTCGACCGGTTGACCAACGTCGAACGCGCCGCGCCCTTCTGGAGGCGGAGCATTCACGTCCTGTCTACGGCGATTGGCGGCTCTCCGTCTCGGCTTGTTCCAGCCAAAATTGCATCCCCATCTCACGGTACATCGTGGTCGCCGCGTTGAACTGGTCGCGAGCCTGATCCGGCTGGCCTGTGCGCCGGTACAGGTTTCCGAGATCGTGATGGCAGCGCGCGACAAGTGAGCCGAGGTCGAGTTCCTGTGCGATCGCGAGCGCATCGCGGTAGTGGGCTTCGGCCTCATGCACCGGTGCGGTGCGGACCAGGACGTCTCCGAGAAGGCGCAGTGCACCCGCCTCGCCGCGGCGTTGACCGCTTTCACGCGCCATGGTCAAGGCGCGTCCGGCATATTTGGACGCATCCGCATGCTGGCCGGCAAGCAGATGTGCCTCCCCAAGCGGCACCAGGAAAAGGGCCTGGCCGAACCGGTGCCCCATGGCCTCGAGAGCGCCCAACGCCTGCTCCAGCAAGGGGAGGCCCTGAGCCGTCTGTCCCAGCCGCGCATGGGCGTAGCCGAGCGTTCCGGAACTGCCGGCGAGCATGAAGGGCAGATCGAACGTGCGGGCCAAGGCCTGAGCGCGTTCCAGTTTCGTTATGGCGCCGGCGAACTCGCCCCGGATGACAAGAAGGTCGGCGAGGCACCAATAGGCGATGGTCAGGCTGAAGGGATCGTCAACCGCATGAGCGATGCGAATGCTCTCCTCGCCGTGCACCAGACCCAGTTCGAACTTGCCCTGCTCGGCATAGATGCGGGCCAAGAATGCCCGGACCGTCACGGCTGGAAATCCGGTGAGACCGAACCGCTCGAAGCTGGGTTGCGCATCGAGAAGATTCAGCGCTCGCAGGAAAAGCGGTTCGACCTGCCGATGATCGAGTGTCGAGAAGCTGGCCGTCCCAAGAAACAGCGTTGCTGCCACCTGAAGCTGGACGTCGCCGAGCGCATCCGCAAGCTCCAGCGCCTGCTGGCCAAAGGCCGTCGCTTCCTTTGGATCGCCGCTCAACCCGAGTGTCTGGCACATGTGGAAAAAACACCGTGCCAGTCGGCGTTGATCGCCGAGACGCCTTGCCAGGTCCTCGGCTTCCCGAAGGTGGCTGACGATGCGGTCGAATTGTCCGATCGGCGTAAGCGATGTCTTCAGATCGAAGCGAAGATCGATGGCTTGCTCGAGCGTCTCACGCGTTTCGGGCAGGGTTGCCAAAACGCGCAGTGCCTGTTCGAAAAAGCCGGCGGCCTCGCGGTTGGCCCAGCGCGCTTGCGCAAGCCGGGCTCCCTTGACCCAGTAGCGAACAGCATCGCTGGCAAGCCCAGCCTTCGTGAAATGCTGGGCGACGACCTCGGGCTGCTCCTCGGCCAATGCCGGAAATTGGTCGATCAGCGTTCCGGCGATCGTCGCATGCAACTCCCGCCGCCGGCTTTTGAGCATCGTCACATAGGCCGCGTCCTGTACGAGTGCGTGCTTGAACACGTAGACCGGTGCCGGAGGTGCGCCGCGGCGCGAAATGAGGCCGGATTCGACCAGTCGTGTGAGCTGTGCCTCGATGTCCGCAGGACCCACGGCCGACACCACCGCAGTGATCAAAGCATGGGAGAATTCCCGCCCGATCGTCGCGCCGATCACGGCCACGTCCCTGGCTGGACCCAACAGGTCGAGGCGGGCCGCGAGAGCGGCCTGCAACGTCGTCGGGATCGAGAGCGTTGGCAGCGGCCCGTCGACGGTCCAGCCGTCACCGGTCTCGCGCAACACCCCGCTTTCGAGAAGAGAACGGGTCAGTTCCTCGATGAACAGCGGCACGCCATCCGTATGTGCCAGGATCTGTCCAATGACAGCATCGGGCAGCGCCTTGTCCCGGGCGATACCACGGATGAGGCCGGTGCTCTCGTTGGAGCCGAGGCGGCTCAAGGACAGCGCCGTGACATGCGGCTGGTCGATCCAGCCCGGCTGGAATTCAGGCCGGCCCGTTGCCAGCAACAGTAGCGGCAGCCGAGCGGCGCGGATTACCAGTCGTTCGAGCAGATCCAGCGACGTCGGATCGATCCAGTGCAGATCCTCGAACAGGATCAGGAGCGGCATCTTCGACGCGGCGGACGCGAGCTGGTCCATGAGCAGGCCGAGGGTCATGTCGCGTTTTTGCTGCGGGCTGGCAGCCAGCGCCGGATAGCGGCTGTCCAGGGCCACGCCCGTCAGCTCGGCAAAGAGCGCCACATCGCGTGGTAAATCGACCGATGTCGGCGCGAGCAGCGCCGCCAGCCTGTCAAGCCTTGTGCCGGCGCTGTCGTCAGGCCCGAAGCCGGCATCCTGCTGGAGCTGGACAATGAACGGATGCAGCGGGCTGTGCGTATGATGGGGGGAACAGGAGTAGCGACGACGCGTGTGAGGTGCGCCATCGAGCCTGGCCGCCACGCTCTCGGCGATGCGCGACTTGCCTATGCCAGCCTCGCCCGAGATCAGCACGACACGCCCCTCATGGGAACTGGCTTGATCCCAACGGCGCAGCAGCAGCGCGATTTCCTCCTGCCGGCCGACGAGCGGGCTCAAAACATCGCCACGCCGCGCGTCGAAGCGGCTGACGCCGGCGATCTCGCCAAGCACCTGCCATGCGTGCGGCTGTTGCTTGCCGTCGCTGGCCGGGAGCGCCCGGCAATCGAAGAGCGGTCCCACAAGCAACTGCGTGCTTGCCGCCATCACGACTTCGCCGGGTGCAGCATTGGACTGCAATCGTGTTGCCAAAGTTGGGGCTTCGCCGATTGCGACCAGGTGCGAGCCATTGTCTGCCGTCGCCTTTTTCCCGACGACAACGAGCCCGGTGGCGATGCCAACGCTCGCCGGAAGCGCTTCAGTGGACAACCCGTTCGCTCCGCCACTTGAGGCGAGCATAGCGAGACCGGCGCGCACCGCGCGTTCGGCATCATGCTCGCAAGTGGCCGGGTAGCCGAAATACACCACGACGCCATTGCCCTGGAACTGCGCGACGAAGCCGCCGAACTGCGTCGCGACGTCGCTCACCGTCTTGTGGAAGGCGGTGATCAGATCGTGGGCATCCCCGGGATCCGGGTTTGCCGAAAGGCCCATCGGGGCGATCGGGCTGCAAACCAGGATTGTTAGCTGGCGCTGCTCAAGAGCATCCGGACTCGCAGCAACTATCGTCGACGTATCGGCATTCCGCGCCGCAGTGATTCTGGTTTCGACTTCCCGTCCGGATGCTGCCGAGGGGGTGAACTCCGGCTCGCTGATCGTCCGCAAGCCCGGCGGCTGTTCACTACGAAGTTCTGCCGCCAGAGATTGCGTCACGGCATCGGGCTCGGTGTTTAACTCGCGCTTCAGCAGCCCCACGAGATTCTGATAGTGCCGAAGCGCCTCGGCCTTGCGCCCCATGCTGCCCAGCGCCCGCATGATCAAGCGATGGGCGTCCTCGCGGAGCGCATTCACCTGGATTGCCCGCTGGGCTGCCTTAAGCGCAGCTTCCACATCCCCCGCCTGCGCCGCCTTCTGGCCATGGCCGACCATGGCGTCGAGCGCGAGGCTTTCCAGCCGTTCGCGCTCTGCTGCAAGCCAGTCCGACCAGGCGTCTTCTGCTATGGTCAAGTCCGACAACAGCGGTCCTGCGTAGAGATCGACGGCCGCGGCAAGCGAGGTGCTGCTTCCTTCGATGATCAATGCCCTGTAGTGCGCCACATCGCAATCAATTGCGCCGGCCGCCAGCCAGACCTCGTCGTCGTTGTTGAGGAGGGCATCCTGCCCGAGAATTCGGCGTAGCCGGAAAAGCGCCTGACGCAGGTTCTGCCGGGCCTGTGTCTCGTAGTGCGAGCCCCAGAAGAGATTGGCCAGTCTCTCGCGCGGTTGGGGTTGCGGTCCGGTGCAGGCGAGATATGCCAGCAATCCCGAGAGCTTCCTGCTTGGCAAATGAACGATGCCGTCGCCTGTCGTCAGTGAGAATCGTCCGAGCAGTGAGAGACGAAATTTGGGAGGCGCGATACTTTCATGCATTTTTCTGGCGGCGCGCTCCCATGATTTTCCTCAAAAGCAAATGCGGATGGTTTTGGTGCGCAGCCACTTGAATTAACGCCAATATCACGCCGGTGTAACGCCCGCAAAGACGACGACCAGTTTATTGTAGATTTTGGGGAACATTGCCGTGATCGAGCCGCCGCTCTCGCCTTACAAGGCGCGCAGCGGTGTGATCGTTGGTGGTGGCAGGCTTGCGACCTCTGGCCGCGCAGCCCAGCTGCCCGGGGCAGGCATAGAGGGGGCAGGGATGTTGGAAGCTGACGGCAATCCGAAGGCATGTGCGTCGCATCGTGTTGTCTGGCCGTTCTCTCGGGGCGAGGACTGTTACGCTGCCTGGAAGGCGGCACTCTCACAATTGGTCGACTGCTCGATACCGGCCGATGCCGATGTGGCGTCGTTCGAGTTTCATGGTAGCTCATGGCAGCTTCCCGAGACCTTTGTGCAGGTCAACGGCGGGTCGGCCATGTCGATGTCTCGACCGCAGCACGTCATTGACGACCGACCGATCTCCAAGATGTCGCTCTATCTGCTCACAGGCGGGAGCGTGGTGACCGACTACGACGGATGCAAGAGAATCCATGTTCCCGGCGATGTCGTTGCCGTCGATTACTCCTTGCCTTATGAATCCTATACTTCCGGGTATGAGGGCATTGCGCTTACATTCGACAAAGCCAGTACGCTTTCCGAATTGCAAGGTGACGTCCATGGCATGATGTTGGCTGCAAACAGCAGCGCGGGCAACATTCTCGGGGGCCAGATGAGATCACTCGTGGCGCATATCGACGGGCTCAACGTCCTCGAGGCTCAGTCGGCCGTCAATGGAATCCTGCAGTTCGCAGCGGCCACCCTTCCCACCGCTGCCCCAAGAACCCTGCGCGGTGATCACTCCGTCTTGCATCGCGCCTACCGTCTGGCCAGAACGAGGATGTCTGATCCGGACTTTGGCCCCGCAGATCTGGCGCTCGAGCTGGGAATGTCACGGTCGAAACTGTTTCGTTCGTTTGAAGAGCATGGCGGCGTGCAACGCTGGCTGCTTGGCAAACGGCTGACGGCCAGCCTGCAAGCGATTGTCAGATCCGCAGGCAACCAGAAAATATCGGCGATTGCCCACCAGCACGGATTTCGCAGCGAAGCGCATTTCAGCCGCGCTTTCCGGAAGCGATATGAGATGAGCCCAAGCTCGGCCCTGGCCTTCACCAAGCGCTCGCAAGGCGCCTCGAAGTATCTGGGCTGGGCCCAGAAAAATACATGGAATGACCGATCGACAGTCGAGGCTTGGCTCGCGTCAGCGCAAGCCAGCGAATTGGAGGGCGCAGGCTGACAGCGCCAGTCCGCGGCGACAGCCATCGCTATCGACGGCCAGTGCGCCGTTCGCCGGCAGGTTCCCAATGGCGCACGCGACCGAGCCTGCATGGAGCGCGGACTACAGCTGCTTTCGCAGCGTGGGGTGGTCATTGCGACTTTCGCGCAATCCCCTATGAAGCGGTTTCGTCGGGAATTTCGAGAATTGGACGGCAGCGGCATGCTCAAGGTCATCGCACAGGATTTCATTCGAGCCGAGGCAATCGGCATCGTGGCACCTCTCTATCGAGAGCTTGTGGAACTCACTCGCCGGGAGCCGCTGTGCATCGGCTATGACCTCTTCACGGACCAGAAGGACCCGGGTCACTTCATCTTCATCGAAACCTGGCCTGACCGTGCAGCGCTGGATATTCACTGTGCGACGGAGCACTTCCGCCGCCTCGTTCCCCAGATCGATGCCCACCAGCGGGAGAAGGGGACCTATATCCTGATGGACGCTTTTGGCCCTGCTGTCTGAGCCTTTCCCGTCGTCAGAAGTGGCGGCCCGCATCCAAGGCTTCTTCGGCATCCTCGATCGGCATCGACATAATGGTTTTGCAGATGTCGAAGCCGAAGCCTGCCCTGGCGAAGGCGGAAAACTCCTTGGCTTTCCGTTTGTCATCCAGCTCCACCTTGCGAAAGGGCCCGAAAGCTCTTTTGCGCGCAAGGACGAGTGCGGCATAAAAATCGTCGATCTCGGCGACGGCCGCGGCCGCCGTATCCTTTGCAACGCCCTTTTGTGACAGCTTCTGCGACACCGCGCGCCGGGATTTGCCGCTGCGCATCCCGGAGCGGCTGCTTGTCTCCGCATAGGCGCAGTCATCGAGGACGCTGATGTCGTAACCGAATTTCACCGCCGAGTCGGCGAGCGCCTTGACCTGCGTGTCGGAAATATCTTCGAACTTTTCACGCGCCTTGCGTGAGATGGCGTCGAACAGCTGCTTTTCCGTATGCATGCTGCGCCCGAGGCGGTAGATCGTCGAATTGCGCGCCCAAGAGAACATGCGCGCAGACGGCGTGTCGGGTGGTGTCGTATCGTCCTGCACGTTTGAATCAGGTCCGGCCATTCGTCGCTGCGATCGCGTTTATCCGCGTTGTGATTTGCGACAATGGTAGTCTGATCGTCCGGTGAAACACAAGGTTCGGTGCGACGACGTTGCGGTTCGTCTTTGCCCATCCCGCGGGTTGGTGTGTGCTTGAGGACTTGTCGCGGTGACAATGTGGTCGATCGCCTTCAAGATCGCCGGCGGGCTATATGATTTGCGGCAGGAGACCCACAATGACTCTTTTCAGCGGCCTTTCGGCCTTTTCCATTACTCCGACGGACACCGCGGGCCGCGTCGATACGGCAGCACTTGCCCGTCTGCTCGAACGCATCGTTATGGCCGGCGCCCATTCCATCGGCCTCCTTGGCAGCACGGGCGGGTATGCCTTCCTCTCACGGGAGGAGCGGCGCCGCGCGGTGGCTGCCGCCGTGGAGAGCGTCGGCGGTCGGATTCCGCTCATCGTCGGCGTCGGTGCGCTGCGCACGGATGAAGCCGAGATGCTGGCGCACGATGCCAGCAAGGCCGGGGCGGACGGGCTGCTGCTTGCGCCCATGTCCTATACGCCGCTCACGGACGAGGAGGTTTTCCAGCACATGTCCGCCGTCGCGACGGCGGGGGGGCTGCCGCTCTGCATCTACAACAATCCCGGCACCACGCGTTTCGTCTTCAGCGACGATCTGATCGCGCGGCTTGCCGAGGTGCCGAACATCGCGGCCATCAAGATGCCGCTGCCGGCCGATGGCGATTTTAGGGGCGAACTCGTCCGGCTGCGCGCGCGGTTGCCGGCGGATTTCGCCATTGGCTACAGCGGCGATTGGGGTGCGGCGGGCTCGCTGCTTTCGGGTGGCGATGCTTGGTACAGTGTTGTCGCCGGCCTCCTGCCGGCCGAAGCGCTGGCGCTCACGCAGGCGGCTATGGCCGGCGACGGGGCGGAAGCCGAGCGGCTCGACCGGGCGTTCCAGCCGCTCTGGAACCTGTTCAAGGAATTCGGCAGTTTCCGCGTTATGTTTGCCATCGCGGAAATCCTCGACCTCTGCCGGGTCGACCCGCCACGACCCGTCCTGCCCTTGCAGCCCGACGACGTCGCACGGGTAAGAGCAGCGGTTGATCACCTTCGGATGTGACGTTCAGGTAAGCGTTGTCACTGTTGGTGTGGCTCCGGCTACAGAAAAAACCAGCGGACAAGCAACAAAAAAGAGCATTTTCGCGATGGTAGTAAACCGTAGGTATATTTACGAAACTTATGCTCGTCTTTGCATAATTTCTTGATGGCAAAGTACTTACGGTTGAAAATTAGCCGGAATATTGGGATTTTCCGGAATCATGGTTGGAGCATGCAGTAAAAATCGTCGATGATGGCGAGATTAGCGATTCCATAACCAATTTAAAGTACCAGTTCACAGTATTCCGGCGATGCGGTCGGATATTGCACTCATGTGCGGCATGACTTCATGACGTCAGAAATGAGTTCGGCGCGGCAGAAGAGGCATGTCCACGCCAGGAAATGTCCATCATGAGAATCAAGACGCAATTCATCGTCCTCGCATCGGCAACGGGCGTCGCGATCGCGGGGCTTGTCGGCAGCCTGTGGGGTTATGCCGGCGCGGCCGGCGACGTCACCAGCGCCTATGACCAGAAATACAAATCCTATCTGCTGGCCGACGGTTTCCGTCAGTCCTCCGACGATCTGACCCGCCTTGTGCGAACCTATGCCGAGACGGGTGATCCGTCGTTCAAGGACCAGTACAACGCCGTCATCGAAATCCGCAACGGAACGCGCCCGCGCCCGCAGGATTATCACCGGATCTACTGGGATTTCGTTGCAGGTGGCGAAGCCAAGCCCCGTCCTGACGATGCTGCCGTTTCCATGCACGACCTGATGAAACAGGCCGGCTTCACCGATGAGGAATTCGCCCTGCTGGACGAAGCCAGCAAGCGTTCCGATGCACTGGTCAAGATCGAGACCGAGGCGATGGCCCTCGTGGACAATATCGCCACGCTTGGCCCGGAGGCGAAGGCTAAGGCAACGGCGATGTTGAATTCGCCCGACTACCACGCCTTCAAGGCGCAGATCATGAAGCCTGTCGACGGTTTCTTCTTGAAGCTGGAGCAGCGCACCCAGGGCGCCGTGGACGAGGCAAACGTGCGCGCCTCGTTCTACTGGACCCTCATCACCATCGCCATGTCCGCGCTTGTGCTGATGCTCGCCATTGTCGGTATCGTCACCTTCAAGCGCATCATTGGCGGCATGGATACGCTGCGCAAGTCGATGGGGCTGGTCGCAAACGGGGAGCTGGACACGCAAATCGGCCTTGCGAAGAACGACGACGAAATCGGCGACATGGGCAAGGCGCTCGAGGTCTTCCGCCAGGGCGCCATTGCCAACCGGCGACTGGAACAGGAAGCCGAAGAGAGCCGCAAACGGGCGGAAGCCGAACGCGTCGCCGTGCAGGAAAAAGCCGAGGCCGACGCGGCCGAGCGGCTGCGCATTGCGACCTCCGGTCTCGCTGCTGGCCTGAAACGCCTGGCGGGCGGCGACCTTGCCTTCCAGCTCAACGAGGCCTTCGCGCAGGATTTCGAGGCGCTGCGGCACGATTTCAACCGGTCGGTCGCCCAACTCGGCACGACGCTGGGAGAGATTTCCGGCTCCATCGCGACGCTCGACAGCGGCACGCGCGAGATTGCCAGCGGTACGGACGATCTTTCCAAACGCACCGAGCAGCAGGCGGCCTCGCTGGAGGAAACGGCGGCGGCGCTCGATGAAATCACCGTCAACGTGGCCAATTCCTCGAAGCGGACCGAAGAGGCGAAGAATGTCGCAAGCCGCGCGAACCATTCGGCCGCCGAATCCGCCGAGGTGGTTTCCCACGCGGAAGAAGCGATGCGCAAGATTGAGGAAAGCTCGCAGCAGATTTCCAACATCATCGGCGTCATCGACGAAATCGCCTTCCAGACCAACCTTCTCGCGCTGAATGCCGGCGTGGAAGCCGCGCGTGCGGGCGATGCCGGCAAGGGCTTTGCCGTCGTTGCACAGGAAGTGCGCGAGCTTGCCCAGCGCTCCGCCCAGGCGGCCAAGGAGATCAAGGGGCTGATCCACAATTCCTCTACCGAAGTCGGGAACGGCGTGAAGCTGGTGCGGGATGCCGGTGCGGCGCTGAAGACCATCAGCGCCTTCATCGTAGAGATCAATGCGCATATGGAATCGATCGCGACCTCGGCGAAGGAACAGTCCGTCGGGCTGGCCGAAGTCAACATTGCGGTCAACGCCATGGACCAGACGACACAGCAGAATGCGGCAATGGTGGAGCAGTCGAACGCTGCCTCCAACACGCTTGCCAACGAGGCGGTCCGTCTGCGGGAACTCGTCAGCCAGTTCCGTGTAGAGGGTGCTGCAGCGCCCCAGGCCGGTTCGGTTCGCTCTGCCCGTCCCGCGGATGCCGCCTACGCCTCTCCCGCCCGCGCCCTTGGCCGCAAGGTCGCTTCCGCCTTCAACGGCAACGCCGCCCTTGCCGCGAAGAACGACTGGGAGGAATTCTGAGACGAAAACCCGTTTCTTCGGGAAACGGCAGGTTCTTGAGAGAGGAACCCACCCGCGGCAATCGCGGGTGGGTTTTTCCATGCGTTGACACGAGCGTCAGGCGATCCCTTCTTCCCAATAGGGCGGGTCGCCGAAGGCCGCCTTGAGGTGGTCCGCCAGGGCGCGCAGCTTGGCGGGCGGCCGGCGGCCTTCCGGATGGGCAAGGTAGATGAATTCCGGCGTGGGGCGGACGCCGACGTCGACCACCGTCAGGTTTCCTGCCCGAATGTCCGGCCCGGCGATGAAGAGGGGGAGCAGGGCGATGCCAAGGCCGGCAATCGCCGCATCCCGCAGCATGTCGCCGTTGTTGGCCCGAAGCCCCACATGTGCGCGAATGATCTCGACCCCGGTGGGGGTAGCGAAGCGCCAGTCTGCAATGCCCCTGTTCGTGTAGAAAATGCCCTTGTGCGCGTCGAGCTCGGCTGTCGTTGCCGGTATGCCATGGCGGGCGAGGTAGTCGTCCGACGCCACGAGCACGCGGCGGCTGGGCGCGAGGCGCCACACCATCAGCCGGGTGTCCTCGATCGCCCCGTGGCGCACCACCCCGTCATAGACGCCGGAAGCGATATCGACACGGCGGTCGTCGACATCGAGCGACATCTCGATCTTGGGATTGGCCGCAAGGAAAGGATACAGTGCTGGCCCCAGATGCAGCCGGCCGAAGGTGACGGGTGCGGAGATGCGCATCGGGCCGGCAAGGGTGCCGCGCCGCTCGGCAAGATCCGTCGCGGCTTCCGAGACTTCGCGCAGGATCCGCCGGGAGCGTTCGAGGAAGGCGGCACCGTCCTCCGTCACCGACATTCGGCGGGTCGTTCGGTGGAGAAGCGTCGCGCCGAGGCTGCGCTCCAGTTCAGCGAGCCGCTCGCTCACCACCGACTTCGACAGCCGTAATGTCCGCGCCGCCTCGCTGATGGAGCCTGCTTCGGCAACCGCCACAAAGCTTGTTATGCCGTCGAGTTTCATTGTTCGGGTTTTCCGGAAGACAGGTTCCCATTCCGCATTCTAGTGCGAACGTTCTGCCTGCGCCATAGTCCGCTTCAACAACCCAACCCCAACGACAAGGAACATCACTATGGACAGGCTCAAAGGCAAACGCGCTCTCATCACCGGCGGCACCAGCGGCATCGGCCTGGAGACGGCGCGTCAATTTCTCGCTGAAGGTGCACGCGTCGCCGTCACCGGAACCAATCCGGAGACATTGGAGGCCGCGCGTAAGGAACTCGGCGACGGCGTGCTGGTCATCAAGTCCGATGCCGCCGATGTCATCGGCCAGAAACAGGTGGCGACAGCCATCGAGGAGGCCTTCGGTGGCCTCGACATCCTCTTCGTCAACGCCGGCATTGCCCTGCTGAAGCCGCTCGATGCCTGGGATGAGGCGGGCTTCGACCGCGTCTTCGACATTAATGTCAAAGGCCCGTATTTCCTGATCCAGGCACTTCTGCCGATCCTCGCCAATCCCGCGTCGATCGTGCTGAATACCTCGGTCAATGCCCATATCGGCATGCCCAATTCCAGCGTCTACGGTGCTTCGAAGGCAGCGCTGCAATCGCTCATCCGCACGCTGTCGGGCGAATTGATCAGCCGTGGCATCCGCGTCAATGCGGTCTCGCCGGGACCTGTCTCGACGCCGCTCTACGGCAAACTCGGTTTCAGCGAGACGGATTTGAAGGCCGTCGCCGAGAACATCAAGGGCCTCGTCCCGGCCGGCCGGTTCGGCACGCCGTCCGAAATCGCCAAGACCGTGGTCTTTCTCGCATCCGACGAGGCGGCCTACACGGTCGGCAGCGAGATCATGATCGATGGCGGCATGGGCACGCTGTAGGCGGGTCAGGCTGGCACGCCGATGGCAGGCGGTTTCATTCGCTTACCATCGGCACAATGCGGGCTTGCGCGGCCAGTCAACATGATGAAATAATTGGATGACGGTCGCGCAGGGGAGGCGTGATGGCTTTTAGAATTCTACCCAAAAGAGCTGAAACAAAACCCCCTGCGCCAACGTAACATCGACGTCGCATATCCATGACACGTTCATGAAGCCGTCGGACCATCTTCCGCTCGGCTTCGCAGGTTGCAGGTGGGGAGGTTTCGAAAGCCATGACGACAGTCCGCACCATCCTGCATTGCAAGGCCTCTTGCATTGCGATCATTCTGCTTTTCATCGGTCTTGCCTTTCCTGCACAAGCACAGGAGGCCGGGACGCCGCCGGCCGACAAGCTGCGCGAGATTTCGCGGCTGCTTGCCGACCCCGATGTCACTGCCTGGCTCAACAGTGCCCAGGCGGGTGGAACGAAGGCTGATGAAAGCAAGGCCGGCCAGACGCCGGTCGCTGGCGCCGAGGCCGACATGCAGTCGGGCTATGTTGCGGAAAAGCTCGGCCTGATCCAGGAAAGGATCGACACCGCCATGCAAGGCGGCATGGAGTTCGGGCCTGGCGCACAGACGGCCATGACCAGGCTTGAGGCCGAAGTGACCCAGCGCGGCCCACTGCGTTTTTTTCTGCTGCTGCTTCTCGTGCCTCTGCTTGCCATCGGGGCGGAGCGATTGTTCGACCATCTGTCCGGCCGACACTGGCGTCGCCAGGCTGCTGGGCCGATGGCCGATCCGGTGGGTGCGGTGCCAATCGGCCTTCATGCCTGTGGTAAGGCCATCAGCTTTGCGCTCGGTGCCCTGCTGCCGCTTGCCCTTGTAGCCTGGCCACCGCTTTTGGAGCGCACCGCGCTCATTCTGGCCATAGCGGCCATTGTCATCCGTTTTTCCGGTCTTCTCGGCGCCTATATCGTCTGGCTGCTCGAGCAACCGGTCGGGCGTGCGCCGCCTGCTGCAGCCGAGACGCCGCCAGAGGTGTCGTCTGTCTCGGCGGACACCGCGGCGGCGGTCGAGATGCCGTCGCCCGATCTGGTTACTCCCTCTGAAGGGAAGGCTGTGCCGGTCGCGCATGAGGCAACCGCTTCAGCGCATGCCGCGAAATCCGAACCTGACGGCAGTAACAGTGTGCAGCCGCGCGTGACGCCGGAGCGGGTCCGCTACTGGTTCTCCCGTTTCCAGCGGGGCCTGCGTGTCTTCATTGCCGGCTGGACGGTGGTGGAACTCATGCGGCTGTTCGGCTTCTCGCAGGGCGCGTTGCTGCTCGTCATCTTCGCCTTCGATCTGGCCCTCTTCGTCATCGCTGTCGATGCGTTCTGGCGTCGTCCATACCGCGCCGACCACAGCGAAACCGCCCGCAAGATCTGGTCCTGGCTGGCGACGGTGGCTTTCATCCTGCTCCTGGTCGTGTGGATAGCGGGGCTGCGACTGTTGTTCTGGGGCGGCGTAGTCGCCCTCCTGCTGCCACCCGCCCTGCGGCTGACGACGGCGGTCGTCGCCCGCCTGCATGGCGGGAGCGAGACCATGCGCCCGACCAGCATGGGCTTCGTCATTGGCGAACGGGGCGCGCGCGCACTCGTCATCATCCTCTCCGCCTGGTGGATCGCGGCCGTCGCAGGTGTCGATGCTGCCGGCATGATGATGGGATCCGGCGATACGGTGATCAGCCGCGTCGCCCATGCCGTCGCCCAGGCGATCGCCGTTCTTCTGGTGGCCGACATCCTCTGGCAGTTCGTCAAGTCCGAAATCACAGTACGCATGGCCGACGAGCCGGTTGGCCGCCACCTGAGCGACGAGGAGCGTAGCCGCAACGCCCGCATCCGTACGTTGCTGCCGATCCTGCGCAACATGCTTTCGATAGCCCTCGCCATCGTGGCGGTCATGATGGCTTTGACCAGCCTTGGCGTCGATATCGGCCCGCTGATCGCCGGTGCCGGCGTGGCGGGCGTCGCCATCGGCTTCGGCGCCCAGACCATCGTCAAGGATCTGATCTCGGGCATCTTCTATCTGTGGGACGACGCCTTCCGCATCGGCGAATATATCGAAACCGGCAAATACAAGGGTGTGGTCGAGAGCTTCTCGTTGCGGTCGGTCAAGCTGCGCCACCATCGCGGACCGCTCACCACCGTACCCTTCGGCGAACTTGGCGCCGTGCAGAACATGAGCCGCGACTGGTCGGTTACCAAGTTCAACATCTCCGTTCCCTATGACACGGACCTTGAAAAACTGCGTAAGGTCATCAAGCGCATCGGGACGGATATTGCCGAGAAGCCCGAATACAAGGAAAGCCTGCTGGAACCGCTGAAGATGAAAGGCGTGGGGGAGTTCGGCGAGTACGCTATCATCGTGCGCGTCGGCTTCACCACCAAGCCGGGCGAGCAGTTCATGATCCGCCGTGAGATCATGAACCGCATCAAGCTCGACTTCAAGGAGAACGGCATCCAGTTCGCGTCACCAACCGTTCAGGTCGGCGGGCATCATAGCGATGCCGATGCCGACGCGGCTGTCGCCGAGGCTCATCGCCGGCGGCAGGAGGCGCTAGCGGCTGCCAATGCGGCGAGTGCCTGATCGGTAGAAACCGGCCGGCTTTCCACGCACAAGACCGTCGGACGCGATGGCTGATCCGGACATAAAAAACCCTGCGGCGGTGTCGCCACAGGGTCTCGTAGTGTTCAGCGGTTCCCCTGTGGGGCTCGACAGGCCTTAAGCCGCCGCTTCTTCGTTCTCGTCTTCGTCCTTGTCATTCTCGACGTCGCCTTCGGCTTCACCGGCTTCCCAGGTCAGCTGGAATTCGATTTCGGCTCGGCCGTCTTCGATCTCGTAGGCGATAGAAGCGATGGCGTGCTCGGGGACCTGGACGTCTTCCTCGTCGATCTGGATCGAGAAGCGCTCGTTCGATTCCAGCGTGTCTGCCAGACGGCGGAGTTCAGCAACAAATTCCGTCAGCGAATAGTCTTTTTCGATTTCGCGATTGGCATCCATGTTCTCTCTCCTGTTTAAGAGTTGGCATTTTAATAAGAACATGGATTTGTAATGCGGTGATGACCGTATAAATTTAAGTTCGTGACAAACTATGCTTTATAGTTCTCTTTCATTTAGGATTTCTATTGTTGAGTTATCTAGGGTCATCTCGATGCACGTCATGGACGGTCATTCCGATGGATTCCGGCGGCTTTTCCAGCCAGCGGGGGTGCTTCAGGGTCTTGCGGGTGTCTTCGTAGCCGGAATCCCAGTGCTCGCGCATCGAGGTGCCGGAAAACTCGTAGTCCTTGGCGTCGCTCTCGTAGATCTTCTGCTGGTAGATAAGGTGGACGATGTTGATCTGCGGCACGTCCTCCATGGCGGCGAGGAACGCCCGGTCGTCGTCCGTCAAGGCTTCCGGGGGCACACGCAGCAGCGCCTGGTGCAGTTTCAGGCGCAGGTTGTGGATGCGGCGGAACGTGTCCGTGTTGTTACGCGTACGGCTGGAATAGAGGATGTCCTTATGCCGGGCGAGCACATCCGCCATGTCGCGGGGCAGGATACCGCGCGCGCTGAAAAGATCGACCTGGAAGACCAGCGTATCGCGCACGTCCTCCTGCTCGAGCAGGTATTGCAGCGGCGTGTTGGAGACGATGCCGCCGTCCCAGTAATACTCGTTCTCGATCAGCACGGCGGGGAAGGCGGGCGGCAGCGCGCCGGACGCCATGACATGCTCCGGGCCGAGCACCTCGATATGGCTGTCGAAATAGCGGTAATTGCCGGTCTGGACATTGACGGCACCGACACTGAGCCGCTGACGGCGATCATTCAGGACGTCCCAGTCGATCAGGCGGTTCAACGTGGTTTTCAGTTCCGACGCATCGTAGAAGCTGGTCGCCGTGGAGGCACCCGGCGGCTGGAACCAGGGATTGATTTGGTGGGGGGAAAAGAAACCGGGCAGGCCCGACGTCATCGTCATCATGGCGCTGGCCTGGTTGCGCATCTTGCGGAAGACGTCGCCTTCCGGCGTGAAGTGCCAGATCTTGCGGGCGGAAATCGTCTCCCAGAAGTCGCGCAGCCGATCGAGCCGGTTGCCCTTGGTGTTGCCGGCGATGATCGCGGCATTCACCGCGCCGATCGAGACGCCCGACAGCCAGTTCGCCTCGATACCGGCTTCATCGAGCGCCTGAAAGACGCCGGCCTGATAGGCGCCAAGCGCGCCACCGCCCTGAAAGACGAGGCCCACCGCCGGATAGCCGCCGACGACATCGGCGATATCGGGCGTTTCGGATTTGCGTTTCGGCTGCAACCTGACCTGCTTGTCCATGATCTCGTCCTTCAACCGGGTTCGCCCATGTAGTCGTGCACCACCTCGCCGAGTCCCAATGTGAGGTCGGCGACGAAATGCACCGCCGAGACAACCTCCAGCACGGGCAGGCGGGCGACGTCGGCGATGACGTGGCGGAAGAGCTGCAGGTCGGCCGGTCCCGTCCAGGCGCCCTTCACCGCGATGTCCTCGAGATGATAGCGCACCAGCTCGCAGATACGAGGTGTCGCGTCGACATGCGGGATGATCTTGACGAGGAAATTCGGCTTGGCGAGCGAGTGGGCAACCTCGGCGACGTCGAGCGTACGGTGCTTGTAGCCCATGGTGGCACTGGCGCAGAGCACGGAGCCGTAGTGCAACGTACCGACGATCACCTCGCCCTCGTGCACGAGCTTGGGAAAAGCGAGTTTCTTGGGAAAGCCCCAGATTTCCCGCCCGCCGGCGATGGGCGCGTCGTCGTCGAGATACATGGCGTGCACGTAGACGCCCTCTTCACCCTCGAAGCGAACCGGGATGACCTGGCCGGATTCCGTGTAGTCGCCAAAACCGGTGGAGTCCGGCATCTTGATGAACTCGTATTTGACGATGGGGTCGATGATCTCCAGCGGCTCCGGCACGACGGCGCGCAGCGCATCGGGATCCGTCCGGTAGCTGATGATGACATATTCCCGATCGATGAAGCGGTAGGGACCCGGCGGATAGGCGGGGTTCGTCAGCGGCATGGCGTAGGCGTTGCGGACGTCGGTGGCCTTCATGTCATTGATTCCTACAGGAGAAAAATAGGGTGGCGGCGATCAGTGCGCCGTCCAGCCTCCGTCGAGCGAAAGGATCGCACCGGTCATCGAGGCCGCCTCCTCGCTGGCGAGGTAGAGGGCGAGGCCGGCGACCTGCTCGACCGTCACGAACTGCTTCGTCGGCTGTGCCTCGAGCAGCACGTCATGGATGACCTGCTCCTTGGTAAGCCCGCGTGCGGCCATCGTGTCGGGGATCTGTTTTTCGACGAGCGGCGTCCAGACATAGCCGGGGCAAATGGCGTTGACCGTGACGCCATTGGTGGCGGCTTCCAGCGCGACGGTTTTTGTCAGGCCGGCAATGCCGTGCTTGGCCGCCACATAGGCGGATTTGTACGGCGAGGCGACGAGCGCGTGGGCAGAGGCGACATTGATGATACGGCCGAAGCCATGGTCTTTCATCGCCGGCAGTGCAGCCTTGATGGTATGGAAAGCGGCGACGAGGTTGATCTGGATGATCGCCTGCCATTTCTCGTCCGGAAACTCCTCGATCGGCGCGACATGCTGGATGCCCGCATTGTTGACGAGGATGTCGCAGCCTCCAAATGTGTCGAGCGCGAGCTTCACCATCTCGCCGATTTCGCTGCCGGAAAGCATGTTGGCCGGCGAATACAGGCAGCGCACGCCATAATCCGCCTCGATGCCGGCGCGCTCTGCCTCGATTGCGACCGCATCACCCAGCCCGTTGATGACGATGTTCGCCCCCGCAGCGGCGAAACGGCGGGCGATGGCAAGGCCAATGCCGCTGGTCGAGCCGGTGACGATGGCCGTTCGGTTGCTGAGGGTTTTCGGCTGGGATGCGTCGTTCATCGGGATCTCCATCGGACGTGGCGCGTGGCGTGGTTTGGAGCACGCCGACATTTCACGCAGATGACAGTCGTCTCGGAGCGATTGTGGCGATGCCGCCAATATTGTCATGTGCCCGTCAAGCAAACTTAATAGTAAAGAATGGCTGAAAACGCAGTTTGCTAATTTACGTCTTATGGTCATGCGCATTTTCATGCCTGGCAGTCGGTGATGACTGTCGGGGCGGCTTCCCGTTGTCTGAAAGTGCGCATTGACGAGGGGAGATTCATGATGAATGCATTCCAACCCCTTGCCCGCAATGTGTGGAGCAGGTTTGCGCTGGTGCTTGGCGCTGTAATTTTTTCCGCCGCGAGCGTCCATGCGGAGCCCATTCGTGGTGCCGGATCGACCTTTGCCGCGCCGATCATCCAGCTCTGGTCGCATGATTACGAGACGATGCGCACGGATGGCGGCGACTTCACGTCGCCGGACTGGCGCGTCGACTATGAGCCGGTCGGCTCGCTCGCCGGCGTGATGCGCCTCGGTCAGATCGAGACGGATTTTGCCGCAACCGATGCCCCGCTGCCGGCCGATGAACTGAAGGCGCGCGACCTCCTCCAGTTCCCCGTCGTCATGGGTGGCATCGTTGTCGTCGCCAATGTCGATGGCATAGGTGCCGGGGCGCTTCGTCTGTCCGGCCCCGTGATTGCTGATATCTATCTCGGCAAGGTCACCAAATGGTCCGACCCTTCCATCAAGGCGTTGAACCCGGATCTGGCCCTGCCGGACGCGGCAATCGAGGTTTTGCATCGTGAGGACGGATCAGGCTCGACCCTGGCCTTCACGGGGTTCCTCTCCAAAAGCAGCCCGGAATGGGCGCAAAAGCCGGGCGCCGGCACGCTGATCGAGTGGCCGCTCGGCAAGGGCGAGAAGGGTACCGGCGGGCTCGCGAGCCTGGCGACCAAGACCAAGAACAGCATTTCCTATCTCGAATATGGCCAGGTCGTGCGCCTCGGCCTGCCCTTTGTTTCGCTGCAAAACCAGGCCGGCACCTTCATCCGGCCGAGCCCGGAGGCCTTCCAGGCGGGCCTGGAGACGGCCACCTGGGACGGCACGACGGGTTCTGCCGCCGATGCCGCCGAAGTTGCGGGTGAAAAGGCCTATCCGATGACGGTCGTCACCTATGCGGTCGTGCCGAAGGACCGCGGTGAAGGGCGTATCAACCGCGTGCTCGATCTCTTCCGCGTCGCCTTCAGCCGTGGCGGCGATGAGGCGAGTGCGCTTGGCTACATCCCCGTGTCGCCGGCGCTCGCCGGCAAGATCGAAGCGTACTGGACCGCGAATCTGGGCTTCGCGAACAACTAGGCGCCAGAACGCTGCATTTGCTCCAATAGAAACGAGTTTTCCCATGGAAATAAATATCTTCAAGGACGTCCTCGTGCCGGTCATCGGCGGCCTGGGCATCTTCATGCTCGGCCTCGAATTCATGGCCAACGGCATCCAGGCCCTCTCCGTCAACAAGATGCGCGCGTTCCTCGCCAGAGCCGCCGGCACGCCGGTCAAGGGTGTGCTCGCCGGCACCTTCATCACGGGCGTCATCCAGTCCTCGACGGCGATGACCGTCATGGTGGTCGGTCTCGTCAATGCCGGCGTGGTTGGTCTCAGACCAGCCATCAGCGTCATCATGGGCGCCAATATCGGCACGACGCTCGGCAATGGTCTTATCGCCTTGCCGCTCGGGCCGCTCGGCCTCATTCTTGGCGGTATCTTCGCGCTCATCTATTGCTTCGCCAAGAGCGAGAAGGTGCGCAACATCGCACTCGCCTGCATGGGCTTCGCGCTGATCTTCTACGGCCTCAACCTGATGACGGGCGGCCTGCGTCCGCTGCGCAATCTGCCGGAAGTCATGGAATTGCTCCAGACGCTGAAGGCTGACTCCTACTTCAACCTGATCAAGTGCGTGCTGATCGCCGCCGGCGTCACCGCGATGATCCACTCGTCCTCGGCGACGATCGGTATCGTCATGGGCCTCGGCGCCGCCGGCATTCTCGACTGGACGACGGCTGTCGCCTTCTCGCTCGGCGCCGACCTCGGTACGACCATCACCTCGTGGATGGCCTCGCTCAACCTTTCCAAGAATGCCAAACGTGCCGCCTACGCCCATATCTCCTTCAACATCATCGGTGTGTGCATCACCGTGCCGCTGTTCTTCGTCTCCATCGGCGTCCTCGAATGGGCGATGCAGTGGTTCGGCGGTGATCCGGCCGCGGCCGTGATGGTCGATGGCAAGGAGACATTCCCGCTGGTGCCGGTTGCCGTGGGTCTCTATTCGACCTTCTTCAACATCTTCAACACGCTGTTGCTCTTCCCCTTCATCGGCGTGTTCGATCGCGTGCTGTCGCGTGTCGGCCGCACCGACGCGGAAGACATCGAGGACTATTCGACCCCGCGATTCCTCGACGGCAAGCTCTCCAACGACTTCGCGCGTGCCGTTCCCGCGATCCAGCAGGAAACCCAGCGCCACCTCCAGGCCGGCGCCATGTTCCTCGGCATCGCGCGTGGCGACAAGAAAGCGCCGTCGGACCCTGGCGAGCACTATCTCGCGACCGATATTCTCAGCCGCGACATCCGCGCCTATACCGCCAACCTGATGAAGGAAGACCTGCCCTACGACCAACTCGACCTCATCGCCAGCCTGATCGAGGAGGCTGACTTTACAGCGGCACTGACGGAATCGATGCATCAGGTCGCGCGCCGCGTGAAGCGTGAAAAATTCGGCAGCCAGGCCCAGCCGATCGTCGATACCGCGCTCGACAAGCTCGATGCGTCGCTGCGCGCCATCCTGCCGACCTATGGCCTTGCCGATCCGCAGATGCCGGCCGGTCACGCCAACTACCCGGAGGTCGAGGAACTGCGTGCCCGCACGCTGTCGCTTGGCCCGAATGCGGGTGCTGCCGAACGCGGCACGATCCTCGCTCTGCTCGGTTCCATCGAGCGCGCGGAAATCCTCATCCGCCGCATTGATGCCGAGCGCAAGTCGGTCAACCGCCAGAGCGTGCTCGCCCGCGCCACCAACCGCAAGGAAAGCCGCGAGCAGCAGATGAACGAAGGCGGGATGAGCCCGGTTCCGGCCGAATAGGATTTGCGACGAGGCGTCGCGGCTTTATCGCCGCGGCGCCTCTTGTATTGTGTGGCTTCCGGGTTGATCTTGTCTAACGGTGCGGTAGCTCTGGCGTGTCGGTAAGTCTGGAGAACGGCGTTTGGGACAGGAAATCGAACTGAAGCTCGACCTTGCGCCGCAGGCAGCAGCGGACTTTCTCGCCTCGGACCTCGCCGCAAGCGAACCCTTCATCCTCGAGCGGCGTGCAACCTATTTCGACACGCCGGACGCGGACCTGCGCGCTGCCGGCTTTTCCCTTAGAATTCGTAACGATGCACAGGGGCGCGTCCAGATCGTCAAGGCGGTCGGCGCCAGCGCCGCCAGCCTTTTTGCGCGCCCGAAATGGGAGCAAAACGTCGAAGGTGACAAACCCGTTCTCGACGATACGACGCCACTCAAGACCTTTCTCGGCCGCCGCGCCGAAGCGTTGGAGCCGCTTTTCGAGGTGGTCGTCGAGCGGCGCCGTTGGTCGCTGGCCTGGGAGGATGCGCGCATCGAGGTAGCGCTCGACCGTGGCGATATCGTTGTCGGCGAGCGGCGTACGCCGGTCTGCGAAATCGAGCTGGAACTGGTGGAAGGTCCGCCATCCGCGCTGTTTTCCTATGCCCGCACGCTGGACCGGGTCGCGCCGTTGCGGCTCGGCGTGCTGAGCAAGGCGGAGCGAGGCTACCGCCTGCTCGGTGCCGCTGTCCGCGCCGTCAAGGCCGAGCCGGTCGCGCTGACGCCCGACATGAGCGTTCCCGGCGCTTTCCGCATCATCGCCGACGGCTGTCTGAAGCAGTTCCGCCTTAACGAGATGCTGCTCGAGGGCGGGGGCGAGGAGGCGGTGCACCAGGCGCGCGTTGCGCTGCGCAGGCTGCGTTCTGCGCTTTGGGTGTTCAAGGCAGTACTGGAAGACGATGCGTTCGGGCACATGAAGGACGAGCTGAAATGGCTAGCCGGTGCTCTCGGCGAGGTGCGCGACCTCGACGTGCTGATCCGCCGTTGCAAGGATGAAGCGCTGCGAAAGGTGCTTGCGGATGCGCGCGAGACGGCCTTCCGGGCTGCGGCCGCCGACCTTGAATCGCCGCGCGCCCGGGCCTTGATGCTGGATTTTGCCGACTGGCTCGCCTGCGGCGCCTGGCACGGTCTTGTGTCCGCGCGGGAAACGCGCGAGCAGCCGGTCAGTGAATTCGCAGCCTCAGCCCTCGACCGGCTACGCCGCAAGGTCAAGAAGGGTGGCCGCGACCTCGTCGATCTTGACGACGACGCCCGCCATGAGGTGCGTAAGGACGCCAAGAAGCTGCGATATGCGGCGGAGTTCTTTGGTTCACTCTTCGATCGCAAGCGCCAAAAGCGCCGCCATGGCCGGTTCCTTGCCGCGTTGGAACCCTTGCAGGATCAGCTCGGTGCGCTGAACGATGCCGCCGCGATGCCGGAGCTTCTGGCACGACTCGGCCTGGCGGACGACGCTCGAAAAGCCTTCCCTTCCAATGCGATCGACAGTAGACGGGATGTGATCAAGGCGGCGGCGGATGCCCATGACGCCTTGGTCGATACGAAACGCTTCTGGCGCTAGTTCGCCTGTCTCCCGCAAGGACTTTCCATGACGGTCGTCGCCTCTTATCTCTACCGTGACGGACGACGATTCCAGGAGGTTCCGCTCGAATCCATCGCGATGCCGACGGAAAAGACGGATTTCATCTGGATCGGCCTGCATGAGCCGACCGCCGAAGAACTCGCCATCCTGAAGGTGCGTTTCAACCTGCACGAACTGTCCGTCAGCGATGCGGCGAACCCGTTGCAGACGCCAAAACTCAGCGCCTATGACGACCAGATCTTCGTGCTCGCCCAGACCGCCAAGCTCGACGGCGATGGCATCACCTATGGACGCACGGCGATCTTCGTCGGCGAGCGCTACATCATCACCGTCCGCCACGGTTCCGAGCGTGGGCACGGAGAGCTGCGCGGCCGGCTGGAAACCTCGCCGCATACGATGCGTCACGGCACGGACTATATCCTGCACGCCATCCTCGATTTCATCGTCGACGGCTACCTGCCGATCGTGCGCACGATCGAGGATTCCGTGCTCGACATGGAACGCAAGATGCTCGATTCCTTCCTCGACCGCGCCCAGATCAAACGTATCTTCCGGCTGCGGCGCGAGGTCATCCTGTTCCAGCGCGTGCTGGATGCCATGCTGGACCTCTGCGGCAAGCTCGTGCATCTCGACCTGCCGTGCCTCGATGTCGAGGCAAAGCCCTATTTTCGCGATGCGCTCCAGCACATGCACCGCATCGAGCAGATGGTGGGCGGCCTGCGTGACGTCATCACCTCGGTCTTCGAGGCGAGCAACCTGCTTGAACAGCAGCGCCAGGGCGTGATTACCCGTCAGCTCGCTTCCTGGGCGGCCATCCTTGCTGTGCCGACGGCGATTGCCGGCATTTACGGCATGAACTTCGAGAACATGCCGGAGCTGAAGACACAGTACGGCTATTTCGCCGTGCTCGCCGTCATCGTCGTCTTCTGCGGTACGCTCTACTGGCGCTTCAAGCGCGCCAAATGGCTGTGATCTGGCTGGTGCTCAGGCGCGAAGCGCTCTCGCCGGGCTAAGACGAAGCGCCGAAAGCGCCGGTATGATCGATATCAGCACGGCGAGAATGCCGAACCAGACGGCCAGCGAGATATCCTCGCGGGCGAACTCCACGGGCATGCGCACGGCCGTCGTTGCAGTGAGCGAGGCGGAGATCAGCTGTGCGGCGCCGTAACCGAGCACGATGCCCAGCCCGAAGCCGGCGAGGAACAGCAGGAACAATTCGCCCCAGACGATGGCGACAACCGCGCGTGCAGGCGCGCCGAAGGCTCTCAGCGCGCCGATCTGCTTCTGGCGCGTGCCGATATGCATGATCGTGACGAGCAGGATGGCGGCGATGACGATGACCTGCGTGCCGATGGCGATGGCCAGAAGCAGGCTGCGCGCATCGCCAAGTGTCGCGTAGAGGCGCGTCAGCACTTCCGCCGGGAAGACGGCGAGCGTCGTCTCGCCGCGATATTCCTGACGCAGGCGATAGGCGTCGGCAACCGTCTTCGGCTTGACGAGAACGGCGGGAAGACCGGGCGTTTCGGCGTCGAAATGCTCGTCAATCGCGGCCGCAGGATCGATATGCGCCTCGTGCTCCTGTTCTTCAGCATGCTCGTGCTCGGCCGCAGCAACCGTCGCGAGCCCCCCGGCGGCGTGGTCGTGATCATGCGCGGCCTCGCCCTCCATGCCATGCAGCTGCCAGACGGCGCGGATCGGCACGAGGATGGCGCGGTCCCAGGCGGTACCCGTGGGGGCCATGCGGCCGCTCACCGTGTAGATGAGCTCCGTGTGCGTATGGCCACCCTCGTCAGCGCCACCATGCATTGGCTTGATCTCCGCGCCGACGGGTTTTCGCACGTCCGCGCCGATGACCGCCTCGCCGAGACGGGCGAACATCGCTCCCTCGGCGAGCTTCGGCGAGAGCGCGGAAACAAGCTTGCTCGTCGTGCCGACGACCGGATGGCCATCCGCGGAATCGCCGAAGCCGACCGGAGCGGCGAACTCGACGCGGGGGTCCTCGGAGAGTTTTGCCAGCACGCTGCCGGACATCAGCGGCAGCGGCGAGGGTTGCAGGAAGACGGCCGATAGCGCGAGCTGCGTTTCGCTGCCCGCTGCACCGACGACAAGGTCGAATTTTTCCGCCGCGCGGGCGCTGCCAAGCCGGACGGCGCGCTCCTGCAACGTGACGGTGACGCTGAGCGCAACGGAAAGCGCAATCAGCACGATGACGGCAAGTGCTCCGCCCTTGAAACGGCGAAGATCGGCAAGGATGAAGCGTATCATGCCGCAAGCACCTCGCTGCTGTCTTCGACGATGCGTCCGCCATCGAGGCCGACACGTCGGTCGAGCCGTTCCGTGAGCGCCGGATCGTGGGTAACGACGATAAGCGTTGTCCCCTCATCGCGTGCGAGCCGGACGATCAGCTCGGCCACTTCGCTGCCAGTACGACGGTCGAGGCTGGCGGTCGGTTCGTCGGCAACGATCACGCCGGGCTTCGGCAACAGCGCGCGCGCTACAGCCACGCGCTGCATCTCACCGCGCGACAGGGTCTCGATGGCCTGGTCAGGGCGGGCAATGCCCGTTGTTTCGAGGAGATGGAGCGCGCGTTCGCGCTCGGCCGGCTTGAGGCGCCGGGAAAGGCGGACCGGCAAGACGACGTTCTCGAAGGCCGATAGGCCGGGAAACAGATGGAAGTCCTGCATGACGAGGCCGATATGGGCCGCGCGGAACGCATCGCGTTTGCCGGCGGCAAGGGCGGTGATATCGGTGCCGCCCCAGGACACGGAACCGCTTGTCACGGTATCGAGCCCGGTCATCGCATTGATCAGCGTGCTTTTGCCGGAGCCCGAGGCGCCGGTGATCGCGAGGCGTTCGCCGGCGGAAAGGTGAAGCCGCTCGATGGACAGCACCGGCGTGTCGAGACCGGGAAAGCGCATGGTGAGACCGGAAATAGCGAGAGCCAGCATCGTCAGGCCGTGTCGAACGCGGCTTCGCGCAGGCGCAACTGGCTGACGAAACCGGTATCCGGATCGGTCCATGAGCCGTATTCGAGCACGCCTTGCGCCTTGATCGGCGCATTGAACTGCACGAAGGTCTGCTTGCGGGCGAGATAGACGACGAGAATGTTGTCCGGCCAGTCCGCATCCGAGGAGCAGAATGGGCAGAGCGACATTGGAATTTCGGTGAGCACGAAGAAGTTCGCCTCCGCCTTCAGCGGCGGCGCCATGAAGCCCTTGATGGTGATTTCCTGGCCGGTCAGCCGCTTCACCTTGTCGGAGAATTCGAGCCCCAGCACGCCAAAGCTCTTGTAGAGCTCGCCGAAGCCGAGCGTCTCCGCAGCCAGCGCCGGGCGGGCAAGAGGCAGGATCGGCAGGGCAGCCAATGCACAGAGCATCCGCCGCCTGTCGAAAAACATACGGGAATCGTCCGTCATGGCCATGCTTCCTTCTTCATCGACGAGAATGCGGACAGGCGGCGCGGGGCCGCCTGTCCGTCACGGGTAGCTCAGTCCTTCGCTACGCCGAGCGCGAAGGCATCGGCCAGCACGCGGTACACGTCGCTCTGCTCCATGTAGCCGCGGAAGCCTTCCGAGCCGGGGCCGATCGCCTGAAGCACCACGTCGTCGACGGCGTGAACGCCGGTATCGCCATCTTTCGGGATATTGCCCTGCACGAAGACGGCGCCGGGCACGTCCTTGTACTCTTCGTTGGCGACATATTCCTTCGCCTCGTTCTGCACGGCCGGAACGAACGGGCCGTCGAGCTTCGGACGGAAGGTTTCGTAGTGGTCCGGACCGTTGTTGGCGGCCAGGAACAGGCGGCGCGAGACGTCGATGCGATCCGGGTAGCCGTCGCCGTCCTTGTCCTCGTAGTTAGGGAAGCCGGCATCGTCATAGGTGCCGACCTTGGCGCGCATTTCGTCGCCCGGCTTCTCGTCGTCGACGGTGCCGATGATGCCGACGCCGTGGGTGTGGTCGCCGGTGACGATGATCAGCGTATCCGGGTTCTTATCGGCAAATTCGCGGGCGACGGCGATGGCCTTGTCGAACTCGATCGTCTCGACGAGCGCACGGTCCCAGTCGAGCGGGTGGCTCATCTTGTCAATCGAGGCGGCCTCGACCATCAGGAAGAAGCCTTCCGGGTTCTTCGAAAGCTTGTCGAGGGCGGCCTTGGTCATGTCGACGAGGCCCGGCTGGTTCGGGAATTTCTCGACGGTGCCCTTCTTGAGGAATTCACGGTCGAGCGTCACGTCCAGGTTGCCGGTGTGGAAGAGGCCGAGCAGTTTGTCCTGGTTCGAGCCGGCAGCAGCGGCAAGTTCCGTCTTGTCGATTGCCAGGGCATAGCCGGCATTCTTGAACTCGGCGATGTAGTCCTTGTCGTCCTTGCGCTTGGAGCCCGGCACGTCCTTGCCGAGGAAGTAGGCCGAGCCGCCGCCGAGAAGCACATCCGGCTTGACGTCGAGCAGCATGCCGACGATTTCCGCCTTGTCGGCGCGCTTGCGGGTGTGGGAAACGAGGGCAGCCGGCGTGGCATCTTCGACTTCCGAGGTGGAAACGATGCCGATCGACTTCTGCGTCGTGCGGCGGAGCGCTTCGGCAATGGTCTCGACCCTCGGGTCGTCGAGGCTTGCCGGCGTGCGGTCGGCATAGACGCCGAGCGCGTTGACGCGTGACTTGTGGCCGGTCATGTAGGCCGACATGGTGTTGGCGCTGTCGGTGGCGATCGAGTGGGTGGACGACGTGCCGATGAAGGCGACCGGCGGGATGTCGTCCATGGCGAGGCGGCCGTTTGCCTTGCCCTCGGTCATGCCCTTGGACATGATGCGCGCACCGGTGCGGTGGGCGACGGACAGGCCGTCGGCGATCAGGAAGATGATGTTCTTGGCCTTCGGCTCGGCAACGGTCGCGTAAACGTCCCAGTTAACCGACTTGGCTTCGCTGCCAGCCGAAACCTCGACCTTATAGGCGCCGGCTTCAGCGATCGTCAGGCCACGCAGGAGGAGGGCCGAACCCAGGACCTTGTCCTCGGCGCCCTTTTCTTCCGCGACAAATTCGGCCTTCTTGCCGAAGACGGCTTCGTAATCCTGGCCGTTGACGGTGACCTTCACGTCTTCCGGCTTCACCACGGTGTCGAACTCGACCTTGAAGTCGAAGGGCGAGCCGACGAGGATCGTCGCGCGATCCAGCGGATAAACGGTTGCGGCATTTGCTGCGCCGGCGAGCATCGTTGCCGATGCCAGAGCGAGGATGAGTTTACGCATGGGGGTGCCTCTCTTGAGCGGTGCGTTACCCCCTTGCGATAGAAACTCAGCATGACAAGCGTATTACAGCCGTGTCGCAGGCGGCTTCACCCCTTGGCGGAAATTGCGCTCAGCTCTTCGAGGTCGAGGTCCCGTTCCAGCTCGTGCAACGTCTCGTCGTCGATCTCGCCAGTGCGATGGAGCCGGATGAGTTCGCGACGCCCCGTCGCAACCGCTTCGAGAACGACGTCGAAATGGGCGTGCAGCAACGGCGTATAGTGTTGCGTACGTTCGGCATAATCGACGATCGACACGGCTCTGCGCTGATACTTGTCCAGCAATTGCGGATGGATGAGCTTGCCTTCGCTGTCGTAAGCCCGGCTTTGCACGACGGCAAATTGCGCCTGGGCCATGGCGGCCTCGGCCTGGCTCATGGTGAGCCGGGCCTTATCCGATTCCGGTTCGCTCAGCCGCGCCCAGGCGATCACGCGCCCCAGCGTCGTGCCTTGCAGCAGCACGGTTCCGAGAATGACGGCGAAGGACGTCACCAGGATGAAGTCACGGCCGGGAAAGTTTTCCGGCACGCTCAGCGCCAGCGCCAGCGTGACCACGCCGCGAACACCGGCCCAACTGAGCACGGTCGCGCCACCGGCGCCGACTGGTGTGTATCGCTTGATCCCCAGGGCATTGAAGAGCCTGATCACGAGGTCCGACCCGAACACCCAGGCGAAGCGGGCGAGGGTGAGGGCCACCAGGATCACCAGGATCGGCCATCCGAGATCGGCGATCACCACGCCGAAGCCGCCGCCGCGTTCGACGACGCCACGCAGCGACAGGCCGATCAGGATGAAAACCGCCGCTTCCATCAGGAAGACGAGCACCGTCCAGAAAGAAGTGCCGCGCATCCGGGTTGCGGCTGAAAATGCGGTGTGCTGGTGCCAGCCGGCGATCAGGCCGGTGGTCACGGTGGCAATGACGCCCGACACGTGAATAAATTCGCCAAGCAGGTAGGACACCCAGGAAAGCAGGGCCGTGGCGGCGATGATCAGATATTCGTCGCCAAGGCGGCGCACCAGCAGAACCCATGCCATGCCGATGGCGATGCCGACGAGCGCGCCGCCGACCGCCAGCACGAAGAAGCTGCCCATGGCATCGACCGTGCTGAAGACGCCGGTGACGCCGGCAGCAATGGCGAAGCGGAAGAGGACCAGGCCGCTCGCATCATTGAACAGGCTCTCTCCCTCGAGCAGGATCTGCAGGCGCCGTGGCAGCTTCACCCGTTGCAGCACGGCGCGGGCGGAGACCGCATCGGGCGGCGAGACGATCGCTCCCAATGCCGCGCAGGCCGCCCAGGGGAGTGACGGGAACAGCAGATGCGTGACGACAGCCACGACGGCGCAGGTGAAAAACACCGCGCCGATAGCAAGCGAAGCGATGCCGATCATATGGCGGCGCAAGGGGCCGAGCGCAATGAACCAGGCCCCGTCCATCAGCAGCGGCGGCAGGAAGATGACGAGCACCAGTTCCGGATCGACTTCAATGACGGGCAGACCCGGCACGAAGGCTAGCAGCGCGCCCCCCGCAAGCAGCGCCACGGATGGCGGCAGCCCGAGCCGATGGGCTGCGTAATGCAGCGCGATGATCGCCACGAACATGCCGATCACCAGCTCGAACAAATGTGTTGGATCCATAGGGCTTTATCCTGAAATGGCTTTATTACGACGCGCTTCATTACAAAGCGCGTTTTGCCAAAACGCAATCGCTGAAGGATAACCAGGGGATCGGACCCACGGAAAATTTCTCTGCCAAACGGGGTGTAAAATCCCGTTCTAGACTGTCTCCGAGATTGCCCTCACGAGCGCTGTTGCGGAGACGGCGCCGGGGTCGAGGTGGCCGAGGGAGCGTTCCCGCAGGCGGGCGGCGCGGCCCTTGGCGGCAACCATCGTGGCGGTCGCGGCCGCTCCGTTGTCGGCTGCGGCCGTAACGGCGTTCCAGAATTCCTGTTTCGACCGACCCTCGGCAACCGCCGTGGTGGCGGCCTCTGCGGCGGGCAGCCAGACGTCGAGCATCGTCTTGTCGCCGCGTTGCGCCTTGCCGCGGTCGCGAATGCCCTCGGAAATCGCGACCAGCATATCCCGACAGGCGACGAGGTCGAGTTCGGAGCGCTCGGCAAGGACCTGGGCGGCGCGGCGAAAGCCCGTCGAATAGAGGGGTCCCGTCGATGCTCCGACCGCGTCAAGGAAGCCGGCTGCCGCCGTCGACATCACCTCTGAAAGGCTCGCTGTGCCGAGGTCCAGCTTCGCAAGCGCCGCGTTCACGGCCTTGAAGCCGATCGACATGGTGATGCCGTGATCACCATCGCCGATCGCGCCGTCGAGTTCGGACAGGCGATCCTTTTCCGTCTCGATCACCTGGGACATTCTCTCGAACATCCTGGCGAGAGCCTGTGCCGCATTTTCCGACATGTCTTCCTCCCCTTGGGCGCAGGCGGCCTCAGCTCCGAGCCGCTTCGTCCGGTTCAGGTGCGTTGATGGTCAGGATCGCCGACTGGCATGGATGGTGCAGCAGATCGGTCAGTTGGCGGTCGAGATGCAGGATCGAGATGGAGGCGCCTGCCATGTCCAGCGACGTGCAGTAGTGCCCCACCCAGTTGGCCTCGATCGTGATGTTCTTGGCGGCAAGCCGCTGCTCCACGCGCCGGAACAGGATGTAGAGCTCCATCAGCGGCGTTGCGCCGAAGGAATTGACCAGCACCGCCACGCGGTCGCCGGGCTCGGCCTTCATCTCCTTGAAGATGTTGTCCATGATCGTGTCGACGATCTCGTCAGCGGTGCGCAGACGCTCGCGCGACACGCCGGGCTCGCCGTGGATGCCCATGCCGAGTTCCATATCATCCGGGCCGATTTCGAAATTGTGCCGCCTTGTCTGCGGCATGGAGCAGGATTCGAGCGCGACGCCGACCGTGAAGGTGCGGTCGTTGGCTTTGCGGGTGATCGCCTCGCATTCGTCGAGCGTCAGGCCGCGATCACAGGCGGCGCCCGCCACCTTGAAGACGAAGAAATTGCCGGCGACGCCGCGCCGGCCTTCCTTGTCTTCGATCGGCGAAGAAACGATGTCGTCGGTGGTGAGGACGGTGCGGACTGGAATGCCCTGTTCCTCGACCAGTTCGGCCGCCATCTCGAAGTTCATCACGTCGCCGGCATAGTTGCCGTAGACGAAGAGCACTCCGGCGCCACCGGAGGCTGCGACGGCGCATTTGGCGATCGGGTCGGGCGGTGGCGAGGAAAAGATGTTGCCGACGGCCACGGCGTCGGCGAGCCCCTTGCCGACATAGCCGACGAAGCAGGGTTCGTGTCCCGTGCCGCCGCCGATGACGAGGCCGACCTTGCCGGGGCGGGGGCCGTTGCGTGCGACGAGAGCGCGGCGCGATCCCACGGGTTGCAGATAGGGCTTGTGCGCGGCAATCAGGCCGTCGAGCATTTCCTCGACCACGTCGTTGGGATTGTTGAGGAATTTCTTGACGTGGGTGCGGTAGGCATTGGCGACGGGCGCGCTTTTCTGCCGTTGCGAAAGCTTGCCGTCGAGGCTCGTGACACCATCGGCGCGCAGGATGCCGGCGCCCGTTGCCGCATCCGTCACCAGCACGTTGACATAGCCGCCGCGCAAGGCTGCCAGCAGCGCAGGCACCTTGTCGAAGCCACCGGCGACGGCGACGCGGGTGCCGATGCCACGCAGCATCTCCAGCGACATGCCGATCGTGCGATCATCGAGGGGGCCATCCACCGGGCGGCCGCGCTCATCGATGAAGCGCCCGGCCAGCACGCCGGCTGCGCCCTTGGCCAGATAGTGCTGCAGCGGCACGGATTCGAAGAAACCGCTGGTGTGGATCGTGGAGTTCGGTCGGAGCGACGATATGCCGAAGACGATGCGGTTGGCCCGCGCGAGCGTATCGAACTGCTCGCGGATCAGCGGCTCGGCAAGCAACATACGCTGCATTTCGGCAGACGCGACGACGGCGGGTGCCGTGATGTTGACGCAGCGCGCCGAGATCGCGCGCGCGACGGCGGCGGTGGTCAGTTCCGGCGTATAGGCGAAGCTTGCCGTGGTGCCGCCAGTTGCCTGCACGACCGTCACGTCCTGCAAGCCCCCCACTTCCAGATGCTCGCCGACCGAGAGGATCGTGCGGCCCCAGGCGACGGCGAGCGTGTCGCCGGACTTGATCATCTTGGCAAGCGCCTGCGCGCCCGCCGCACCCAGCCGGCCGATCAGTGGCCGGGTGTTGTCGTCATTGGGCACGACCAGGCAATCCGACAGGCCGAAATGGCGCTTCAGTTCCTGCGCGATGGTGAGCGAGGCGAGCCGCGCGGGCTCGATGGAGATGTTGACGATGCCTTTTTCGCGGGCGTCGGCGAGGTAGCTGTTGACGGTCGCGCGCGACACACCCATCGCCTCGGCGATCTCGCCCTGCGTCATGCCGTCTTCGTAGTAGAGCCAGCAGGCCCAGACATAGGGATCGTCGCCATAGCGCAGCGGTATCGAATCCACGCCTTCCGGCCCGTTCGCCCGGCCGATGCCGCCTTTGCGCGGCGAGGAAGTCTTCATTGCCATCAGTTTCGCCGGTCCCCTTCTGGCGGCGAAGATGAAAGTAATGCCACCGGTTTGCAACCTGCCTTCATCAAAAAAGCGGTGCGCGGCCCGTCACGAAGGACAAGGCCGCGCTTCCTGGGAGGAACGTGCAGATTCCGGGCGTCACGAATGTCAGGTCAGCCGCGCGCGCGCGCCGTCGGACAATTCCTTGAGAATGATGGCGCAGGAGGTTGCTCCCGCATCCAGCACGCCGAGCGACCGTTCGCCCAGACGGCTGGCGCGGCCGATTTTTGCGACCAGATCGATCGTCGAGTCGCGGCCAGCTTCGGCGGCTGCAACCAGGGCTTCCAGCGCGTCGCCGAACGATTTGCCTTCGGCTGTGGCCTTGTCGAACGCCTCGACGGCCGGAACGAGCGTGTCGATCAGCGTCTTGTCACCGACCTTGGCGGAGCCGATCGACTGGATGCCGGCAAGGCCCGCATGCAGCATCTTGCTGTAGGCCGCGGCGTCGATCTTTTCGACACCCTCGATCGTCTCGGCAAATTCGGTGAACATCACGCCGTAGAGCGGGCCCATCGAGCCGCCGATTTCCGTCATCAGCACGGTGCCGAGTGTATCGAGGGATTCGGCGAGCGGGGCGTCCTTGCCCTTCAGACGCTCCGCCGCCATGGCAAAACCCTTGGCCATGTTGACGCCGTGGTCGCCGTCGCCGATCTTGCCGTCGATCTCGCTGAGATAGGCGCGGTTTTCGACGATCCGCTCCGCCATCGATAGAACGATGGCGCCGGAGGATGCGTTGTCGAAAGTCTGCATGGGGTCGTCCTCCGGTTACAGGATGATCGTGCACCGCGTCTCGACATCGAGCAGCGGCTTGAGTTCATCGTCGAGCGCCATGACGGTCAGCGTTGCACCGACCATTTCCAGCGAGGTGAAGTAGTTGCCGATCCAGGTCTTGACGATCTTCAGGCCGCGGGCCGAAATCTCGCTCTCGATCGTGTCGTTGAGGATGTAGAGTTCGTTGAGGGGCGTGGCGCCGAGGCCCGAGACAAGCACGGCGACTTCGGTGCCTTCCGGCAGGTTGTGATCGTCGAGCACGATCTTCACCATGTCCTTGGCAACGTCTTCCGCCGTCTTCAGTGCTTCGACACGAACGCCCGGTTCGCCATGGTGGCCGATACCGACTTCCATCGTGCCGGGCTCGATCTGGAAGTTCGGATGGCCGACGGCCGGCAGTGTGCAGGGGCCGAGGCCGACGCCGATCGAGCGGCAGTTGTCGATCGCCTTCTGGGCGGTGGCACGCACCTCTTCGAGGGTGGCGCCGGTCGCGGCCTTGGCGCCGCCCATCTTCCACATGAAGATTTCCCCGGCAACGCCACGGCGTTTCTCGCGCTCCTCGGGCGGGGCGGAGCAGACGTCGTCGTTGGCAACGACGGTTGCGACCTCGATCCCGGCCTTGGCGGCGAGCTTCATTGCCATCTTCACGTTCATGTTGTCGCCGGCATAGTTGCCGTAGAGCACGACGACGCCCTTGCCGCCATCGGCTTCGCGGATGGCATCGTAAAAGCTCTTGGCGGTGGGCGAGGAAAAGAGTTCACCGACGGCGACCGCATCGAGCATGTTCTTGCCCGTATAGCCGATGAAGGCCGGCTCGTGGCCGGAACCGCCGCCAGTCACCACGCCGACCTTGCCGGCAAAGGGGGCATCCTTGGCGACGATGACGCGCGGGTTTTCCGCGACGCGCACGATGTCCGAATGCGCCTTCACGAACCCCTTGACGGTATCCTCGACCACCAGGTCCGGATCGTTGATGAAACGCTGCATGGTAACTCCTCAAAACTGCGCGAGCCGGTCGGGGCTCAAAGAATGGTGTAGCCGCCGTCGATCAGAAGATCGGCGCCGTTGATCATGTCGGCACCTGGCGAGGCGAGGAACACTGCCGCGGCGGCGATCTCTTCCGGGAAGGCGAAACGGCCGGTCGGGATGCGCTTCTTTGCGTTTTCACCCTTCTCGCCGGCCCAGGCCGCCTTGCCGAGCTCCGTCAGCACGATGGTGGGGGAAATGGTATTAACCGTGATGCCGTGTTTGCCCCATTCGGCGGCAAAGGTCTTGGACATGCCGATGACACCGAACTTGGACGCGCAATAGGCGACATGCTCTTCGATCGCGACGGAACCGGCCTGCGAGGCAAGGTTGACGATCTTGCCACCCTTACCGGCGGCTATCATCTTGCGGCCGACAGCCTGCGTGATGAGGAAGCTGCCCTTCAGGTTGATGTCGATCGTCCTGTCCCACTGGATGAGCGTGAGGTCTTCCGCCGGCGCAAGTGCTACGATGCCGGCGCTGTTGACCGCAATGTCGATACCGCCAAAGGCCGCGACCACGTCATCGACCGCTTTCTGCACCGACGCGGCATCCGCCACGTCGCAAACGAAAGGCCTTGCCGAACCACCAAGTTCATCCGCCTTCGCCTTGGCGATGTCGGCGTTGATGTCGAGCACGGCGATCTTCGCACCCTTCGATGCAAAGGCAGCGGCGATGGCCGCGCCGATGCCGGAAGCGCCGCCGGTGACGAGCGCGACCTTGCCGTCGAGCGGGAAGTTGAGGTCGATATGCGGAGGGGTGTCGGTCATCGTCTGTCTCGGCTTTCAGCGGTTGGGTGGAACGGGGCGGCATCGCCGCCCCGCATGTCATTCGTTACTTGCGCAGCTCCAGGAGCTTATCGACATTGTCGGTCGTTACCGGCGTCCACGGAACATTGTATTCCTTGTCCTTGCCGTCGTTGAACGCCATGTCGGGATACTGCGCCCAGATGTCCGACTGCGGCTTGTAGTCACCCTTTTTAGCATGGAGGATCGCGAGGTCGAGGGCACCCTGCGCCTGGGCACGGGCGTCCTGCAGGATCGAGGTCATCGTGCCTTCCTTGACGGCGCTGAGTGCGTCCGTGATGCCATCGATACCGGCGATGGCGAAGTCTTGGGGCTTGAGGCCGGCAGCCTTGATCGCCTCGATCGCGCCAAGCGCCATCTCGTCGTTCTGGCCGATGACGCCGTTGATCTGGCCGGAATGCGAGGTCAGCCAGTTTTCCATCAGCGTTTGGGCTTCGGCACGCGACCAGTTGGCCGTCTGCTGTTCCAGAACCTTGACGTCCGGGCATTCGGCAAGCGCCTTCTTGTTGCCTTCGAGGCGGGAGATCTGCGCCGACTGGCCGATCGGGCCTTCGATGATGACGACGTTGCCCTTGCAGCCGATCTTGTCGAGCACGGTCTTGGCTTCCATGTAGCCGGAGATCGTGTCGTCGGAGCCGACATAGGCGGTGAGCAGGTCGGAATTCACGCGGGTGTTGGAGCCGACGACCGGAATGCCGGCGTCATGGGCGGCCTGCACGGCGGTGGCGCCGGCTTCGATGTCGATCGGCACAAAGATGATCGCGTTGAATTTTTGGGTGATCATCGTGTTGAACTGTTCCTGCTGGACCAGCGCGTCGTAGCGGCCGTCGAAGACGGTCAGTTCGACTTCACCGCTTTTCACGGCAGGATGTTCTTCTAGGGCGGCAGACCAGATCTGCATGAATTCCGCATTCAGACCATAGGGGGCCGCGCCGATCTTCAGCTTTTCCTGGGCCATGGCGGACGAGGCGAGCAGCACCGTCGCAGAGGCAAGGGCGATCATCAGTTTCTTCATGACATTCTCCTCCTTTGAGAATTCCGGCTGCCTTTTGGCAAGCCGTTTCGACGACGGGCGCGGGGCGCCCGTATTTCCGGGGCTCAAGCGCCCTGATTGCGTTTCTGGTCGAGCATCACGGCGCCGACGATGAGCGCGCCCTTGAGGACCTGCTGGTAGTAGGATTGGATCCCCATCAGATCGAGGCCGTTGTTCATGACGCCGATGATGAGGGCGCCGATGAGGGTGCCGGTTACCCGGCCGACGCCGCCCGACAGGCTGGTGCCACCGATCACGACCGCTGCGATGGCGTCGAGTTCGTAGGCGATGCCGGCCTGCGGCAGGGCGGAGCCCGTTCGCGCCGAGAGGATCATGCCTGCGAGGCCGGAGAGTGCGCCCGAGATCACATAGACGAGGAAGCGGATGCGCGTGACGTTGAGGCCGGAGGTTTTCGCGGCATGCGGGTTGCCGCCGACGGCGTAGATGTAGCGGCCGAAGCGCGTGCGGGTCAGCACCCACCAGGAGACCAGGAAGACGACGGCGAGCAGGATGACCGGCATCGGAATGCCGAGGATGTTACCGGTGCCGATCCAGCGGAATTCCGGTGTCAGCGCCGGGACCGGCCGCCCGCCACCATAGATGAGTGTCGCGCCACGCGCTGCCGACAGCATGCCGAGGGTGGCGACGAAGGCGGGCACGGAGAAGCGCGAGACGATGAAGCCGACCAGCGCACCGCAGCAGACGCCGACGAGGATGCCGACCGCAAGCGCCACGACCATCGGGTAGGGCGCGCCGGCAATGCCGGCCGTGGCCGAGCTGGTGACGAAGCTGGCGCTGACCATGCCGGCGAGCGCCACGACCGAGCCGACCGAAAGGTCGATGCCGCGGGTCAGGATGACGAAGGTCATGCCGATCGCGAGAACGCCGTTGATCGACGTCTGGAGCAGCACGTTGGAGATGTTGCCCGGCGTCAGGAAGAACTCGTTCGACAGGGCAAGAACGGCGACCAGCAGCAGGAAGGCGAGAAAGATGCCATATTCCTGCAGGATCAGCCGGCGGCGATCGGCGTTCAGCCAGGTGCTGGAGGTCTTGTTCTCTAAGCTGGACACGGTGTCACCTCTTGCCATGCGGGTTGGATGCTTGCGGCGGTCGTCGGGTCTTCAATTCAGGTCGACAGGTGCACAAGCGACTGGGCGTCGGCGTCCTTCCGGCTGTAGATACCGGCGGAGCGGCCCTGTCGCATGACGAGGATGCGGTCGGACATGCCCAGGATTTCGTCGATTTCGGAGGAGATCATCACGACCGTCCCGCCTTCGGCGGCGAAGTCGCAGATGATGCGGTAAATCTCGCGCTTGGCGCCGACATCGACGCCGCGCGTCGGCTCGTCGAGCAGCAGGACGCGGGGTTCGCGCAAAAACCATTTGCCCAGCACGACCTTCTGCTGGTTGCCGCCGGAAAGGCCGGAGACCGGCATCGTGTCGCGTGCGGCCTTGATGCCGAAGCGCGTGATCATGTCCGCGGCGGAGGACTGTTCGCGCCGGCGCTGCATGACGAAGGCCGGGCTCATCTCCGGCAGGCTGGCCAGGCAGATGTTGTTGCGAACGCTGTCCGTCAGGTTGAGGCCGGTGAGCTTGCGATCTTCCGTCACGAAGGCCATGCCCTCGGCCATCGCGTCGGATGGCTGGCGGATGGCGACCGGCTGGCCGTCGAGGCGGATGTCGCCGGCAGACGCGCGATCCATGCCGAACAGGCAGTTGAAGATTTCCGTGCGGCCGGAGCCCATCAGGCCGTAGATGCCGAAGATCTCGCCCTTGTGCGCAGTGAAGGAGATGTCCTCGATCTTGCCGGGGGCAGAAAGGCCGGTGACTTCCAGGCCCGCAATCGCGGTCGGCGTGTTCGTCTTGATATATTCCTCGCCAAGCTCGCGGCCGACGATCATGCGGATGAGGCCGGGCCGGTCGATCTCGGCAAGCTTGCCGTCGCCGACGAAGCCGCCATCGCGGAAGACCGTGTAGTTGTCGGCGATCTGAAAGATTTCCGACAGCCGGTGCGAGACGTAGACGATGCCCTTGCCGTCGGCCTTCAGGCGCTCGATCGCCTGGAAGAGATGCTGGGCCTCCTTTTCGCCGATCGCCGAGGTCGGCTCGTCCATGAAGATGACGTCCGCGTCGTGGCTCAGCGCCTTTGCGATCTCGACGAGCTGCATCTGCGCCACCGAGAGGTTCATCATGTACTCTCGCGCGGAGATGCTGAATTCCAGCCGGTCGAGTAGCGCCTGCGCATTGCGGTTCATCGTCTTGAAGTCGATGCCGCCAAAGCGGGTCGAGGGTTCACGGCCGAGATAGATGTTCTCCGCCACGGTCATATGCGGAACCGGGCTCAATTCCTGCTCGATGATGGCGATGCCGGAGGCGAGCGCTTCGGCCGGGCTGTTGAACTCGACCGGCCGGCCGCGATGCAGGATCGTGCCGCCGTCGCGCTTGTGAATGCCCATGAGGATCGAGAGGAACGTGGACTTGCCGGCGCCATTGCCGCCGCAGAGCGCATGCACCGAGCCGGCTTCCAGCGCGAAACGACCATCGCGAAGCGCTGCGACGCCGCCGAAGGACTTCTTCAGCCCTTCCACTTTCAACAGTGGCTGCATGCATTCCTCCCGGCATTCAGGGGATGCTCCCCATCCCTTGTTTACAAAATACACATCGTAATCGACACATGTCAATATGATGAATCGACAAACGTTGAACTGCAGATGTCATTTGTAAGGTTTGTGCCGCGCCGACATGAGATCAGGCGACTCTATGGACGGAGGCAATGTCTTGAGAGGGCACGCCTTTCCGGCGAAAGCCGGCGCCGCTTTCACGGTCCGTCATGATGCGAAACAACCGGATATTTCTCGATGCACGCGGTTTCCAGCTCCGGCAAAACCGATGTACTTTCAGGTGTTGAAGGAGCGGCCTTGACCGGAGAATGGTCCCGTGGCCTATGCGCAAACTGGTCTCACTTGACATGCGTCAAAGGTGTTCGACCCTATCAGCAGTAAGGATATCGCCGTTCTCTTCTATCGGATCTGCTCATGGTCACCCTGTCTTTCGTCCTGTCCTCCATTCTGATCCTGGTGACGCCGGGGCCAACGAACACGGTGCTTGCGACCTGTGGCGCATCGCTTGGCGTGCGCCGGGCGGCGATCATGCCGCTCGCGGAAGCCATGGGATATATTCTGGCGATATCCGTGTTCGTTGCGGTGGCGGATGCCGTTCGGGGCAATGCCCTGGCCTTTGCCGCAATGAAGTTGCTGGCGGCAAGCTGGCTGCTCTATTCCGCGGTCCGGCTCTGGGGCATGCCGTTCAGGAGTGATGCGCGCTCCGCGCGCGAATCGTTCCTTCGCGTCTTCCTGACAACGCTGGTCAATCCGAAGGCCATGCTGGTTGGCACGGTGCTGATCCCCGCGGCGGCACCCATCCACACGTCGCTCTGGATTGCGGTCTATGCCGGGCTCTCGACGCTTGCCGGTCTTGGCTGGGTGGTCTTCGGCGCCTGCCTGCCGCTGGGTGTGCGGCAACATTCCTATAAGCTGGCGTCGCTGGTGCTGGGCGGTTTTTCGATGGCTGCCGTGGCGAGCGCGCTGTCGAGCTGATCATCCGGCTTTGAAAGTCGGATTGCCCAATGGGCTGATTGCAAAGGGGCGACCACTGCCGCCCCTTTGCACGACGTCAATCGATCGATGGCAGATCGGCGGCCGGTACGCCGTCGCGGACAAGGATGCGGCCGCGACGGATGACGGTGCGCGCCTGCGGCGTCAACGCCACGGCCTCGGCAAGCGTGCGTGCCGGCACCAGCACGAGATCGCCAAAATCCCCTTCGGACAATCCGTAACCGGAAAGGCCGATGCCTTCCGCGCCGCCGAAGGTGCAGATGCGGGCAGTTTCTGCTAGATCCGCATCGTTGGTCATGCCGTTGCGCTGCGCGAGATATTTCGCCCGCTCCAGCATGTCGCCATTGCCCCAAGGCTCCCATGTGCCCTGGATGCCATCCGAGCCGGAGGAGAGCACAAGGCCGCTTTGTCGCATCAGGCGTAGCGGCAGGGCAGGGGCCGCGGGGCTGCCGACCGTCATCACCGCGATCTGCTCCGCCGCGAGTGCCGCAATCAGCGCTTGCTGGCGGGTAGGATCCAGCATGCCGAGGCAATAGGCGTGGCTGACCATCACGCGGCCCTGCATAGAGAGCGCCCGGGTGCGCTCGATGATGAGGTCCAGGCAGAAGGCGCCCAGCTCTCCAAGCTCGTGCAGATGGATGTCGATGGGTTTTCCATAACGCTCCGCCAGCGCGAAAATGGCGTCGAGATGCTGGACGGGGTCGCGCTCGATGGTGGCGGGGTCGATACCGCCGACAATGTCGGCGCCGGTCCGCATGGCCGCATCCATCAGGTCGAGCGTGCCTGCGCGCGGCAGCATGCCGCTCTGCGGGAAGGCGACGACCTGGATATCGACGAGGTCGCGCAGTGCCTCGCGGGTTTCAAGCACCCCTTCGATATTGGCGATGCCGATTTCCGTGTCGACGTCGACATGGCTGCGAATGTGGAGGACGCCGTACGTCAGCGTCTGCAGCGCCTGCCGGGCGGATTGGCGGCGCGCGTTGGTGCCGAGGTCACGCTTTGCCTTGCGATCGGCGAGAATGCGGTCGCTGCGGTTGGCTCCAATACTGTTCTCGAACCAGTCCATGCCGATCAGCGTCTTGTCGAGATGGGTGTGCGCCTCCACGAAGCCGGGCAGCGCGATGTGCCCCGTTGCGTCGAATTCCTGCGCCGGCCGCGCACCGCCGGCGCTGAAGCGGCCGTTGCGGATGATGAGATCCACGGGTTCCCCGCCCATCGGACGCGCATTGCGGATGACGATGTCGGCGGTCATGTACGGGTCTCCTCGCCAGCCAGCCCGGCACGCTGCATCGCCAGCCGGAAGGCCTTTTCCGCGCGGTCGAGGATAGCGCCTTCGTCATGAGCGGTGAGCTTGCGGCCACGCATCAGCACGCGACCGCCGACGATGGTCGTATCCACATCCGCGCCGTTGGCAAAGCGCGCGAGGCGCTGCACGGGATTGGTCGGTGGCCAGAGATGGGGCTGGCGCATGTTGACGAGCACGATATCGGCGCGCTTGCCGGCCTCCAGCGAACCGATTTCCGCCTCCATCGACAGCGCGCGGGCACCATTGATCGTTGCCATTTCGAGAAGCTGGAGCGGCGGAAGGACGGCGTCATCGCGAAAATGGCGGGCGTGGTAGCGGTGCGCCTGGAACATGTTGCGGAACATGTCGAAGGAGCGGTCGGGTGCTGCGGCATCTGTGCCAAGCGAGACGGTGATCCCTTCGGCCATCATTTCCGGTGCCGGGCAGCGGCCAAAGACCGACATCAGCGCGCTCGGATTGTGCGCCACCTTTGCGCCGGTGCGCTTCAGCACGGCGCGGTCGGCATCGGTGAGGTCGACGCAATGGGCGAGCAGCGAGCGTGAATCGAAGAGGTCGAGTTTGGCATCGTTGGCGGCTATCGACCCGTCACGATGGCCGTCCTGTATCAGGAGCACGTTCTTCTCGCGCGCCAATCGCTGTGCCCTTCGCGACAGGTCGAGCACAGCGGCGTCCTCCAGTTCTTCCGCGTTGAAGACGGGGAGGGAGACGGCCAGTTGCAGCCGGTCGTCGCGGTTTGCCCAGGCATCAATCAGGGCCGCGCTGACAGCGAGCTGTGCATCGGGAACGACGACGAGCTCATTGTATGAGCCGTTTCGATATTCACGGTATACACTTTTAGCGGACGGGCGATTGGGGCCGACGGCGAGTATTTCGCGCACGCCCATCTCGGCGACGGCGGCAAGGTGCGCTTCGGCGGCTTCCAGCGCCTCGGTCCGCATGATATCCGGCCCACCACCGAAGAGCAGGGCGGCGGTGGTCGTGCCGCACTTGATACGTTCGGCAGCGGAAAGAGCGGCCTCGGCCGCCCAGAATTCCGGATCGGTCGCCTCGGCATAGATGCGGCCGGTGATGTTCATCCAATCCTCGGAATCGCCGCCCAACCCCTTGGTCAGCATATGGCCGGCATGGGCGTGCGTATCGATCAGGCCCGGCATCACCACCATGCCGCTCGCATCGATACGTTCGGCGTCCGCCGGGGCCATCGGCGCGCCTTCGCCGATGGCGGTGATGCGCCCGTCCTCCACCAGCACATAGCCCTTGTCGAGGATGCGCCGGTCGGCATCCATGGTGACGATTGCACCGTTTTCGATCAGCAAGGCCTTTTTCATAGGCATTCTCCCGCTAGAATTGCATACATCTTATGCGCATTGTGTGCGCAAATTCTAATTCTGGTATCTTGATATTGTCCGCATATTATGTACAGTCATATTGAGAATAATCGTATGCAATTTTTGGGAACATGCATACCTACCCGGGAGAATTCTTCGTGAAGACCACTGTGAAGACCCTTTTGGCGGGGCTTGCCATGCTGGCGCCGCTTTCCGCGCCCGCTTTTGCCGAAACGCTGCGCTGGGCAGCATCCGGCGACGTCATCTCCTACGACCCGAATGCGCAGGTCGACAGTTTCACCCAGAGCGTCCAGCACGTCGTGTTCGATCCGCTGGTTCGTCGCAACAAGGAACTGAAGCTGGAGCCGGCGCTTGCCACGTCCTGGGAAGTCATCGAGCCGACGCGTTGGCGCTTCAAGCTGCGTGAGGGCGTGAAATTCCACGAAGGCCAGGCCTTCAATGCCGACGACGTGGTGGCGACGATCCAGCGCCAGATCGACCCCGGTTCGCGCAACCGTGAAAACCTCTCCGCCGTCACCGGCGTCGAGAAGGTGGACGACCACACGGTCGACCTCATTCTGCGCGGTCCCTATCCGCTGCTCCTCAACGATCTCGCCGCCATCTACATCATGAGCAAGCCGTGGATGGAAGAACATGACGCGCTGAAGCCGGGCAACACCGCCACCGGCGTCGTGACCTATGCCAGCAGCCACGCCAATGGCACCGGCGCCTTCAAGCTGAAGAGCTACGAGCCCGATTCGCGCTCGATCTTCGAGGTGAACAAGGACTGGTGGGACAAGCCGCAGCATAACCTGACGGAAATCGAATTCCGTCCGATCGCCTCCGACGCCACCCGCATCGCGGCGTTGTTGTCCGGCGAAGTCGACATGGTCGTTCCGGTTCCGCTTCAGGATGTCGATCGCATCGCCTCCACCGAGGGGCTGAAGGTCGTCGAAAACCCGTCGCTGCGCACCATCATGCTTGCGCTGAACTTCAACAAGGAATTGCATGCGGCGCCCGGCGTGGCGAACCCGATGCTCAACGTCAAGGTGCGCCAGGCGCTCTGGCAGGCCATCGACCTCAACACGATCCAAAAGCGGCTGATGCGTGGCAAGTCGCGTGTTGCCTCCATGCTGGTCGCCCCCGCCGTTACCGGCCATGATGACGCTATCGACGTGGCTCCGGAATACGATGTCGACAAGGCGAAGGCGCTGCTTGTCGAAGCCGGCTATCCGGATGGCTTCAAGACCGGTCTTTCCTGCTCGAACGACCGCTATATCGCCGACGAGCAGATCTGCCTGGCGATCTCCTCCATGTGGGCGAAGATCGGCGTGCAGGTCGATCTCAGCGTCGAGAGCAAGACGACCTATTTCCCGCGCATGGATAATGGCGAACTCGACGTCTACATGCTCGGCTGGGCCTCGCTTCCGGCGATGGATGGCTACAGCGTGCTCCAGGCACTGCTGGCCACCAATGACGGCACCTATGGCGGCTCGAACCCGAACGGCCTGTCCGACCCACGGATCGATGCGCTCACCCGCTCGGCTTCGGTCGAGCTCGACGAGACCAAGCGCATCGACATGCTGAAGGAAGCCTTCCGCATCACCCATGACGAGGCGTTGTTCATTCCGCTGCATCAGCAGCCGGTCGCCTGGGCGATGAGCAACAAGGTCGATATCCCGCAGTTCCCGGACGAATATGTTCGTCCGTGGTTCGCGCAGATCAAGAAGTAACGGGGTTTCTCCCAGGACACGATCCCGGCAGGCGCAAGCAGGCCGGGATCGTCCCGCAAGAGCAACCGGTTTCTTCGCAGGCCGAAGACGGAGCGAAACGGCTCGTTCCTTCTACGCATTGTTTTGATGCAATTCCGAACGCAAAGCCGCTTTCGCGCTTTTGCCGGAGCTGCTCGCGGGGCTTGAGCGCTCCCTCCCAAGGACTATTCCGATGCTCAGACTTCTTTCGGTGAGGCTCCTCCAGGCCGCCCTCGTCATGCTTGCCGTGACGGCCATTGCCTTCGTCATGTTCCGTTTCGTCGGCGATCCCATCTCCTCCATGGTGCGCGAGGGTGCTACCCAGGCGGAAAAGGATGCGCTTCGCATGGCGCTCGGCCTCGACAAGCCGATCCTGACGCAGTTCTTCGATTTCGTCGGCCAGGTGCTGACGGGGAACCTCGGCACGAGCTTCCGCTACCAGCAACCGGTGGTGAGCCTGCTGATGAGCCGGCTTCCCGCCACGCTGGAACTGGTGATCGTCGCGACGTTCCTGGCGCTCGCGATCGGCATTCCGCTCGGTGTGCTCTGCGCGCTGAAGCCGAATTCCTTTCTTTCGCGGCTTACCCAGGCAACGACGCTGATCGGTATTTCCATGCCCACCTTCGTCACGGGCCTGCTTTTGATCCTCGTCTTTGCCGTAAACCTGCGCTGGTTGCCGTCGTCCGGGCGTGGCGATCTTGTCGATCTAGGTCTGTGGAAAACCGGTTTCCTCACCCTTTCCGGGCTGAAATCGCTGATCCTGCCGTCGATCACGCTGGCGCTGTTCCAGCTGACATTGATCATGCGGCTGGTGCGCTCGGAGATGATCGACGTGCTGTCGTCGGACTATATCCGCTTCGCCTTCGCTCGCGGCCTGCCGCGCACCTACATTTACGGGCGGCTTGCGCTGCGCAACGCGCTGATGCCGGTTGTTACCGTCACCGGCCTGCAGATCGGCCAGCTTGTCGCCTTTGCCATCGTCACCGAGACCGTGTTCCAGTGGCCGGGCATGGGCCTGCTCTTCACCAATGCCGTCGGCTATCCCGACGTGCCGGTGCTCGCCGCCTACCTGCTTTTCGTTGGCTTCCTCTTTGTCATGATCAACATGGTTGTCGACATTCTCTATACCTTCATCGATCCCCGCCTGAGGACACGATAATGGCCACGCAATCCCTGATGCGCCGGCTTCCGCCGGTTTCCGTGATGATCGCCGGCCTGGTGGTCTTCATCATGCTGATCCTCGTCGTCTTCGCCCCGCTGATAGCACCAGTGGACCCGCGCGACGTTTCTTCCTATTCGCTGATCGACATGGAAATCCCACCCTCCTTCATGGATGGTGGCGATCCGCGCTTTCTGCTCGGCACGGACAACCAGGGCCGTGACCTCCTCTCGGTCATCCTGTTCGGGCTTAGAATTTCCGTCGTGATCGGCCTCGGCGCCGTGCTCTTCGCCGCAACGCTCGGCGTCGTGCTGGGGCTTGTCGCGGGCTTCTTCGGCGGCATTGTCGATGGCATCGTCATGCGCATCGCCGACGTGCTCGTCAGCTTCCCGACCATTCTCGTAGCACTGCTGATCAGCGGCATCGCCCGCGCCCAACTCAGTGCGGACACGATGCTCACCTGGGCGCCACTCGTGCTGATCTTCTCCATCGCCGTCAACGAGTGGGTGCAGTACGCCCGAACGGTGCGCGCCTCGACCATGGTGGAAGTCGCGCGGGATTATGTGCGTGCCGCCAAGGTCATCGGCCTGCCACCGGGCCGCATCATGGGCCGGCACATCCTGCCGAATGTCATGAGTTCGGTGATGGTCATCGCGACCATCAACCTCGCCGGCGCGATCCTGACGGAGGCGACACTCTCCTTCCTCGGTGCCGGCATGCCGCCGACCTATCCCTCGCTCGGCACGCTGATCCGCATCGGCAACCAGTTCCTGTTCTCCGGCCTCTGGTGGATCGCCGTAATGCCGGCGGCCGTCCTGGTCGTCCTCGTGCTGGCCGTCAACGTGATCGGCGACTATCTGCGCGACCGCTTCAACCCGAAACTGATGGCCCGCTGAGATGACTGACGCTAACACTCCCGTCCTCGACATCCGCAAGCTGCGCGTCGAGTATCCGCTGGCCAATGGCGACACGCTCGTCGCCGTCAAGGACATCGACCTCCTGATCCGCCCCGGCGAGATCCACGCCCTCGTCGGCGAATCCGGCGCGGGAAAAACCACCGTCGGCAATGCGCTGATGGGCCTGTTGCAGGCGCCGGGGAAAATCGTCTCAGGCTCCATCGAGATCGCCGGCAAGCCGATCGATCTGCGCACCGGCCGCACCGAAGGCATCGTGCCCGGCCGCGATGTCGGCGCGATTTTCCAGGATCCGATGACCAGCCTCAATCCGCTGTTCACGATAGAAAGCCAGCTCTGCGAGGGCATGCTCGCCCATCTTAAACTCTCCCAGAAGCAGGCAAGGGCCCGCGCGCTGGAATTGATGAAGGCTGTCGGCATTCCTGAACCGGAACGCCGGCTCGGCAGCTATCCGCACCAGCTTTCCGGCGGCCAGCGCCAGCGTGTCGTCATCGCCACGGCGCTCGCCTGTGGCCCGCAGCTCATCGTTGCCGACGAGCCGACGACGGCACTCGATGTCTCCGTGCAGGCGCAGATCCTGAAATTGATCCGCGACCTTGCAGATCAGCGCGGCGTTGGCGTGCTGCTCGTCACCCACAATATGGGCGTCGTCGCCGAAATCGCCGACCGCGTCACCATCATGCAGAACGGTGCTGTGGTGGAAAGCGGGCTGGCCCGCGAGGTGCTGACGGCGCCGAAGGCCGCCTATGCCCGTACGCTGATCGCCGCCGTGCCGCCGATCGAAACCCGGCTCGACCGCCTGCCGGTGCCGAGCGAGGAAACGCAGGTGACGCTCGATGCCCGCGCGAGCGTGCGTCGCAACAGCACGACGGCCGAAACCGGAAGCCGCGACGACGTAGTGCTCTCCGTCACCGACCTCTGTGTCGAATATGGCGCGCGCTCGTTGATCCCGGGCCGCAAGGCCTCGGTCTTCAAGGCGGTGAAGGGTGTTTCCTTCGATGTCCGCCGTGGCGAGATTTTCGGTCTCGTCGGCGAATCCGGCTGCGGCAAGACCACCGTCGCCAACACCATCGCCGGCCTCGTCACCCAAAGTTCCGGCACCATCGATTTCCAGGGCACGGCGCTCGGAGCAAAGCGCGAAAAGTCGGTGAGGAAATCCTTGCAGATGGTGTTCCAGGATCCGTATTCCGCGCTCAACCCGCGCCTGCGCATCAATGCCGCCATCGCCGAGCCGATTCTGTTCTACAAGCTCGCCTCCAATGCCGAAGAGGCCCGGCAGGATGCGAAGACGTTGCTGGAAGCGGTCGGCCTGCCGGCCGATGCGGGTTCGCGTTTCTCGCACGCCTTTTCCGGTGGCCAGCGCCAGCGCATCGCCATTGCCCGCGCCCTGGGGCCGCGTCCGTCGCTGCTGATCTGCGACGAACCGACGTCGGCGCTCGACGTTTCAGTGCAGGCGCAGCTTCTCAACCTGCTGAAAGACCTGCGCGACCTTGCCGGCCTCTCCATGCTGTTCATCAGCCATGATCTCGCGGTGATCCGCCAGATGTGCGACCGCATCGCGGTTATGAAGTCGGGCGAGATCGTCGAACTGGCCGAGACCGAGGCGCTGTTCACCGCGCCGAAGCACGACTACACCAGGGAACTGCTGCGCCTCGCACCCTCGCTGGACCGTATCCTGTCGCGGCAGGCTGCCGCGGAGTGACCTGACAGACCGGAGACCCACCATGGCCGATATCCTCATCAAGAACGGCACCGTCATTGCCATCGACCCGGAGCGCCGGATCATCGCCGATGGGGCGGTCGCCATCACCGGCGACCGCATCGTGGCCGTCGGTCCGACGGCGGAGGTGGAGGCTGCCCATCCCGCCCGCGAGGTCATCGATGCGCGCGGCATGGCGATCATGCCGGGTTTCGTCGATGCCCATGCCCACGCCGGTCACGGCCTGATCAAGACGCTCGGCGGGGGCAAGAGCGATCCTTGGTACCAGGCCTGCCGTGGTGCCTATACGGTTGGCTCGACGCCGGAGTTCTGGTTTGCGGAGGCGCAGCTTGCCGCGCTGGAGCGCCTGCGTTTCGGCGTCACCACCGGTGTCTCGCTGCTCGGCGGCGGTGATTCCGTCATGCGCACCGACGATCCCGTCTATGGTGACGCCCATATGGAGGGCGTGCTCGGCATCGGCACGCGCTCGGTGGTGGCCGTCGGCACCACGCGCCCGCCACATCCGCTGACCTATGCCCGCTGGGACGGTGAGAAGCGCACCGATTATCCCGTTTCCTTCGAGCAGCAGTTTGCCACCTGCAAGACGCTCATCGATCGCTGGCATGGCAGCCATGACGGCCAGTTGCACGTTGCCCTGCTCACGCCGACGCTGCATCGGGGATATCATGAAGCCCCCGGCGCGGAAGAGGCCGTTGCCCAGTCGCGCGCGGTCAAGCAGTTTGCCGAGGAACGTGGCCTCGTCTTCACGCAGGACGGGCACACGAAGGGCAGCGTTCGCATCGCCCACGAGGTCGGCATTCTCGGCCCGCGCACCCTGCTGTCGCATGCCACGGGGCTGGACGACGAAGAAATCGCGATTTGCGCCGAGACCGGCACCACCATCGTGCACAATCCAAGCGCCGTCGCCGCCATTCTGGCGCGCTGCCCGGTGACGGAGTTGATCGATGCCGGCGTCACTGTCGTCATCGGCTCGGACGCCACGGCGCCGGATCGCTCGGCTGACATGTTCCGCCATATGCAGCAATGCATGCACTATCACCGCACCCATTTCCACGATCCGAGCTGGCTGCCGCCGGGCAAGGCGCTGGAAATGTGCACCATCGACGCCGCCCGCGTGCTCGGCCTCGAAACTGAGATAGGCTCGCTGGAGCCGGGCAAGAAGGCCGACATCATCCTCGTCGACCTGCGCCGCCCGCATCTCTACCCGGCCCATATGCCGGAATTCCGCGTCACCTATTTCGCCAATGGCAACGACGTGCACACCGTGCTCGTCGGCGGCAAGGTTTTGCTGCGGGATCGGCAGCCGGTCCATGTCGATCAGGATGCGGTGCTCGACGCCGCGCAGCGCGAGGCGGACAAGATGATCGACCGACTGGGCCTGCGTTACGCGCTGGAGACGCCGCGCATGTTCTGGGGCCACAGCCGCGATCTGGACCTGATCGAATAATCCCGGCGCTGCCCCGCATCAAACCTGGCGCGGGGCATCCTGCAGCGACTCCGTATAGTACTGGTCGTAGAGCTGCCGGTATTTTTCCGCCGCCCCGAAGTCGCTGTAGCGGGGAAGCGCTGCCATGTCAGTCTTGTTGAGGATGACGCCCAGCACCTTCGCCTCGATGCGGTTTTCCGCGTTGAGCAGGTCGCGCACCAGGGCCGAAGGGGTCTTACCCCATTCCACGACGAAGACGAAGCCGTCGGCAAGCGGTTCGAAGGCCTTGGCATCGACCACCGGGCCGAGCGGTGCGAGGTCGACGATCACATAATCGAAGGCCTTGCGAACCTCAGCGATGAGCCGTTTCATGCCGGGGGAGGAGACCAGTTCGTTGGTATGGTGCAGCGCGCCGCTGCCCGGGCGGAGCGCGATCGGCAGCACGGCGAGCTTGGTCTGGCGGTCGATCTTGATCGCCTGGTTCCAGGGAATGTCCCCGAGAATGGCCTCGACAAGGCCCACCTCGGGCGTCGGCTTCAGCATGGCGCTGAGGCTCGGTTTGCGCAGGTCCGCGTCGATCAGCAGCGTACGCTTGCCGCTGGCGGCGAGCAGGGCGGCGAAATTGGTCGCGACGGTGGATTTACCCTCACCGGGCAGCGACGACACGACGCCGATCACCCGGCTTTCCTGGCCTTGCAGCATCACGTCGCTGGCAAGCTTGGCGTTGCGCAGCGTCTCGGCAAAGGCCGAACGCGGTGCGTCCAGCACGATGCGCGTCATGCGTTCGAGCGGAATGACGTCCTCCTCGTCCGGATTGGTCGGCTCCGCCTTCATCGCCTTCGCACCGATCATCGCCGGTTTGCGCTTCTTCTGCCCACCGACCAGCGGCAGGTAGCCGAGCGGTTTCAGGCCTAGCACGGTGCGCACATCGCCCTCGACGCGGAAATAGCGCTCGCGCATTTCCTGCACGAAGGTGAGTGCTGCGCCCGCCATCAGGCCGAGCACCAGCGACAGGCCGATGACCATCGTCTTGCTGGGGCTCGACGGCGAGACTGGCACGCCGGCATCGGAAATCACGCGCGCCTTGGCGATCGGGAAGGATTGCTGCTGCGAGGCCTGTTCGTAGCGGCTGAGATAGGATTCCGACAGCACCTTCAGCGCCGTCGCCTTCTGTTCCAGCTCGCGCAGGTGCACCAGCGATCGATTGGCCACCGCATTGTTGCCGGCGACCTTTTCAATGCTCTCACGCAAGGAATCTTCCCGTGAGCGGGCGACCTCGTATTCGTTGCGGTAGCTCGCCGTCAGTTGCTGGAGCTCCTGGTAGATCTGCCGGGTGAGGTCTTCCTTGTCGGTGCGGAGTGCCACGGCCTGCGGGTGGTCCGCGCCAAAATTCTGGGTGATTTCCTGCTCGCGCTTGACGACGGAAATGTAGCGGCCACGCAGCTCCTGGATCAGCGAATTGTCCGTCTGGCGTGTCGGGATCGTCGCATTGTCGACGGCCTTTTCCGCGCCCTGCTCGATGATCGCCTTGAACTGGTTGTAGCGCGCCGAGGCGCTCGCAGTATCTGCCTGCGCGACGATAAGCTGGCTGTTCAAGTCGGAAAGCTGCTGCTCCGACATCAGCTCTCCGCGGGCGGAGGTCAGTCCGTTCTCGTTCTTGTAGCGCTCCACCTCGAGCGCGGCAGACTGGGCGCGGCCCTGGAGATCGGTCAGGCGCTCCTGCAGCCAGATCGTCGCCTGTTCCGTCGCGTCGAAGTTGGCGTTGAGCTGATCTTCGAGATAGGCGTCGGCATATTTCTTGGTGATCGTGGCGGCGAGCTGCGGATCGGACGAGCGGAAGGAAACCGCCACGACGGAGCTGCGGGCGACGCGCTCGACGTTCAGCGACTGTTGCAGGATCGCCGCCGCCTTCTGGCGCCGGCCGTTCAGCAGGTCGGCCTCCGATGGTCCGGGACCGGTGGAGGCGAACGAGGTCAACGACTTCATCCAGCCCTTGGCGATCGCGATGGGGGATTGCGGCGGGTTGAGGATGATCTCGTTGTCCCCAAGCTTGAGATCGTCAACCACGCGCAGCGCCATGCGGCCGGATTTCAGGATTTCGACGGCGCTGGATAAGCGCATATCGGCCTGCTGGCTGCTCTGCGCCGAAGGCTCGGTTTCCTCGGCATAACGCGACAGGTTCTCGTCGAGCAGCACCTGCGTCATCGACGTATAGATCGGCGTCGCGAAGACGAGGTAGGAGACGCCCAGCGCGACCGCGAGGACGACCGTCATCGCAATCAGCCGCGTATGGCGCACGAGGATCGTGAGCAGGCGGTTGAGGTCGATGAAGGAATCGGACGGGTCCGGTTCTCCGCGGAAAACGCGGCTGTGCGGTACGGTGCGTTGATGCATGTGGCTCCGTTCTGCCTTTCGGCTCGGTGGGGGCTTTCGTCCTCCCGCAGGCGGTGGTCCCGGGCCGCACCGGCCCGGGACCAGGAATTATGCCGCGCGAATCCGGCTCTCGTGCGACATCACCATGTCGCGAAGGGATTCGTAGACGGCGGCGCCGATGTCCGGGCGGGCAAGCGCGAAGGCGACATTGGCCTCGATGAAGCCGTGCTTCGAGCCGCAGTCATAGGTCCGTCCCTCGTAGACGTGGGCGTGGAAGGCCTGTGCTTCGGAGAGTTTCAGCATGCTGTCGGTGAGCTGGATCTCGTTGCCTGCACCGCGCTTCTGATGGGCGAGATGACCGAAGACTTCCGGCTGCAGGATGTAGCGGCCGTTGAGGAAGAAGTTGGACGGCGCGTCGCCTGCCTTCGGCTTTTCCACCATGTGGGTGACAGCAAAACCATGGCGCACGGCCTTCCCCTTGCCGACGATGCCATATTGGGAAGCGTCCTCCGGGGCGCATTGTTCGACGCCGACGACATTGCCGCCGACTTCCTCGTAGAGGTCCATGAGGCCGGCAAGGCAGCCACGCGGGCCGAAGGAAATCATGTCGGGCAGGAGGAGCGCAAAGGGCTCGTCGCCGATCACGTCGCGCGCACACCAGACGGCATGGCCGAGGCCAAGCGGTGCCTGCTGGCGGGTGAAGCTCACCGAACCGGCGGTCGGCAGAAGCCGGCCGAGTTCGCTGACCTTGTCGTCCTTGCCGGATTTCTCCAGCGAGGAGATCAGCTCCGGCGTGTCGTCGAAATGGTCCTCGATGACCTGCTTGTTGCGGCTGGTGACGAAGACCACGTGCTCGATGCCGGCCTCACGCGCCTCGTCGAGGGCGTATTGCACGACCGGGCGGTCGACGATGGTCAGCATTTCCTTCGGCATGGCCTTGGTGGCCGGCAGGAAGCGTGTGCCGTTTCCGGCGACGGGAATGACGGCCTTGCGGACAGTCTTGGTTCGCTCCATGGCATTATCCTTTGTTCTTGAGCGGCAGATCTTGCGCTGTCGATGGGGAGGGAGCCGCGCGGGGCGCGGCCGTTTTGCGATGGGACGACGCGGCCATCAGGCGGCGCCATCGGGCGGCGAGCGGCATCCTGAGATGCCGGAGCGCGACGGGATCGACGAGCGCCACCCTGAGGGCAGGCCCGAACGAACGATTCTTGAGATGATGGATGAGCGCCAGGAAAGAGCGGGTCTCTTCGAGGTTGCGCGTGCGCCGACGTTGTGCGGAAGCGTCGGCGCCCTTCAGCACAAACCGCGCGAGGAAACGCCGGTCGCCCGCCAGCATCGCCTCCACATGGTGGAGGTGGAGCACGCGCGAAATCGAGGTATCGCGAATGTGGTAGCTGTAGCCCGCGTCCGGCACCACGACGCATGTGCCGTCGCTAGCAAGCGCGGAGGCGAGCAGCAGATAGTCCTCGCCGATCCTCAAATCCTCGTCGAAGGAAAGGGTGTTGCCCTCGAGAAATGCCCGGCGGAAGACAGGTTTCATGTAGCCGAAATTGTGCGTGCTGCGAAAAATCCGGTTGGAGTCGATGAAGTTCGATAGGGTCAGCACGGGGGTGCGGGCCAGCAGGTCGTGCGGGAACATTCGCTCCACACGGCCATCGAGATGCAGAACGTCGAGATTGTCGACGGCCACGGCTGCGTCCTGGCGCTCCGCAACGCCGATCAGGCGTCGCAGGCGCTCGGGTCGCATCGTGTCGTCGGAATCGAGTACGGCGATCCAGCGGCCGCGGGCGATCGCAAAGCCGGCATTGCGTGCCCCGCCCGGCCCACGATTGTGATCGAGCGCGACGAGGTGCACATCGGCCTCGCCCATGGAGGAAACAATGTGGCGGGTGTCGTCCGTCGAGCAATCGTCGACGACGATGATCTCCACCGTCACATCGTGCTGGGCCGCGGCACTGAGGATAGCGCGCTGGATCGTGTCGGCTGCGTTGTAGGCGGCGATCACCACGCTGACATCAGGCTGAGGCGCGTCGCTCATCGGGCTGCCTCCAACTTTCCATAGGGTTCGATGGTGCGGGCGCCGAACAGGCCGGCTATGGCACCGGCATGAAGGAGGCCGCGCAGAAGAAAGCGATTGCGTCGTACCGGCAGTAAAGCGAGCGCCAGTGCTGCGGTAAAGCAGGCGGCGCATTTGCCCGTCGCGAGCACCACCGCCGCCCAGCGGGCTGCGCCTTCATGTCGTTCAGCCAGGATCCGGCCATGCGTCTGGCCCATGCGCAGACGCCGCTGCGCCAGCCAGGAAAAGCGCGCGCGGGAAGCCTGCACGGGTTCGCGCACCCAGGCGTCCTTGGCAAAGGCGATGCGCCCGCCGGCTGCATGCACCTGATCGAAGAAAGCCGTGTCCTCGCCGCCGCTTCGACCGAGTGCGAGATCAAAGCGCCGGCCCGCGAGGGTTGGGGCTGCAAGGCGCATCAGGACGTTGCAGGTATAGCCGGTGCGGATTTCGCCCTTCACCCAAACGGGATGGGTGGAATGGAAGTCGCCATGCCGCATCCAGCCGGGTGCCTCCGGTGCATAGACTGCCTGGACGGGTCCGAGAACGACATCGGCGCCGCTTGCCTCTGCTTCGGCAAGCAGGCGGTCGAGCCAGAGTGGTTCCACCGTCTCGTCGTCATCGACGAAGGCGAGGAAATAGGCATCAGCCACCTCCAGGCAGGCATTGCGGGCAATCGAGATGTTGCCGGCCGGGCAATGCACATACACCAGCTCCACCGGCATCCCCGTCCGGGCGGCGTCCACGCGCTCGCGAGCGCTGGGCTCGGCATCGTTGTCGGCAACGATGATCCGCAGATGCACACTCTCGGGCACGATCAGCCGGGCGAGCGATGCCAAGGTGTCGTCAAGCGCCTCACGACGGAAGGTGCAGACGGCGATGTCGATGCGAAGCGGGGTCATGCCGCCACCCTCCGCTGTCGGAGATCCAGCACTTCGCGCCAGAATCCGGCCGACCAGGCAAAATGCATGATCATCGCGGAGACGGCGGCGAGCGGGCCGTAGGGATTGCGCTGCCCAAGCGCCATCCAGGCGCCGTAGCCGAGGCAGGCCGCCGCCCACAGCACGACCGGCACCGCTGCAATCCAGGTGATGGCCGCCAGAAAGGCGCCGACGGCGACCGGGGCGACCATCAGCGGGATCATCTGCCGGAGGCTCGGCCTTGAGCGGTGTTTCAGGAAATTGCGGGCCCGGCCGCGCCCATAGCGGAAGTACTGCTTGAACAGCAGCGGCGCGCTGGCGCGGGGATAGTAGATCATGCTCGTTCGCGCCGTCATCCAGATGCGGTAGCCGGCCTTGTTGAGGCGGTAGTCGCATTCGGCGTCTTCATTGGCGTTGAAATTCTCGTCATAGCCGCCGACCGCGCGAAAGGCCGAAATGCGCATCAGCGCGTGGTGGCCATGATCCACCCAGTGGCTTTCTGCTCCGGCGCGATGTTTGGCGCCGCCATTGCCGAGCACCGAATTCTGCGCGACGGCGGTGGCCTTCTGGAACAGGCCGAAACCGACGGTTTGCATGGCGACGACAACGGAATCAGCCTCGGTCGCCAGCGCCTCCTCGACCAGCACGCGGCAATAGTCGTGCGGATAGGTCCCATGCGCGTCGATGCGGATCAGATAGTCGTGCTCCAGGCCGAAGGTTTCGACGGCGAGGTTGATCGCGGCGGCCTGGATGCGCCTCGGATTGTCGAGCACGTGCAGGTTCGGCAGGCTTTGCGCGAGGCGCTTGGCGATGTCGCGCGTTCCATCCGTGCTGCCGCCATCCACCACCACAAGCGTGGCCGTGAGTTCATTCAGTGTTGGCTCGAGCTGCTGGATCAGCGGCTCGAGATAGGACGCCTCGTTGAGGCACGGAATCACGATCAGGCAACGCACGGATTTTACAGCGTCAACGGTCATGGACATCCACCTTGGTTGCGACGAGGGAAGGGAGAGGGTGCGGCACCACCGGCAGAGCGCCCGGTTGCCGAAGTGCGGCAAGGCGTTGGACAAACGCCGTGCAATCCGCCCGGTCGATGATCCATGGCCGCGGCCCGAGCTCAACGAGATTGGCGTGGAGTTTGCGGTAAGCCTTGCCGTCAAAGGCGGTGAACTGCTCGATCAGCGTTTCAGGCCGCGCGTCGGCAAGCGAAATGCCGACCCCGCGTTGAAGGGCAAGCCGCGCGGTTTCTGTGCCCGCAAGCACGATCGGCAGCGCGCCATGCCGGCAGCCTTCATAGAGCCGGTTGGGCAGGAGCCAGGCCGAATTCTGGCCTTCCTCGAAGAAATCGATCGCCCAGGAGAAATCCACCCCCGCATAGATCGCGGCAAGATCCTCCGGGTTACGGTAAGGCCCCTCGAAGCGGATGAAGGGTTCGCGCGCCACCAGGCCATCGAAATCCTCGAACGCGGAGCGCGCCGGCCGGCCGCGCAACAGGACCTCGAAGCGCCCGTCCATCCGCCGGGTGAAATCCGACAGCAGTGCCAGGGATTTGCGGCAGCGGATCGCCCCGAACCAGCCGATACGCCAGGGCTCGTTCTCCGGCTTCGTCCGCGCCGGCAGTTTGTCCACGTTGCCATCCAGCTCCAGGACTTGGTTCTCCAGCAGATGCAGGGGGGCACGGATGCCGGAGAGTGGCTTGAAGTAGTGTTCGACAAAGGCTGGCGAACTGGTGACAAGCAGGCTGGCATTCCGGCCGAAACGGCTTTCCGCCGCGCGCAAGGCACGGCCGACCAGATCGTTGCGCAGGAGCAGTCGATGGACGTCGAGGCATTCGTAGACGATCGGAACCGCCCCGCCGAAATATGCCGCCGCCTTGTTGGCAAGCGCCAGCATTTCGAGATTGCGCGCGATGATGACGTCTGGTCGAGCGACAGTGTGCAGCCGGCTCCCGAGTGTCGCCGTCGCGCCAATCACTGCCAGAAGGCGTCGGGCGAAGCGGGCGTCCTCGGTTGCGCCAAGCTCCAGGGGGACGATGCCCTCGATATCGGCAAGCCGGTTTTCGCCGCGCCGGAAACCGGCAAGCGTGATTTCGGCACCACCGGCGCGCAGCATCATCACCCGTCGGCGCACGGCCGGATCGGATAGGTCATGGACGAGATACAGGACACGGAGCATCAGGCAGATCCGATCGGGTTCAATTCATGAGGCAGGCGACGGAGCCGTCGAACTGGCAGGCTTCACCTTCGGCGGTGAACGCAATGCGCTCGACCTCAAGCTTTGTCGGCCCGGCAAAGGCGAAGCGTCCCATCCAGTCGGAGAGCGTGTCGGTGCCCCAGAGCGAGAGGAAAATCTTCTGGGCGTTGGTGGGGAGTTTCTGCGGATCCGTCACCTCGTGCACCAGCGCGCCATTGAGGTAGTAGCGAAGGCGATCCTTTTCCCAGACGAAGGCATAGTCGTTGAACCCGCTGTCGGCACCGCCAGGCACGTCGACCAGCTTTTCGTTGCCGCCCTTGGCCGCGATGTACTGGTTGACCTGGACGCGTGAGGTATCCTTGCCGAGAACCTCGAAATCGATCTCGTCATGCGGTTTTTTGTCGGTGGGGCCGATGTAGGTGAAGAAGGCCGAGTTAAGCCCGGGGCCAGTCGCCGACTTCATACGCACCTCATAGGTGCCGTAGCCGTAGCGCTGGCGCGTTTGCACCTCGCCACAGGCATATTGGCGCTCCCCGCCTGACGCGGCATCGAAGGAGAGTTGCAGCTTGCCGTCACGCACCGCGACCTGCTTGGCCGACCAGGTGCAGTTCTGGTGGGCGCCGTTGTTCCAGCCGTCGGAGACGTACCAGAGCTTCTTGTCGAACTGGTCGAATTCTTCGACGAAGGAGGTGCCGTCTGCATCCTCCTGAGCGGCTAGGGGACTGACTGTGGCCATCGCGGCAAGGATTGCGGTGGTCCACAGGATCGTTTTCGAGGGAGACGTCATTGCCGTCACCTCCTTTGAGCGAGGGTGTCTGAGGGCTTCATCGGCGCGTGTTGGGATCGTTCGGCCGATTGCCGTTTCTGGCCGCCGAGGCGGCGACCGGTGAGGATTGCGTGCAGCGAGGGCAGGAAGCGCCGTGCCGCCGCGTGCGTCGAAACGAGGATGGCAAGCGCCAGCACGGGGCTTGCCGCGTAAAACAGCGGATAATCGGGAATGCCGAGACGGTTCCACATCATCCAGAACAGGATAAGCAGCGGATAGTGGGCGCAGAAAATCCAGAAGCTGAGCCCGCCGAGCCGCGACAGGGCCTGGCCCGTGTTGGTTCGAATGAGCAGCGCCGACAGCGCCCAGGCGCCGAAGATGCCGGCGATGGCCGCAAGACTGCGCGCCGCATCGAGCCAGACCGGGAACTCCGGGCCATAGGCATAGAGCGCCAGCGACAACAGGACGGCCATGGCGAGCACCGCGAGCACGACAGGCGCCGCAAATCGGTCCAGGCGCTTGATGTCGACGCGGTGCAGGGCGGCGCAGACGCCGAAGCTGAAACCGAACAGGATTGCCTTCTTGAGGAAGATGCCGTTCGGCACTGGCAGCACCGCATAGGCGAGCATCAGGGCGAGCACCGTGCGCGGATAGCGCAGCACGGCGAGAGCGATAAGCGGCGACAGCAGCAGGCAAAGCAGCAGGTCGCGCAGGAAATAGAGTGGGATGTTGATCGGCCAGGTTTCGATGGCGAACGTGAGGTTCATCAGGTCGCGTGGCGAGGCGTTGACGACATCCGGCAGGTAGCCGAAGCCGATGCCCTGCGACTGGACCGCATAGACGACGACAAGGAAGGTCGCGTTCCACAGCAGGAACGGCAGAAGGATCGTCGAGGCCTTGGTGCGCAATGTCTTGGCGTAATTGAACGCCCCCCAGCCGCGCTGGAACAGCAGATAGCCGGAAATGGCGCTGAGGCACGGCACGCCGATGCGGAAAAGGCTGTCGGCCAGGAACACGCGCATCCAGTCGAGCCCGCCGAACTGGCCGAGATACGGGCTGGTCGCCGGGTCATAGGGAACATGCACGAAGATGATCCCGGAGATCAGCACGATGCGCATCACATTGATGCGCGCTGAAACGGTCGCGTCGATATCCACGGTGTGGGTCACCCCTCTGTGGGCCGTTCCCCCCGGACAGCCGTTCAAACAAGAGCAGACTCGAGCCTACGAAGAGGAGTGTGACGGACGGGACCGTGGAAAATATGGCGGTGCAGCAAATTTTCGTGATTGCTTGGTTGCATCGCAGCATGGCGAACTATGCCGATAGCTGCTGAAAATAGTCCCGCGGGGGTTGGCGCAGGACGAGCGAGCGCTAGGGCAACAATACTTTGCAGCGTATTCGAATATACTGATTTAGCCGCAATTTATGGCTGCAAACGGGCCGGAATTTTTTTCGCACTGCTTAATCGTTCCGGACGAACAAGACGGCAAATGAGGCGGGGCGATGCCGAATTGGGGCAGCTTACGGCAGGCTTGCAGCGGTTTGTGGCTTGCGACGGCGAACGAGGTCGAGCAGTTTTCGCAGCAGCGGGCGTTCGGTCAACAACACCAGGGCCGCATATATCACGCCGCCAAGCACGATGCCGAGGCCGACCTGCAGAACCGTGTGGACGTGGAGCGCTAGATAATTGTCCAGCACGTAACGCACCACGATCGCCATCAGTGCGGCCGTGAGCATCGGCCGGATCGACGGATAGAATCCGGAGAGGAACGGCGTGCCATCGACACGAAACACCACCCAGGAATAGCCGACGAGAACCAGCGCATTGACGATGCAGAGCGCCACCATCGCCTCGACCAGCGAGCCGTTATAGGCGCCGTATGCGACCGCGCCCGTGGTGACGACGGCGCGGCCGACCGCCCACCAGAACAGCGCGCCGCCGTGGCCGGAGCCCTTGAGGTAGGGAATGAATGTGCTGCACGGCGTCAGCAGGCCCTTGGAAAGCGCGAGCAGCCCGAGCACCGGCCACGCCGCGGCCCATTGCGCGCCGAAGAGCAGCAGCATGGAGGGCTTTGCCAGCGCCCAGAGGCCGAACATCATGGGCGCGAGCAGCAGCGTCGTCACCTGTGTGCTCAGCATCAGCGCCTGCGACCGGCGCTCCCGGTCATGCATCATGGCGCTGAAGGCGGGAAAAAGCACGCCCATGACGGCAGACAGCACAACCTGATTGGGAATGCTGGAAAAGCGGTTGGCGGCGGAATAGGCGCCCGCGTCCGCAAGGCCGAGGGACCGCGATATGACGACCATCGGCGACTGGAAGGTGACGAAATTGGCGATTTCCGAGCCCATCAGCCCGAGGCTGTAGCGCGTGAGCCTGACGACCTCGCGCGGGCGGAAACGCAGGCGCGGCAGATAGCGAGAGACGAAGAAGAGGCCCGCAAGCCGGATGACGCCTGACACGAAGAGCTGCGTCACCAGCGCCCAGATGCCGAAGCCGGCAAGCGCCATGATGACCGCCGCGATGGCTGCGACCGATTCGGAAATCATGCTCCACAGCGCATCCTTGCTGAACTGCATGCGCCGCGCGACGAGCGCATAGGCGACGTCGCCCGCGAGCTGCAAGGGAATGAGCAGGCACATCAGGTGCAGCAGATAGGCCGCATCGGCCGCGCCGAACCACTCGGCGAGCGGTTCGGCCCAGATGTAGAGCCCTGCCGCCATCAGGCAGGCGAGCGCCAGATTGGCCCAGAAAACCGAGTGGATTGTGTCCTCGTCTTCCTTCGGCTCGAGGATGAGGGCGGAGGCAAGACCGGCCCCGCCGATCATCGCCAGGAACTGCACGACGGCCAGCGCCACCGCTACCGCGCCGAACTCTTCCGGCGTCAGCAACCTTGCCAGAATGGGCACCGTGACAAATTTAAGCCCGAATGTGCTTGTCTTGGATAGGACGCTCCAGCCGACGTTTCGTGTCACCGACGTCGCGTTCACTTGCTGGGACATGGCGGATTCCTATCGAAAAAGGAGCCTCGACGACGACGAAAAGCCTGCGCCGGAAACGGCCGCGCCCCGGTGGGAGGAGACCATGCGAAACTCTTTCTAGAGAAACCACAGGGACGAAAAGATGGCGAAGCTGACAGTTATCATCCCCTTCTATCAGAAGGAGCCGGGCATCCTGACGCGTGCACTCGCATCGGTGTTTGCCCAAAGTTTCAACGACTTCGACGTCATTGTCGTCGACGATGAATCACCGTATCCGGCCGATGGGGACATCGTGACTTTTTCGGAAGCGGAGCGCGCGCGGGTGCGTATCATCCGCCAGGAGAATGCCGGGCCGGGCGGCGCGCGCAACACCGGGCTCGATCATGTGCCGGCCGATTCGGCCTTCGTCGCCTTCCTTGATTCGGACGATGTCTGGACACCCGATCACCTCGCGGTCGCCCATGCAGCGATGACGGCGTTCGAGGCTGACTGCTACTTCGCCTCGATTACCGGCGGCGATGCCTTCTACTATCACTTCGGCGTCGCCGACCTCGAAAAGACCGAAGCGGTCGAGCGGTTGAGCGATGATCCGCTGCTCATCGAGATACCCGGGCTGACGCAGGTCATGCTCAAGAACTGGAGCTTTCTCCACCTCTCCTCGATGGTGATCGGTCGGCCTTTGTTCGAAAAGGTGCGTTTCGACGCGGCCCTCCGCCTTGCGGCGGAGGATGTGCTGTTCTTCTGCGATTGCGTGCTCGCTGCCCGTCGCGTGGTGCTGAGCGGTGAAGCCGGCGCGGTGCGCGGCGAGGGCCTCAATATTTTCCACGGCGTCGATAACGATTCGCCGCAATTCCTGCACCAGCAGTTCAACACCTGGGTGGCGCTCGACCGGTTGGAATCACGGTTTGCCGGCCGGCCGGTGGAGGCCGCATCGCTGCGCTCCTACAAACAGACGGCACGGCGCCAGGCGCTGTGGAGCCAGGCGCGGCTGGTCAAGCGCCGCAAGCTTCCCCAGTTCGACATGCTGGCGCGCTGGGCGATGCGCGACCCGCGCATCATCACCAGCGCTTTCGGGCTCGCCGTCGGCAAATTCTCCCGTTGACCCAGCGGCGGGCCGCTGGCGGCCCGTCCTTTCGAGAAACGCCATTGCAAGGAGTGGGACATGAAGCCCTATTACTGGGAATCGGAACACGGCAATTTCGGTGACGACCTCAATCTCTGGCTCTGGGATTTCCTGCTGCCTGGCTTCCGGGAGGTGCATCCGGATGTGCTTCTGGTCGGTGTCGGCACGGTCCTGAACCGGGCGCTGCTGCCGGAAGAAGGGCACAAGCTCGTGCTCGGCAGTGGTTTCGGCTACGGAAACCTGCCGGACATGCGCGACAGAAACCTTTGGGATATTCGCTGCGTTCGCGGTCCGTTGACGGCGGAAAAGGTGGGCGTGCCGGCGGATCTGGGCGTCATCGATCCGGCGGTTCTCGTCGCCGACATGCCGGAATTCGCAAACCTGCCGAAGCGCTACAAGCAGTCTTTCGTTCCCCATTGGGAATCGGCGGTGGCCGGGCTTTGGCCGGTCATCTGCGCCATGGCCGGCCTGCACTACATCGATCCGCGTGGCGAGGCGAAGGACGTGATCCGCCAGATCGCGCAGTCGGAGTTGATCGTCGCCGAATCCATGCACGGCGCCATCCTCGCCGATGCCTTCCGTGTGCCGTGGGTGGCGGTCAGCACATCCGACAGCATCAACAGCTTCAAATGGCGCGACTGGGCGTCGACGGTCGGCGTCGAGCACAAACCAAGGCGCATCCCTATCTCGACGCGGGCGGAAGCGATCATCAAGGGCGCACGCTTCTGGGGTGTCGACTATGACAGGCAAGGGACGGCAGCCGTTGCCGTGGAGCCTGACAAGGTCGAGGAGGGCGACGTTGTCGTCGCGCAGGTGGCGCACAAACCCGGTTTGCGCCTAGCGGCCAAGCAGGTGCTGGCGGCACCCTCAACTTTGGCGCTCTGGCAGGCAAGCCGGGCAGCCCCCCAGCTCAGCACCGATGCGCGCCTCACCGAGCGCAAGGCGCGGCTTTATGAGGTGCTGGAGAGTGTGCGCCGCGACTATCTCTAGTCGCGGCGTGCTGCCGAGGTTGCGGGCAGCAGGTAGCGCAGCCCGCGGTCTTGCGGCGCGGGCGGTAGCGGCCGGCGGCGTGCGGCATCGACCTTGTCGCGCAGGATGCCGCCGGCAATCGCCGGCACGGCAGCGGGGTTCGCAAAGGCATAGGCCAGCGCAGCACCGGCTCCGCGTTCCCGCCGGCTGTCGAGGAAATGGCGCAATGCATGCCGGTCGCCGATCTCCCGGCAGTGCCGGCGCATGACACCGACAGCCTCCGGGGGCACGTCGCCTGTCGCAAGGATCGCGCGTTCCGCGTCGCGAAGCGCCTCAAGGTCCTTCGTGCGATGCTGCCCGCTGAGCGAGTTGGCACGCACCACGGCACCATAGCCGCAGCTCTCGATAACGGTATACCGTGCACCCTTCAGGAGGGCGCGCACATAAAGTTCGTAATCCTCGCCTAGACGCATGTCCTCGCGATAACGCAGTCCGTGCGCATCGAGGAACGCCCGTCGCATCACCGGCTTGAGAAAGCCCAGCTCGCCGCGCGGCGCGCCGCGGCGGGAAATGTTGCCGAGAATGAAGGCCTTGAGGTCGAGCTGGCGCGGGCGAGGGGCAAAGCGCGCAGGCTGTTGGGCGAGGTCGGGCGTCTCCATGAAGGCGATGTTGTCGGCGATGAAGTCCCAGTCCTTGCAGGCGAGAAGCTGGCGAAAGCGGCCGGGAAAGAAGAAGTCGTCGGCGTCAAGGATGCTGATCAACGGCGCGCGGGAGATGGCGATGGCGTGGTTTCGGGCCGCAGACGGTCCCCGGTTTACCCGAAACCGGATGATATCGAGCCGCCCGCTTCCATCGTCAGCTTCGCCCGCCGCCGCCATGGTGCGGTCGTCCGAGCCGTCGTCCACCACCACGACCTCCGCCACTTCCGGCTCTGCCAGCGCCGAGCGCACAGCACGCCCGATCGTCTCCTGCGCATTCTTCGCGGCAATGATAACGCAGACCTTTTCCTGCTGGGTCACGATCCATTCCTCTCTCGCGTTGAACTGTCGAGGCGCAGGGCAAGCCTACGCTGCAACGCAGCATGAAAGGCAAAGGGGGCACAAAAACGGCCCGCCGCAAATTGTGCGGATCAGAACTTGGAGTGGCCGGGCTCGTTGATCGACACGGGCACCTTCGGCTTGGCGGCGTCGAGCTCCTGTTTGCCGCGCAGGCCCTGGTCCGTTTCGGCCTTGCGCTGCTTGGCCGTCCGCCAGACCAGGAAGAGGGTCATCAGGAAATAACCGACCTGTATGAGAACGGCGCAGATCAGCGTCTGAATCGCCGTCGTCGTGATCGAGCCCGTCGCGAAATAGGTCACGATGGCGAAAGCGACGAGCGCGACCACCATGCTCAAGAAGAAGCGCGGCGCGTAGGCCGTGCTATCTCGCCATTTCGTTTCCGGCGCACGTTTCATGGGTGGTTCCGCCTTCTCCTCTGAGGCTCGATCAGACTATAAGGGCCTGCTGCCGCCTTCGCAATCACTGGTATCAACCGGTTGGCGACGGGCCCGGTTCCAATTCTCCCCGATTTGTCTTTTGGTTCGGTTAAGGCAGAATCGGTCCCGTTGCGGAAACGCACGCCTTCTTCCTGCCCAGATTCCGACATGGTTTTTTCGCGTTGAAGGCCGGTTACGCCGATGACGCGAGTTTGTCCATGAGGCGCGCACCCGATGGGTTGCGCGCTCCACGGTGCGTGATCAACTTTTGTTACAAAACCAGCGGGACGTCACGGAAAAATGTGCGACGCAATATAATATTGCATCGCAAAAATTTACGCCTTAGCAAGGTATACATGCGGGTGAATGTGAAGCCGACATGTGAATATTCTTACTTTTCGTGTTTTACTGGGCGGAGCGCGCGCGTCAAAAGAATTGATACGAAGCTTAAATCCCTTGAAATGAGCCGTTTGTTCTCAGTTTATGCTTCGTCGGTCTGAGGGTTATGACTGGAAGTTTTTTATTTAATCTTTAAATTAGGATATCAAGATCCTCTTAAATACGCCATGCCCGTTTTTTAATCGGTAGATAACGCTTCAAAAAACAAACTGTGACCATACACTCCGCATTGGATGTCTGAACACATCCGGGGGGACCCGACCAAATCGCAAATCGAAATGGAGCCATCTCTATGAAGTCCGCGAGTCGATCGGCCAGTTCGCCGTTTTTCAGTTCGGCCCTAACCGGCGCTCCACCGATAGGGGGAATATCGAAGCGGAGCTTTGATATTCTGGTGGCGCTTGCTGCCCTAGTCGTGCTCAGCCCGATCTTCGTGCTGATCATGGCGCTTGTGAAATATTCCGACGGCGGCAGTGTCTTCTACGGACACCGCCGCATCGGATACAACGGATCGATGTTCCAGTGCCTGAAGTTCCGGACCATGGCGGAAAACGGCGACACCGTTCTGCAGCAATATTTCGAGCAGAATCCAGCCGCCCATGAGGAATGGCGCGCGACGCGCAAGCTGCAGGACGATCCGCGTGTGACCGTCGTCGGCACCGTCCTGCGCAAGCTCAGCCTTGATGAGCTGCCTCAGCTCATCAACATCCTTCGCGGCGAGATGAGCATCGTCGGCCCGCGACCGGTCGTTGAGGACGAACTGGAGCTCTATGAGGCCTCGGCGGTCTACTACCTCCAGACCCGTCCAGGCCTCACGGGCCTGTGGCAGGTGAGCGGCCGCAACGACGTGTCCTATTCGGCGCGAATCGAATTCGACACGCACTATGTGCGCAACTGGTCGCTTGCCGCCGACCTCGTCATCGTTGCCCGCACCATTCCGGCCGTTTGCATGTCACGCGGCAGCTATTGATCCGAAGCTCTCTCCCGCACGCCCTCGTGGCTGCGGGAGACCAGAGACAGAGGTTTCCATGAAGATGATTTCGCACGCGGCCTCCGCCGCGGCTTCTTTTCGCACGGCGGTGCTTGGCGGGTTTTGCCTGCTGTTGGCGCTTTCTGCCCAGCCCGTCTCCGCGGCCGAGTACCGGCTGGGGGTAATGGACAAACTGCGGATCCGCGTTGCGGAATGGCAGACCGCCGAAGGTGCCATCCGCGACTGGAGCGCCGTCAGCGGCGACTACAGCGTCGGGGCCGATGGCTCCGTCTCATTGCCGTTCATCGGGCAACTGCCGGCCGATGGCCGCACGTCCGGCGAACTTGCCGAGGAGATCGGCAAGAAGATGCAGATCCTCTTCGGCCTGCGCGATCGACCATCCGCTTCGGTGGAGATTGCCGAATACCGACCGGTCTATCTTGCCGGCGAGGTGCAGACGCCAGGCGCCTATCCCTATTCGCCGGGCCTCACCGTGCTCAAGGCCGTCAGCTTCGGCGGTGGCCTGCGGCGCGCGGATGCCGGCCAGCGGTTCGCCCGCGACTTCCTGCGTTCCGAAGGCGAGGCGGCCGTCTACCTCGCCGAGCGCAACCGTCTCCTGATCCGCCGGGCGCGCGTCGCGGCTGAGATGAGCGGAACCGAGGGCATCGAGATGCCAAAGGAACTCGCCACGTCGCAGGAGGCCGGCGCCATCCTGGAAAGCGAAAAGGCGTTGAAGACCTCGCGGGAAAGGCGGCTGCGGGTGCAATTGACCGCGCTTGCTGACCTCAAGTCGCTGCTCACCAACGAAATCGAGGCGCTCGGCAAGAAATCGGAAACGCAGACCCGCCAGCTTGAACTCGTGCAGGGCGACCTGACGAAGGTGGATACGCTTGCCGAGAAGGGTCTCGCCATCAGTTCCCGCCGCCTGGCGCTGGAGCAGCGTACCGCCGACCTCCAGGCCGCCTTGCTCGACATCGACACGGCCTCGCTGAAGGCCAAGCAGGACATCAACAAGGCGACGCAGGACGAGACCAACCTGCAGAACGATTGGGATTCGCAGCTGGCGCAGGAGTTGCAAAATACCGAGCAGGAACTCGATACGCTCACCCTGAAGCTTGGCACGAGCCGGGACCTGATGTCCGAGGCGTTGATGCAGTCGGCTGATGCCGCAGCCCTCAAGGGCGGGCTTTCGGCCGCTAACATCGCCTATTCCATCCTGCGGACGGTCGAGGGCAAGACCGAGCAGATCCGCGCCACCGAAACGACGCCGGTCCTGCCGGGTGACGTCGTGAAGGTGGATGTCGCTGTCGGGACCCAGTGAGGCGGGCATGCGGATAGCGAAGACACGCCTGATCGGACCTGTCGGCAACGAGGCCTATGCCGCGGCGGCCGTCGCGCTGTCCTTCTTCGTCTTCGCCTATTCCTTCCGCTTCGGCCCGATATCGATTCTCGCCTACTATGCGCTTTGGTTGCCGCTGGTCGTCGTCGATTACCGGCGCGTGCTCGGCAACTACACGCGCTACCTCTGGATCTTCGCATTCGCCATTTTTGCCTGCCTGTCCGTCTTCTGGTCGCAGGCGCCCGGCGCCACCGCCCGCGCCGGCGTGCAGTACCTTTCCCATGTCGCCTGCGCGCTGATCGCCATGCGGGTCGTGGACACGCGCACCCTCGTGCGCGGAGGACTGATCGGGACCGGCCTCGTCCTGTTCTACTCGCTTGTCTTCGGCGTCTATCACCTTGATCCGCTGGATGGCACCTACAGCTTCGTCGGCGCTTTCGCCTCGAAAAACCAGCTCGGTTTCTATGCCTCGCTGGCCGTGCTCTTCGCCTTTGCGGCGCTGTTTCTCGGTGCCGAGCGCGGCCTCTGGCGGCTGGCTGCCGTTGGCTGCATCGTGATCGCCCTTTATTGCCTCAAGGCCTCGCAATCGGCGACCTCGGTGCTGACGACGATCGCCATTGCCGGCCTGTGCCTTGCCCTGCGCGGGCTCGAACTGCTGGCGCCGGCCCACCGCAAGATGCTGTTTCTGGGCCTTGCGATCGCAACCGTTCTCACCCTCATCGCCGGGGCCTATGGCGGCGGCTATGAAATGCTGCTTGGGGCCTTCGGCAAGGACGCGACCCTGACGGGCCGCACCTATCTCTGGCAGCAGGGCATCGAGGCGGCAGGCGAGGCGCCCCTTGTCGGCATCGGCTACCAGGCGTTCTGGGTGCAGGGTTTTGCCGAGGCCGAGCGGCTTTGGGCCGCCTTCTTCATCGGTACACGGTCCGGGTTCCACTTCCACAACACCTTCATCGCCGCCACGGTCGAGACGGGGCTGATCGGCTGCCTGCTGCTCTCCATGGTGTTGATCGTGACGTTTGCCGGGCACCTGCGTCGCCTGCTTTCAGCGGCGCATGATCTGGAGGCGCTGGTGCTCTGCACCGTGGCCGCGCTGCTTGTGGTGCGCACCTTCGTCGAAATCGACATTCTGAACCCCTATCATGTGGGTTCCTTCCTGCTCTATTTCGCGGCCGGGAAACTTGCCGATACGCAGCGGAACGTTGCAGTGGAAGACAGGCGGCCCCTGCTTCGCCAGTCCGGGGCGGCGCTGACATGACGGGCGTGGATCGGCCGGCGGGACAGCGCAGTACACTTTACGGCATCCAGTATCTGCGGGCCTTCGCCGCGCTCGCTGTCGTGCTTTTCCATGCGGCGGAACGCAGCGGCTACGCCTTTGCCATCGGCGCGGCCGGCGTCGATGTCTTCTTCGTCATCAGCGGCTTCATCATGTGGGTCATCGTGGAGCGGCGTCCCGTCTCACCCGGGCGTTTCCTGATCGACCGCATCCGCCGCATCGTGCCGATCTACTGGCTGGCGACCGCCCTCATGGTGGCGGGCGGGCTTGCCGGCCTGTTTCCCAATCTGGTGCTGACGGCTGCCCATGTCCTCGCATCGTTTTTCTTTGTGCCGCTGCCCTCGCCGAGCAGCGGCGGTCTCTGGCCGGTGCTCGTGCAGGGCTGGACGCTCAACTATGAAATGTTCTTCTACGTCGTCTTCGCCGCCTGCCTTGCCCTGCCTCGGCGCCTCCTGCTTCCCGCAATGGTGGTTGTCTTCGTCGGCCTTGTTGCCATCGGATTTGCGGTGGAGAGCAGCAATCCGCTGTTCGTCACTTATACGCGACCGATCATCCTGGAGTTCGTCGCGGGCATGTTGGTGGGGCGGCTCTGGCTCGCAGGTCGGGTTCCAAACGCATTCGCTTCGCTGGTCCTGATCGTCGGGGCACTCGCCGGATTTGCGTTGATCGGCATTCTGAGGTTGCCTTTCGATGAATGGATCTGTGGGCCGCTCGCCTGTGCGCTCGTCTACGGCACCGCAGCGCTTGAGACGCAGCGCGGCGTGCCGCGGCTAAAGATCCCGGCTGTCCTCGGCGACGCGTCCTATTCGATCTATCTTTGGCACACCTTCGCCATCTCGGTGGTGGCGAAGGTCGGCATGATGCTCGGCCTTGCATCATGGCTTGTTTTGGTGGCCTCGTTCGCTGCCGGTACGCTGGTGGGGCTCTGCGGTTATTACCTGATCGAACGACCGCTTCTGCGCGGTGCGGGCGGCATTCTCAAGTCGAGGAGTTTGCCCGCCTGAAAAGACGGAAGGCAGGATCCGGCCTCAGCATCAGATGTGAATGGCGCTACCACTGAGGCCAAGCGCTGCTTCCTTGATCGCTTCGCTGTGGGTGGGATGGGCGTGGCAGGTATAGGCGATGTCCTCCGCGGTTGCGCCGAACTCCATGGCCTGCGTGATCTGCGCGATCATCGTTCCCGCCATGTCACCGACGATATGCGCCCCGAGCACCACGCCCGAGCCCGCGTGGCACAGCAGCTTGACGAACCCTTCGGTACTGCCATTGGCCTTCGCCCGGCTGTTGGCGAGCATCGGAAACGTCGAGGCGCGATAGGGTACACCGTCCGCCTTGAGGGCCTGTTCGGTCCTGCCGACGGAGGCGGCCTCCGGATTGGTGTAGACGACCGCCGGAATAAGGTCATGGTTGACCATGCCGGGTTTGCCGGCGAGTCGCTCGGCAATAGCGATGCCCTCATCCTGCGCGCGATGGGCCAGCATGGGGCCGCGCGTCACATCACCGAGGGCATAGATGCCGTTCGCGCTCGTCCGTCCGCGCCCATCGACCGGGATGAAACCACCGTCGTCCGGTGCGATGCCGGCCTCTTCCAGTCCGAGATCGTGTGTGTTCGGCCGGCGTCCGGTGGCAACGAGCGCGACATCTGCTGCCAGTTCCGAGGTTTTTCCATTCGCAACCGTCAGGGACAAGTGCACCCCACCATTCACCAGCGTGGCGGCTGAGACGGATGTCGAACTCAGGATCGTCAGGCCTTGTTTTGTCAGCAGTTTCGTCATCGTTGCACGGACATCGTCATCCATGCCGGGAAGGATGCGGTCGGCATATTCGACGATCGTTACCTTCGCGCCGAGACGACACCAGACCGAGCCAAGCTCGAGACCGATGACGCCGCCGCCGATGACGGCAAGCCGTTCCGGCACGCGTGGCAAGGACAGGGCGCCGGTCGAATCGACGATGATGCCGGCGGCATTGTCCACCGGCACGCCGGCCAGCGTCGCGGGCAGGGAGCCGGTGGCGATGACGACGGATGCGGCGCTGACCGTCTTTCCAGCAATATCGACGCGGCCCTGCCCAGCGAGACGCGCGCGACCGGTGAGGCGCGTCACGCCATTCTTGCGGAACAGGCTATCGATGCCCTTGGTGAGCGAGGTAACTGTCGCGTCCTTGCGCTCCATCAGTGTCGCAAGGTCGATGGAGATGGGACCGGTACGGATGCCGAAACCGGCCATGTGGCCATCGCGGGCGGTTTCGAGCAGATGGGTCGCGTGTAGCAGCGTCTTCGAGGGAATGCAGCCGACATTGAGGCAAGTGCCGCCGAGTGTCGGACGCACCTCGACGCAGGCCGTCTTCAGACCGAGCTGGGCGGCGCGGATGGCGCAGGCATAACCGCCGGGGCCGCTGCCGATGACCAGGAGGTCATAGTCGTGCGAAGCGGTCATTGCTGCCAGCTTTCAAGCGTTTCGACGAAGCGGGTGAGCCAGGCATTGGTCTGGTGGCCATCTAGCGCACGGTGGTCGATGGTGAGCGAAACATAGGCCATCGGCCGGATCTGGATCGTGTCGATGCCGTCCACCTCACGCACCACGACCCGCTTTTCCAGCTTGCCGACGCCGAGGATCGCCGATTGCGGCTGGTTGATGATGATCGGCGTGGCGACGAGCGACCCGGACATGCCGTGGTTGGAGATGGTGAAGGTGCCGCCGCGCATGTCGGCGGGCGTCAGCGCGTTCGCGCGGGCGCGGGTGGTGAGGTCCTGCAAACGTGCGGCAATGCCGGCAAGCGAAAGGTTCTGTGCATCGCGGATGACCGGCACGACAATGCCGTCATTGCCTAGCGCCGTGCCGATGCCGATGTTCACATCCTCGAAGATTTCCAGGCGATCGCTGTGCCAGCGGCTGTTGACCTCAGGCACCGCCTTCATGGCGGAAACACAGGCTGCGACGATATAGGCGGTGTAGGACAACGCTATGCCGGAGGCGACCTTGCTCCTGTCGCGATGTCGGATCACCGCGCTGAAATCGGCTTCGAACACTGCAGTGACATGCGGTGCCGTCGAGACGGACATCTGCATATGCTCGGCAATGGCGAGCCGCATCGGCGAATGGGGGACGAAGCGCGAGCGCCGATCGCTCGACGGCTTGTCCGCCAGGGTCGAGGGCAGGGAAGGTGCCTTTGCGGGTTGCAATGTGGGCACGGGGCCGCGAGCAAGGGCTGCTTCGTGCGCGGCATCCATGTCGCCACGCGTGACCCGTCCACCCTTGCCGGTGCCGCTCACCGTTGCAGGATCGATGCCGTAGTCCTCGATCGCGCGCCGGACCGCCGGGGAATAGCGAATGGCTTGGTCGACATGTGCGGGTTGTGTTGCCGTCGCTGCGGCAGGCGCGTCCACAGCTGCAATCGAGGCATCCTCCAGCCTGATCCGGCCGAGAACGGCGCCGGGTTCGGCGTTTTCGCCGCTCTGCATGAGGATTTCATGCAGGATGCCGGTGAGGGGGGCGGGGATCTCCTGGGTGACCTTGTCGGTCTCCAGTTCCACCAGCGGCTCATCGAGCGCCACCGGCTCACCAATCGCCTTCAGCCAGTTGCGCACCACCGCCTTGGTGCCTTCCTGTTCTTCAGGCGCGAGAACGTTGATCAGGTCTGCCATGCTCAGAACTCCAGAAGCGCTTCGAGCTTGGCCCGGATCCGGCCGACCGAGGGCAGCGCCCAGTCGAGTAGCACGGGGTTATGTGGGCTTGGTATGTCCGGCATGGTGAGACGGGAGACGGGGGCGTCGAGATCCATGAAGGCTTCGTCGGCGACGACGGCAGAGATTTCCGCACCGAAGCCGGCGGTGCCGAGATCTTCATGCACGATGAGGCAGCGCCGCGTGCGCCGCACGGAGAACAGCACGGCCTCCTTGTCCCAAGGCATCAGTGTGCGCAGGTCGATGACATCCGCGGAAAGGCCATCGGCCGCCTCTTCACAGCGATGCACCATGGCACCCCAGGTGACGAGCGTGATCCGGTCGCCACGCCGCGTGAACTGGGCCTTTCCGAAGGGCAGGGCATAGGCATCACCGGGATAGGGGCGCCGCGCCCAGGCATGGTCCAGCATGGCGCGGTGCTCGAAGAAGATTACCGGATCGTTGCCGCGCAGGCTGGTGCGCAGCAGCCCGACAGCATCGGCGGCGTTGGAGGGCACCGCGACCTTCCAGCCGGGCTGGTGCACGAAGGCGACCTCGTTCGTCTGGCTGTGCCAGGGATCGCCGCATTTGAAGTATCCGCCTGGCATGCGCAGCACCATGGGGGCTGCAAAGCGATTGTTGGTGCGCCAGCGGATCGTACCGCAATCGTTGATCTGCTCGGTCGCCGGTTCGGCATATTTGCGGAACTGGATTTCCGGCACGGGCATCAGCCCCGCCAATGCCATGCCGACCGCGCGGCCAACGATGCCCTCTTCGGATAGCGAAGTATCAAACACCCGCTCGCGGCCGAATTTTTCCTGTAACCCGAGGGTCACGGCATGCACCCCGCCCTTCGGCCCGATATCCTCACCGAACAGCACGACGCGCTCGTTGACCGAAAGCTCGTGGTCCAGCGTGCGGCGGATGGCGGTCACCATGTTGATGCGCTGGCCGGCCGTCTCTGCGGTCTCCGCCATCTCGGGTGCCATGTAGCCGTGGCGGGACTGCCCGCCCATCACCTGCTCTTCGCCCTCGAAGAAGACATGCCGGGTCACCGTTTCCGGCGCGGCCACCGGGCGTGCCTCCGCGGCAATCCGCGCGGCCTCGGCAGCCTGCCTGGCATCGTCGTTTGCGGCTTTCCACTCCGCTTCGCTGAGCACGGCCGGCACGATGTAGTCCTTGAGGCGCGGCAGGGGATCGCGCGCCCACTCGCCGCGCACCGTTTCCTCACTCTTGTAGGCCTGCGTATCCTGGAAACTGTGGCCTTGCAGGCGCGGTACGGTAAGGCGCAGAAGCACGGGCGCGCGGCTGCGGCGGACATGCTCCACGGCCTCGCTTGTCAGGCGCGCGGCCGCCGCCGGGTCCGTGCCGTCGCCCTCGAAGATCGTCAGGTTCTTCCAACCCGAAAGGTTGGCGGCGATGTTGCCGCCTGGCGTCTGGACGGTCGAGGGCACGGAGATGCCGTAGCCGTTGTCCTCGATATAGAACAGCATCGGCAGGCTCTGGGTGGTGGCGATGGTGAGCGCCGACCAGAAGCCGTTCGACGCGACCGAGCCGTCGCCGCCGAGCACGACGGCAATGCTTTCGGCATAGTCGGTCTTGCCCAGCACGCCGGCATAATATTTCACCGCCTGCGCCCAGCCGGCCGTCGGCGTATACTGCGTGCCGACCCCGCCGCACATCGGCAGCGCGGATGCACCCTCAAGGTTCGGATAGTTGAAGACGACGCCGATGTCGCGTCCGTCGGAATAGCCGCCGGCACGGCCCATCGCCGAGCCGAGCGCGTCCGTGGGGTCGACGCCAAGCGACAGCAGCAGCGGGCGGGAGCGATAGTAGCCACAGGTCGCGTCGTGCCGGTCGGTCAGGAGGCTGCCGAGCAGGATCTGCGCCATGTCGTGGCCGCGGGCGGAGAACTGGTAGAGCACCTTCTTCTCCGGCACGAGGCGGGTTTCTTCCATCTCGTCGAGCGCGCGGGACAGGTGCACGAGATAGGCGACACGCCGCCAGTCGACGGAAGCGTCCGGCGCGTTCAGGATGATGGGTTTGAAAGCAGCCTGCGCCATGGTTTCCTCCCGCATGTGCATGGATGGAAAGTCTAGAACGCTGTGGCCGAAAAAGCGTTTCAAACGGGTCGGCTTTTACGATACAAATGAAACGTCTGTATCAGATTTCCGGAAAATCCGATGAATACAATTCAGATCGACGCAATCGACAGAAAAATCCTGAAGGTTCTGCAACAGCGCGGCGACATCAGCCATGCGGCTTTGGCCGAGGAGGTCGGGGCCTCCAGCGCTTCCTGCTGGCGGCGGATCAAGGCGCTGGAGGAGGCGGGTGTCCTTGGTCCAACTGTTCGCCTGCTCGATCCCGACCGCATCGGGCGTGGCCTCAACGTCTTCTGCCAGGTCCGCATGAAATCGCACGATCCCATCGCCCGGCGCGACTTCGAGCGTTTCGTGCAACGGCATGAGGAAGTGCTGGAATGTTATTCGATGTCCGGCGAATGGGACTACCTCATCCGCGTCGTCGTACGGGATGTGAAGGACTACGAACAATTGCTGATGCAGGCGATCCTGACCCATGAGGCGGTCGCCAATTCCTCATCGCATTTCGCCCTGAAAAGCGTGAAGTATACGACCGAACTGCCACTTTGAGCCGGCAGGTTTCGCGCCTCGTCGCTAGGGCAGCGTTATGGCAAGGGCGCCACCTTCCTTTTCACCATCGAACAGGATCAGGAACTTCTTGTCGGCCAGGGGCAGGATGACTTCCGCCTTGCGATTGTCGCCAGCGTCCGGGATGTCCGTCAGGGAAACGAGGGGCGTGACCGTGTCGCCCGCGCCATCCCAGGAAAAGATCGTATACGCCCCTGCCGTGTCCGGGCCGGGGCCGGCGAGCACCAGAATGCGGTCGCCGTCCCGTGCAAGGTCTCGAATGCCGATGCCCTCGCCGAGTGGCAATTTGAACACTTTGCTTTTCAGGCCGCCGCCCGTCGCCAGCCCCTCCAGCGAGACCGCAAGCACGGCAGCGTGGCCGCCGGGAAGCAAAGGCCCACGAAAGCCTGCGAAGAGTTGGCCGTCCTTGATCGCGATGCCTTCGATCGTCACGCCGTTTTCATCGAGCCTCTTGCCGGCAAAGTCCCCGAGGTCGGGCTGGTCTTGGATGGCTTTCGCCAGGGATAAAGCTGTCGTTTCGACCGTCGCCGTGCCGCCCGTGTTGATCGTCACTTTCGCGATCTGGCTCGCTGCCGCAATGTGCGCCGCGATGCGCTCCGCATCGTTCGTCGGGTCGAGTTCATGGTCCTTGTCGCGGGGGTGGCCGTGCGAGCCGATGACGTAAAAGGCGCCATCCGCAAAGGCGATACCTTCGCCATCGAGCTCGAGCGCCTTACCGTCGAAAGTGTTGCTGATCAGCGGGACCATGGCCCCCGCGAGCAGCTTGCCATCCTTCAGGGTGATGATCTGCGCGGCTTGAATATTGTCGTCAATGATAAGGCAAGTTCGGGGAAAGCCAGTGGTCGTCGAACAGGAAAATCCGCTGACGTCTTCCGCTTTCTTGTCCTTTTTGCCGATGATCTTTCCCTCGGCAGGCCAATGTTCAGCTTTGACATCGGCAGTGACTGCGGGGTCTGCTGAAACGGCGGCCAAGAGGCATCCGGCAAGTAAGTGCATTGATCGCATGACACCCTCCCGAGCAAACGCGAGATAGCGGGGGAATGTACACTGGAGGGGCGTGTTTTGCTATGATTCTCTCGCGTTATGCGAGAATCGCGAGAGCATTCTCCGCGACGACAGAGAGGTGTGGTGGCGACCCTTCAGCCGCCACCACCTTTGTTTACTGTGCCTTCTTCTGAAGGTCGACATACATCGCGTCACGCTTGGCCGTGTCGGCCTCGGCCAGCGCTGCCTATGCCGCGCTGGAAAAGCTCACCCAGGCGGTGGTGGGTGTAAAAACTCTTCATCGTCATGGAAGCGAACATTGCCGAAGAAATCTCCAGCCGTTCCTATTCGTCGGACCCGGAGAGCTATCCCGTCTCGGGCAGCAAGCCGATCAACCGCACCCGCTGGTTCGATGCCATCCATGTCGAGCGCCAGTCCTTCGTCGCCAATACGATCGCCGACATTGCCACGGTCTTCCCGGACCATGAGCAGATCTGGTCGCTCGGCTGCGGCTCGGTCGTCAACCTGCCGATCTTCATCGCCGATGACTTCATGGGCACGATGAACATCCTGCACGAAGAGCATTTCTACACGTCCGAACGCGTGAAGCTGGTGACGGATGTGCTCTCCATCCCCGCCAAGCTCGCGTTCCTGGCGTCGCCGCGTATTTGAGCATCGGTTGCAGAGGCCGGAGAGGAAGATGTTAATTTTCCTCTCACAGCCTCAAGACAATTGTAATTGTATATTAACATCGATTTAACTCAAATTGCTCACGTGCCAACTTAACCATTGGCTTCCCGCCCCATCGAATGCAGGCTCCAGCGTACGGGTACAGACAGATGCCCGATCGCCACCCCGTCATCCATGGGTTTGTTCGGAATGATCTCGTTCGTCATCCGGCTGAGAAGCCGTGCGCACTTTGCCGTGCAAAGCAAAAACGGCGCCTTCGTCGGCAGCGGGCGCCGGCGGCAGGACGCACGGCAGCGGATCGGTATCCTGATAGCGATTTTCGCCGTTGCCTTCCTGGCAGTCGGCGGCCGCCTCATCCAGTACGGCCTTGACGACGTCACCGCGACGGCATCGTTGCGCAGCGATCTCAGCGCCATGGCCTCCCGCCCGGACATTCTCGACCGCAACGGCCTGATGCTGGCAACCGACCTCAATATGGTGTCGCTCTATGCCGAGCCGCGCAGGATCGTCGACCCGGACGAGGCTATCGAGAAGCTGGCGACCGTCATTCCGAACCTTGACTGGAACGAGACAAACAGGAGGCTTCGCTCCGGCTCGGCCTTCCAGTGGCTGCGGCGTCACCTGACCCCGCGCCAGCAGGCGGATATCATGGCGCTCGGCATTCCGGGGCTCGGCTTCCGGCCGGAGAAGCGGCGTTTCTATCCGGGCGGTGCCATAGCCTCGCACATCGTCGGCCACGTCAATATCGACAATATGGGCCTCGCCGGCATGGAACGCTACCTCGATCAGCAGGGCCTTATTGCGCTGCGCGAGGCCGGCTTGACGAGCGGGATGGCGCTTGAGCCCGTGCGTCTGTCGATCGACCTGCGCGTCCAGGCCATCGTGCGCGATGTCGTCGCAAAGGCGATGACCGACTATAAGGCGGAAGCCGCGGGCGCGGTGGTCCTTGACGTCGCGACCGGCGAGGTTCTCGCCATGGCATCGGTGCCGGACTACGATCCGAACGAACCCTCGCGCCAGCTTCCCGACGGCAGCGTCGACAAGGAATACGAGAAGGGTTGGTTCAACCGGATGAGCAATGCGACATTCGAGATGGGATCGACGTTCAAGGCGTTCACGCTGGCCATGGGGCTCGACGCCGGCAGCATCAACCTCAACTCGGTCATCGACGCGTCGAACCCCATTCGCATGGGTGGTTTCACCATCAAGGATTTCCGGGGAAAGAGGCGGCCCCTGTCGATCCCGGAAGTGTTTCAGTTTTCCTCCAACATCGGAACCGCGACCATTGCCGACATGGTCGGGATCGAAGGCCATCAGGCGTTTTTGACGAAGCTCGGGCTTCTCACCAAGATGGATACGGAGATGCCCGGGGTCGCGACGCCGACGCAGCCGAGAACCTGGCGGAAGATCAACTCGGCGACGATCTCCTACGGTCATGGTGCCGCCACCACGCCGCTGCAAACCGCTGTCGCCGCTGCCGCCCTGCTCAATGGCGGAAGCTTGGTTTCTCCCACCTTTATGCCCCGAAGCCTGGAAGAGGCGAGCGGCGGCGCCGTGCAGGTTCTCGCTGAAAAAACCAGCGCGGATATGCGCTATCTCTTCACCTGGAACGGCCTGAACGGGTCTGGCCGCAGCGCACAGGTCCCAGGCTTTCGCGTCGGCGGAAAGACCGGCACGGCCGACAAAGTGATCAACGGTCGTTATGCGACGAATATCAACTTCAACGCCTTCCTCGCCGGCTTTCCCATGGATAAGCCTCGTTACGTCGTGCTCTCCATCGTCGATGCGCCGCTGACGGGCGAGAACGGTGGGCGTCTGGCCGCCTATACGGCCGGTCCCGTCGTTCGCGAGATCATCCGGCGCAGCGGCGCAATGCTTGGCGTTCAACCCCGCTTCGGAACGGAGGACGATCCGCAGTTGCTGGTCGATTATTGACCTCAGGTTTACTGCATATGGGTCGCGTTTTCTTCAAGGTATAACGCGCGGCGGACGATTTCCGTGATCCGGTGCGGCGCGTGAAGGGGCTAGGACAGTCTTTCCCGATGATCTCCATGCTGTTTCGGCAAACGCCCAAGATTTAGAAACGGTAGTGGAGTCGCACACAGCCCTGATCCAGCGTTTGCGCACTAATGAGTGTCGGGCTGGCGCGAAATCCGGTTGGCGGGAAGAGGCGGCGCCCATTGCCCAGCATCTCCGGAATGACATAGATTTCGATCTCGTCCAGCGCACCGCGCTCGATGAAGGCCATCTGCAACTGGCCGCCACCCACCATCCAAACGTCACCGTCGTCCAGTGCGCGAAGTTCTGCGATCAATGTGTCGACGTCGTTGCGCACCTCGAGCGGTCCCTTGGGCTCATCGATCGGCTGCGAAGTGACGACGATGACCCGCTGGTTCCCATACGCCCAGGGGGACGGCTCATTTGCAACGAAGTCGTAGGTGCCGCGTCCCATGACGATCGTGCGGATGCGTTTGATAAAGGTGCGGTAATCGTGCTCACCGAGATCCATGCCGTCATATTTGAACAGCCAATCGAGATTGTCGTCCGCGGTGGCAATATAGCCATCGAGACTGGTGGCGATGTATCCTAGGATGCGGGCCAAGGAAGCCTCCTTGAATAATAAATAAACGAACGTACATTTATATATAGCCATGGCAAGACGCAAGACAATCCCCGATGCGCAGGTTCTCGACGCGCTTCTCGACGCCCTGATGGAGGCCGGGCCTGCCGGACTGACATTCGCCCGGGCCGCTCAAACCGCTGGCCTTTCGGCGGCCACCTTGGTGCAGCGCTACGGCGACCGGGATGCATTGGTGCAGGCCATAATGTTGCGGGCCTGGGACTGTCTCGACGCGGAGACGGCGTCTGCCGATGCTCAAGAGGCGCCGACACCGGAGGGCGCGATTGCCCTTCTCCTGCGCCTCATGTCGCCGGAGCGCGCCGAACGCGATGTCACCGATGGGCTGTTGCTGCTCCGGGAAGACATTCGCAACCCAATATTGCGCGCCCGCGGCGCCGCTTGGGGATACCGGCTTGCAGAGGCTCTCGGCCGGCGCCTGTCACCGGATCCGGAGAAGGGGCGGCGCCTTGGCTGGCAAATGGCGAGCGTCTGGCAGGGCGCGCATACCTGGTGGGGCTTCACGCGCCAGGACACGGCGGAACGGGCGATACGAAATGCGTTGGAGGAGTGGGTGAGAGACGCAGTGGAAGGAAAGGGCAAGACGGCGTAGGACGAGCCGTTGATGTTCCTACGGCTGTTTTCCGGCCCCGGTGACGGGAAACGTCCGTGCCCGAGCATTTCTTTCCGCTGACCGCCACGCGAACCTGTCGGCGCGGCGTTCAGCATGAGATCTGGGGCGCGAGGACTATATCCCTCGGCCCCTCGACTGGCGCTACGAGGCCGACGTGAGCTTGACGTTGCCGCCGTGGCCGCCCCCCCCAAAAACCTGGTGGCCGCCGAAGGTCGAACGCAACTGGTTGCGCGGGCCGGGCAAGCCGAGTTCCGGGAACAGCAGTTCGGAGACGCGGTAGGCCTCCTCTACATGCGGATAGCCGGAGGCGATGACGGTGTCGATACCGAGAGCCTGATACTCGCGAAGCCGTGCGGCGACGGTCTTTGGCGAGCCCACCAACGCGGTGCCGGCGCCCGAGCGCACCAGGCCGATGCCGACCCAGAGGTTTGGAGACACTTCCAGCTTGTCGCGGCGGCCGTTGTGCAGGGCCACCATGCGGGCCTGGCCGACCGAGTCGGAGTTTTTGGTCAAAACCTCCTGCGCGGAGGCGACGGCTTCGTCGGAAAGTTTCGAGATCAGCCGGTCGGCGGCATCCCAGGCTTCATCGTCCGTCTCCCGCACGATGAAATGCAGGCGGATGCCGAAGGTCGCTTCGCGACCCTTCGCGGCGGCGGCCTTGCGGGCATGGGCGATCTTTTCCGCCACCTGTGCCGGTGGCTCACCCCAGGTCAGGTACTTGTCGACGAGGCCGCCGGCAAAATCGATCGCGGCATCCGATGAGCCGCCGAAGTAGATCGGCGGGCGCGGCTGCTGCACCGGCGGCAGGCCGAGGCGTGCGTCGATGGCCTTGATGTACTTGCCGTCCAGCGTCGACCGGCCGGTTTCGATCAACTCGTTGAAGACGTGGAAAAATTCGGCGGCGTGGTCGTAGCGTTCGTCGTGCGGCAGGAAAATGCCGTCGCCGGCCAGTTCCTGCGCACTGCCGCCCACCACGATGTTCAGCAGCAGCCGTCCGTTCGATACGCGATCGAGGGTGGAGGCTAGGCGCGCATAGTAGGCCGGCGTCGCCGTACCAGGGCGGATTGCGACCAGGAATTTCAGCTTTTCCGTACGGGCGGCAAGGTCGGCGGCGAGCACGAAGGATTCTTCGCAGGCTGCACCGACCGGGATGAGCACACCGGAGTAACCGAGGCGGTCGACGGCAACCGCGATCTCGCGAAAATAACCCGGATCCGGCGGGCGGCTCAATTCGTCCGAACCGAGATAGGCGCCATCGCCGGAACTCGGGATGAACCACAGGAAATCGAGGGGCTGGTCGGTCTTGCTCATGAATAGGGTCCTGCCGGTCGTCTGAAAGGGTCGCGCATGCCGGGTGCATGTGCGGTTCAGTGCAGAATAATTATTTCTATAGTTTCTGTAAGAAATTCTATTCCCTGTTCAGCGCCGCCTTGGGATTATTCATCGCCCGGCGGGGTCGCCTGCCAGCTACAGGCGCCGGCCCGCGGCAAGCCGCCGCTCGAGCCACCGGCTATAGCGCGATGCGCCAAAGCAGATAGCAAAATAGACGGCGGCCACCACGATGTAGGCCTCGTTGTAGAAGCCGAGCCATTTCGGGTCGGCGGCGGAGGCACGGGCGGCGTTCAGGAGATCGAAGATGCCGATGACGGCGAGCAGGGAGGTTGCCAGCAGAAAGCCTATGGCGAGATTGACCAATGCCGGAATGACGAAGCGAAAGGCCTGCGGCAGGATAATGAGGTGCTGTGTTCGCCAGTAGCCGAGGCCAAGGGCGGTTGCCGCCTCGGTTTGCCCCGAGGGCAGGGCCTGCAGACCGGCGCGGATGACTTCGGCGATATAGGCCGCCCAGAACAGCGTGACCATCAGCATGGCGCGCAGCATTTTGTCAAAGGACAGCCCGTCCGGCAGCGCCATCGGCAGGATCAGCATGGCGACATAGAGGATGCCAACCATCGGCGTGCCGCGCATCAGCTCGATATAGAGGACGGAGAAGGTGCGCAGTCCACCAAGTGTCGAGCGGCGGGCGAGCGCCAGCAGAACCGCAATCGGCGTGGCGGCAGCAAAGCAGACGGCCCAGACAAAAAGCGTCACCGGCAGGCCGCCCCATTGGTTCGAGGGGATGGGCGTGCTGGTAAAGGCGCCCTGCATCAGCAGCCAGCAGGTAAGAATCGTCAACGGCCAGGCGAAAAGCAGCGGCCGGCCCCAGAGACGCGGCAAGGCACTTGCCGTCAGGATCGCGGCAAGCAGCAGGATAACGAGCGCCGGCCGCCATTGCAGATCCGGTGGGTAAAACGCGAAAAGAATGAAGCGCAGCTTGGCGGTGACAAACGCCCAGCAGGCGCCGGCCCGCGTGCAGGCCTCCGCATTGCCGGTAAACGTGGCGTCGAGCACCGCCCAGCGAAAGAGAGGTGGCAGGATCTGCGACAGCAGCAACAACGTTGCCGCGGTGATGAGCGTGTTGGTGCGAGTGCCGAACAGGCCGGTGCGCAGCGTTGCAAAGGTGCGGGCGGCGGCGGTCATCGTGTGCTTCCCCGCAGCGCAACGCGGGTATTGTAGGCATTCATCAAGGCGGAGAGGGAAAGGTTGATCGCAAGGAAAGTGCCGATCAGGATGATCAGGGCTTCCATGGATTGGCCGGTCGTGTTGGCTGTTGTGTTGATGATGCTTACAAGATCGGGAAAGCCAATAGCGACGGCAAGGCTCGAATCCTTGGTGAGATCGAGATAACTCGATGTCGTCAGCGGCGTGATGACGCGCAGCGCCTGCGGCAGCACGACAAGACGGATGATCTGGCCTTCATGCAGGCCGAGCGCGCGCGCCGCTTCCCATTGGCCGCTACCCACCGACTGGATGCCTGCCCGCACAATCTCGGCGATGAGGGCGGAGAATTTTATGACGAGACCGGTGAGGAGCGCTGCGAACTCAGGCGAAAGATTGAGCCCGCCGCGGATGTTGAAGCCGGAGAGCGCGGGCACTTCGACAGCCGGCCGGGTGCCGGAGAGGAAGAGGGCTGCAAGGGTTGCGGCAAAAGCCAATGCTATTGCCACCGTTCCGGTGCGACGCGTGAGACGCTGGGTGAGGCGCAGGATAAGAAGAAGCGCGACGCCGAGGATTGCGACAAATCCCAATGCAGCGGCAAGGCCGAATGGCCCACCCTCCAGTGAGACCGAGGGGATGTAGACGCCGCGACTGGTGAGAAAGATTGTGCCGAACAGCGCGGAGGCCTGGCGCGGCGCCGGCAGGGCCTTTGCCAGCGACATCCAGAAGAAAAGCTGGAGCAGCAGCGGCGTGTTGCGGGTGATCTCGATGAACCAGCGCACAAGGCCTGAGAGCAAAAGATTGCGCGAGAGGCCGGCAATGCCGATGGCAACGCCGAGGATCGTCGCAAACAGGCAGCCGAGCAACGAGACCTTTAGCGTGTTGAGAAGACCCGAAAGGATCGCCCGCAGATACGTATCGCCCGCGCGAAATGAAATGGCGCTTTCGCCGATCTCGAAATTGGCGGAACTCGACAGGAAGCCGAAGCCGGGCAGGATGCCGATCCGCGCCATCGTTTCGAGCACGTTGTGCACGAACAAAGCGCCAAGCGCGGCGATCACGACAAGAAAGGCGAGCTGGCCGAGCGGCCAGCCGCCCCACCAGCCGCGGACTTTCTCGACGATGCCCGGCCTTGAAGGGCCCGGCACGACGGTTCGAAACACGCGTCTGTCCGACATCAACGGAACGGCGGAGAGTAGAGCAGGCCGCCATTGGTCCACAGGCTGTTATAGCCGCGTTCCCAACCAAGTGGCTTCAGGTTGCGGTCGAAGATCTCGCCGTAATTGCCGACGGTCTTGATGATGTTGTAGGCCCATTTCGGATCAAGGCCGAGTTCCGTGCCGAAGGACGGATCGACGCCGAGGAAGCGCTGGATGGCCGGATCTTCCGATTCCAGGAACTGGTCGACATTCGCCGAGGTGATGCCCCATTCCTCGGCCTGGATCGTGGCGTTCACGGTCCAGTTCACCAGTTCCAGCCAACGATCGTCACCGCCGGCGATTGCCGGTGCGAGCGGCTCCTTGGACAGGCGCTCGGGGAGGAGAACGTAGTCGTCCGGCTTCTTCAGCTGCGTGCGCTTGCCGACGAGATCGGAAGAATCCTGCGTGATCGCGTCGACGCGGCCCGATTCCAGCGCATCGATGAACTGCCCGGTATCCTCGATGGTGACCGGCGTGAATGTCTTGCCGGTCTTGCGGAAGAAGTCGGCGACGTTGAGTTCGCCCGTCGTGCCGCTCTGGGCGCCGATGGTCGCGCCGTCAAGATCGGCGGCCTTCGTCACGCCGAGGTCCTTGCGCACCAGAATGCCCTGGCCGTCATAAAAGACCGTCGGGCCGAAATGGAAGCCAAGCTTGAAGGCGCGCGTGGTGGTAACCGTCACGCCCGAAAGCAGGATGTCGAATTCGCCGCTCTGGAGGGCGGGAAGGCGCTGCTGCGGCGAAGAGGAGGTGAACTCCACCTTGTCCGGCGTGCCGAACACGGCAATTGACAGGGCGCGGCCGAAATCGATGAAGAAACCCTGCCACTTGCCGTTGCTGTCCGGCGCGAAGAAGCCGGGCGTCGTGCCGACGCCGACCTTGATGGCGCCGCGCTGGTTGATCTTGTCGAGTGTCGGGCCGGCATGGGCGATGCCCGAAAGCATGGTGGTGGCGAGAAAGGCGGCTGCGACCGCCGATTTGACGGCCCGCCGAAGGGTCTTGTGCGCTATCATATTGAAATGTCCCCGTTTTCAAAAGAACTAAACTTCCGCCGCATGGGTGAATTACCCGAAGCGCTGAAGGTCTGTTCATATTATCTATAAAATTAGTGTACTTAAGAAACCGACATCCAAATTTGCCCGGTTCCGAAGCAAATTGCTTCTCTCTGGCCGTGCGTTCCGATCTGCTGATTTTCAGATGACCCGGTCGTAAGGCTCATCTCACACAGGAGACGGCCCGTGTCTGAACCGTGCTTTCAAGAAGCGTCCGGACGGGCGGCGGCGAGGCGCGCGCGTTGCGCCTCAAGGTCAATCGAGTATGGCCGCTAGCGGGTGTTCAAATACTTCGGGAGCATGACTTGAAATCGGGTGAGGAGGATGGGGGCTTATGGAACGTCATCGTGTGCTACGATGCCGCCTTCACCTTCCATTGTCTGGATACGCCGGGTTTCGGAGCGGTTGAACTTCAGTCGCACGCCGATCCCGCCACGATCTCCATCCGGCAGGAAAGCGGCGCCGGCAGCCTCCAGGGAAGCGCGGAGTGCCGCGATGCTTTCGTCATCAGGCTTCCCGAGCTTGCGCTCAAAGCTCTCGATCGTCGAGATGTCGACGCTCGAGGCGACGGCAAGACGCTCCCGACTGTATTCGACGAGTGCGCGCGCTGCCCGGCACTGAGAGCCTGTAATCATGGGATCTCCTTTTCGCGGCAGTATCGTTCAACAGCTTTGGCGGGTCAACGCGCCGGATTTCCCGCACCTGAACAGGCGCCCCTTGGCGAGAAGAGAAGGTCGGGCTGCTGGCGTGAGGACGCCGATCCAAGCGACAGCCTTCCGATGAAAGAATATTCTCCGCGGTCGAAAAGAAATAATCTATAAATTCTATAAACTAATATGATTTTTGTTAGGCTAGTCCCATCAACGCATCGAGGGGACATCCGATGGGCCAGCAATCCGAAACCATTTTCTCCAAGGGCCTCTCGCGCCGCAGCCTGATCAAGGCGGCGGGCGTAACGGCTGTGGCCGCGACCGCCGGTGTTATCGGTGCGCGTTCGACGCGCTATGCCATTGCCGGCAATCTCATTCCGATCAAGCTGGAATGGACCGAAGTGGCCGCCTGTCATTCGCCCGTCGGCTTCGGCCTTTCCAAGGGCATCTATGCCAAACACGGCCTCGATGTCGAACTCTTCTATCAGGGCGCGAGCGGCCAGACGCTCATCCAGGCACTCGCCACCCGCAAGGCGGAGGCCGGTCCGGGGCTCCTCTACGATTGGCTGAAGCCGATCGAGCAGGGTTTTGACGTGCGGCTCTTTGCGGGCTCGCATGGCGGTTGCCAGAGCGTGCTCGTCAAGCCGGACTCCGACATCAAGACGCTGACGGATCTGAAGGGCAAGACGATCGGCACCTTCGACGTCATGTCGCCCTCGCGCGTCGCCTTCTCGGTGGCGCTTGCCAAGGCCGGCCTCAACCCGGAAACCGACGTCACCTGGAAGGTTTTCCCGTTCGATCTCGTTGCTGAAGGCGTGCTGAAGGGCGAGGCGGACGCCGTCGCGCACATGGACCCCTGGGCCTACTCCTACGAGAAGCAGCACGGTTTTCGCCGCGTCGCCGATACGCAGACCGGCACGTTCAAGGATCGCGTCTGCTGTGTGCTCGGCGTCAACGGCGACTACTACGAGGCCAACAAGGATGCCATCAAACGCGTGGCGTCGGCGAACCTCGAAATCCATCAATACACGTCCAAGCACCCGGACGAAGTGGCGAAGTGGTATTTCGACACGCTGAGGCCCGGCCTGCCGCTGGAAGACCTGACCGAGGTTCTCGCCTCCTTCACCTATCATGACCATTGGTTCGGCAAGGATCTCCTTAAGGAAGTGAGGATCGGCTACGAAGACCTCAAGCTGACCGGCGTCATCGACGCCGCCACCGATCCGGAAGAGATCGCCAACCGCATCACCATCGACATCTTCGCGTGATCCGATGAGTGCTGCGGTAGACGAAACATTCGGCGGGGCAGGGCGGCGATCCGTCACCCTGCCCCTGACGGGGATCTGGCGAAACGGACTGCTCGCCGCCGCGACCTGGTTTCTTGCGTCGGCACTGACCTACGGGCTGCCCGACGTCATCAGTTGGGGGGCGACGGGGCTGTTTGCCGCCGTCACTCTCGTCGGCGCGCTCATCTTTCTGGTGCTTTCGGTCACCGTCCATCGCCTCGGCAGCGCCGGTCGCACACTCGTGCACTATGGACCGTGGTTCATCGTGCTCGGGCTCTGGCTTGCCGTCTGGGAAGTGTTGACGGCAAAGCTCGGCTGGCTACCAAAACCCTTCTTTTCGCCGCCGCAGGGTTTGCTGCACGTCTACATGACGGATTGGGATCGGCTGCTTATCTGCATCGCCTATACCGGCCGGCTGTGGGGGCTCGGTTTCTTTTCGGGTATCCTTGTGGGCTTTGCCGGTGGCGTGGCGCTCGGCTGGTCGAAACGCTTCGCCTATTGGGGCATGCCACTCCTGAAACTCATCGGCCCGGTGCCGGCCAGCGCCTGGATACCCTGCACCTTCTTCATCTTCCCATCGACCTTTCACGCCTCGATCTTCCTCGTGGCGCTCGCCTCCGGCATCCCGGTCGCAATTCTCACGGCGGCAGGCGTCAGCCAGGTGAACCGGTCCTTCTACGATGTCGCCCGCACGCTCGGGGCCGACAACCGCTTCCTGATCTTCAAGGTCGCGATTCCGGCAGCGCTGCCGAACGTCTTCGTCGGCATCTTCATGGGCCTCTATTACTCCTTCGCCGTTCTCGTCGTGGCCGAAATGCTCGGCGCAAAATTTGGCCTTGGCTGGTACCTGCAGTTCAACACGGCCTACTCGGCCTACGCCAATGTCTACGCCGCCCTCATCATCATGGCATTGATCTGCGCCGGCCTCGTTCGCCTGCTCTTTGTGGCGCGCGATCGCCTGCTCGGCTGGCAGAAGGGAATTCTCTAGATGTCCGTCGCCTTCGCAGAAGCCAGCGTCGTCAACAGCATTGCCCTCGATGTCGAAGGTGTTTCCCACCACTACGATGTCGACGACAAGGCGCTTCAGGTTCTCGACAATGTGAGCCTTGCCGTCGAGCCGGGCGAATTCGTCGCCCTGCTTGGCCCCTCGGGTTGCGGCAAGTCCACGCTGTTGCGCCTTGCCGCCGGGCTGGAGGCGCCGACGGTTGGAAGCGTGAGCGAAGACGGCCGGCCGATCCTGGAACCGAACCCGGACCGCATCCTCGTCTTCCAGGATGCGACGCTGTTCCCGTGGCGCACCGTGCGGGCCAATGTCGCGATCGGACTTGAAGCGCGCGGGCTCATCCGCGAGCGGGAGTACCGCATCGATGAAGTGCTGAAGCTGGTGAAGCTGGAAGGCTTTGCCGATTTCTATCCACACCAGCTTTCGGGCGGCATGGCGCAGCGCGCGGCACTTGCCCGTGCACTGGTCAACGATCCGAAGCTGCTGCTGCTCGATGAGCCCTTCGGCAAGCTCGACTCGCTGACGCGGCTCAGAATGCAGAAGGAGCTTCTCGATCTCTGGAAGAGCGCCGGCTTCACCGCACTGCTCGTCACGCATGATGTCGAGGAAGCGTTGCTCCTGGCTGACCGGGTGATCGTTCTCTCGGATCGGCCAGCCTCGATCGTCGCGGAACTGCGTATCGACCAGCCCCATCCGCGCCGGCGAGACGATGCCAACCTCATCGCGCTGCGCGCCTCTTTGCTCGAAAAGCTGGGAATTTCCCATGACGTCTAGCAGCCGCACCAGCTACCCGGCGGTCGCAATCGCCGGCGGCATCTCCGCACTCATCGCGCTCGGCTGGTGGTGGCTGATCTTCAGCAAGGTCGTCGAGAACGACTACCTGACCGTCGGCCAGGCCGTCACCTGCATTGCAGGAGCAACCGACCTTTGTTCGCTCGCCCAGGCGCTCTGCACCAACGACCATCTCTATGGCATCCGCTGGTACGCGCCGGAGGCCTTTTGGGCCGCTGCGGCCATCCTCGTCGCGGGTGTCCTTCTGTCAGCCCGTCCCTCGCGCGCCTGAATGCGCACCACTCAAGGAAAAGCGTCATGACGATCCACCAATCCCCAGAGATTGCCGAGCAAGACATCGTGCAGCCGCCGGCCGGCACCGCCACGTTCAAGAGTCGGCACCCGGAAACAATAGCGCTGCACGGCGGAAGCTTCCGCTTCGATCCGACGACCGGCGCCGTGGCCGTGCCGATCTACCAGACGAGTTCTTTCCAACTGCCGGGTACGGACGGCGCCGACAAGCTGTTCGCCCTCGAAGCCCCCGGTCATCTTTATACGCGCGTCTCCAACCCGACGCAGGATGCCTTCGAGCAGCGCCTTGCGGAACTCGAAGGCGGTGCGGCGGCCCTGGCGCTTGCCTCCGGCCAGGCGGCGTCCGCCTTCGCGATCCTCAACGTGGCGCGTGCCGGCGACAACATTGTCAGCGCCGCCGGCCTCTATGGCGGCACCTGGGCACTTTTCGCGGCCACGCTGAAGAATTTCGGCATCGAGACACGCTTCGTCGATGCGACGGATCCGGAAGCCTTCGAGAAGGCGACGGACGATCGGACCCGCGCCTACTATGCGGAATCGCTGCCGAACCCGAAGCTGGACGTCTTCCCGATCGCCGAAGTTGCTGCCATCGGCCGGCGCCACGGCATCCCGCTGATCGTCGACAACACGGCAGCCCCCCTGATCATTCGTCCGCTGGAGCACGGTGCGGCGATCGTGGTCTATTCGACGACAAAATACATCGGCGGCCACGGCACCTCGATCGGCGGTGCGATCGTCGACAGCGGCACCTTTCCCTGGGCGGAGCATGCCGAGCGTCAGCCGAACCTCAATGAGCCGGACCCGAGCTACCAGGGCAAGACCTGGATCGAGAAGGCTGCCACGATCGCCTTCCATCCCTACATCCTGCGCGCCCGCGCGGTGCTGCTGCGCGACCTCGGTGCGGCGATCAGCCCGCAGAACGCATTCCAGTTCATCCAGGGCCTCGAGACATTGCCGCTGCGCCTGCGCCAGCACAATGAGAATGCGGTGAAGGTCGCTGAATACCTGAAGGGCCATGCGAAGGTAGAGCGGGTGATCTTCCCGAAATACCAGGATGGAAGCGCGAAGGCGCGGGTGGAGAAATACTTCAAGCCCGGCTATTTCGGCGCGCTGGTCGGCTTCGAGCTGAAGGGGGGACGCGAGGCTGGGCGTCGGTTCATCGATTCCCTCCAACTCTTCTACCACCTCGCCAATATCGGCGATGCCCGGTCTCTGGCGATCCACCCGTCGACGACGACGCATTCGCAGCTCTCGCCGGAAGACCAATTGGCGACGGGTGTCACGCCCGGCTACGTGCGGCTTTCCATCGGCCTGGAACATCCGGACGACCTGATCGCCGACCTGGAGCGCGCAATCGCGCTGGCTTGAAAACCGGCACGACTCCGATCGGTGTTTAACCCCGGCGCTCCCTCCTCGCGCCGGGGTTTTTCTTTGCGAGCAGGGTCGCACACAGGTCTCACGCAAAAAGAAACGCCATTCCATTTTATAATCCATAAAAAAGATAGAATTCCTGTATTCGAGCCAGCCAGACGCTACTCTCGCCGTCAATTCCAAGCGTGAGGGACCTTTGTCCGATCACGGCAGCGATGAGTGCGATACGAATGACGCAGATTGAGAATGCCTGGGGCGCTGGCCCCGGAGATGACTACGAGGGGCTTGCAGCCCCGTTCCGGCCGATTTTCGCAGACATTGCGGCGCGGGCAACGGAGCGTGACCTGGAACGCGACCTGCCGCACGAGGCGATCCGCCGCCTGAAGGAAGCAGGCTTCGGCGCCACGCGCCTTCCAGTCGCGGATGGCGGCAAGGGCGCGAGCCTGCCGCAGTTCTTCAATCTGCTTATCGAGCTGTCCGAGGCGGATTCGAACATTACCCAGGCGTTGCGCGGCCATTTCGGCTTCACCGAGGATATCCTCAACACGAAGGATTCGGAGCGGCGCGATCTTTGGGCTGGCCGTATCGCGCGTGGCGAGATTACGGGCAACGCCTGGAGCGAAATCGGCACCGGTGCCGCCCTTGATCGCTTCGCCACCAATGTTGCGGAAAAGGACGGAAGGCTCGTCCTGAACGGGGCGAAATATTATACGACCGGCTCGTTCTTTGCTGACTGGATCGATGTCGGCGCGTCGAATGCGGACGGCGAAGGCATCTCGGTCGCCGTGCGGCGCGAGGCCGAGGGCGTCGAGGTCATCGACGACTGGGATGGTTTCGGCCAGACCCTGACAGCAAGCGGCACCACCACCTTCCGGGATGTCGCGGTGCAGCCGGAAGACATCGTCATCGATGACGAGCGCTTCAAATACAGCGCGGCCTTCTACCAGCTCGTGCATCTGGCAACGCTTGCCGGCATCGGCCGCGCGATTACGGCGGATGTCGCCAAGGCGGTGGCGGAGCGTCGGCGGACCTACACGCACGCCGCCGCTGCCCGCTCCAGCCAGGACCCGCAGGTGCTACAGGTCGTCGGCCGCATCCGCGCTGCCGCCTATGCTGCAAGCGCGATCACCCTCCAGGCGGCCGGAAGCCTTCAGCGCGCTTACGAAGCGCATTTCATCGATGATCCAGACGCCGAGGAAAAAGCGAACGCAATTGCGGAACTTGAAGCCGCACAAGCCCAGACTGTGGTCTCTGACCTGATCCTCGAAGCCTCGACCTTGCTCTTCGACGCACTTGGCGCCTCGGCGACGAAGAAGCCGGCCGGCCTCGACCGGCACTGGCGCAATGCTCGCACGCTCGCCTCGCACAATCCGCGCATCTACAAGCACCGCATCATTGGGGACTTCGCCGTCAACGGCACGCCGCCGCCCTACCAGTGGCGCATCGGCGCGAGCGCGGGCTGACGACGATGATCAGGCTCGAAGGCATCACCAAAAGCTTTGCCGGCAAGGATGGTCCGGTGGCTGCACTCGACGGCGTCGATCTGTCGATCGCCAAGGGCGAGATCTTCGGCATCATCGGTTCGTCCGGGGCCGGCAAGTCGACGCTGGTGCGGCTGATCAACCTGCTTGAACGCCCGACCGGCGGTAACGTCTTTGTCGCCGGCCACCGGGTGACGGATGCCAGGGGCAAGAGCCTGCGGGAACTCCGTCGGTCTATCGGCATGGTGTTCCAGCATTTCAACCTGTTGAGCGCCCGCACCGTCGCCGGCAACGTTGCCTATCCGCTCGAACTGACCGGCCAGTATGGCAAGATCGAGATTGCCGAGCAGGTGGCCGCGCTGCTCGCCCGCGTCGGGCTGAGCGAACATGCGCACAAATATCCCCGGCAGCTTTCCGGTGGCCAGAAACAGCGCGTCGGCATTGCCCGTGCGCTCGCCTGCGAGCCGCAGGTGCTGCTCTGCGATGAGGCGACGAGCGCGCTTGATCCGCAGACGACCGGTGCCGTGCTCGATCTGCTTCGGCAGATCAACCGCGATCTCGGCGTGACGATCGTGCTCATCACCCATGAAATGGATGTGATCCGCCGCACCTGCGACCGCGTCGCGGTGCTCGACCGCGGCCGTGTGGTGGAGGAGGGGCGGGTGGCGGACGTCTTCCTGCATCCGCGACACCCGGCAACGCTGCGTCTCGTGCGCGAAACGGAACCGGACGGTGGTGCGCTGGATGCGATCACAGCGTCCGACCTCGGCGGGCGCACAGTGCGGCTCACCTTTACCGGGCCGTCCGCGCATAAGCCGATCCTCGGTCGCATCGCGCGTGAAAACATCGTTGACTACAGCATCCTCGCCGGCCGCGTCGGCCATATCCGCGAGACGCCCTATGCCCAGTTCATCGTGTCGCTCAGTGGCCGTGACGTGGCGGGCGCCATCGCGGGCCTGCGCGCCAGCGGCGTGCATGTGGAGTTGCAGGGCGGGGCGCTTGCCGACGATGTGCCAGCCGCTCCGCCACGTCTTCAGGAAAGGCCGCGCTATGTCGTTTGAGAACCTCTATTGGGGTGATATCGGCGCAGCGCTTGGCCAGACCTTGGCGATGGTCGGTGGTGCGCTGCTGCTCACCGTGCTCGTCGGTCTGCCGCTCGGCATCCTGCTGTTCCTTACCGGCCGGCAGCAGCTGTTCCAGGCGCCTGTTGCCTATGGCGGCCTGTCCTTCGTGCTGAGCATCATCCGTTCGGTGCCCTTCATCATCCTGCTCATCGTGCTGATGCCGGTCACCGTGCTCGTCACCGGCACATCGCTCGGTATTCGCGGCGTCATTTTCCCGTTGGTCGTCGGCACGTCGCCGTTCTTTGCTCGGCTCGTGGAAACGGCGCTGCGCGAGGTCGATCGCGGCATTATCGAGGCGAGCCTCGCCATGGGGGCCTCGACGTCGCAGACAATCCTGCGCGCCGTGCTGCCCGAAGCCCTGCCGAGCCTCTTGGCCGCCGTTACCGTCACCGCAATCGTACTCGTCGACTACACGGCCATGTCCGGTGCCATCGGCGGCGGCGGGCTCGGCGATCTCGCGATCCGCTACGGCTACCATCGGTTCCAGACGGAAATCATGCTGGTCTGCGTCGCGATCCTCATCGTCTTCGTCCAGCTCATCCAGGTGAGCGGCAACCGCCTCGTCACCCACTTTTCCCGCAAATGACCAGCGCTCGGAGGACCCACATGCGCATCCTGAAATCACTCACCATCGTCGCCAGCCTGGCACTCGCCGCCTTCGGCACCGCGAAAGCCGACGAAACGCTCGTCGTCGGCGCCACCGCTATTCCGCATGCGGAGATCCTTGAATTCGTCAAGCCGATCCTTGCCAAGGAAGGCCTCGATCTCGATATCCGCGTCTTCACGGACTACATCCAGCCGAACGCCCAGCTCGTCTCCGGCGAGCTCGATGCCAACTACTATCAGTACCGCCCGTTCCTGAATGACTACAACAAGCAGCGCGGCACGGAACTTGTGCCGATCGTGCCTGTCCACATCGAGCCCTTCGTCGCCTATTCGACGAAGATCGACGCGGTCGACAAGTTGGAAGATGGCGCGACCGTCGCGATCCCGAACGATCCGGTCAATGGCGGCCGCGGTCTGCTGCTGCCCGGAGCTGACTTCACCGGAAGACCCGCTGCCGACCATCAAGGATGTCACCGAGAACCCGAAGAACCTGAAGATCGTCGAATTGGAATCCGCGCTGCTTCCGCGCGCACTGGGTGAGGTTGATCTGGCCGCGCTCAACGGCAACTACGTCTTCGAGGCGAAACTCGACATCACGAAGGCGCTGCTCATCGACCGCGGCCAGGACGGCTACAATGTCTGGAGCGAGTATCTCGTCACCCGCCCGGAGACAAAGGGCGACGCACGCGTGGCAAAGCTCGCCAAGGTGCTCAACAGCGAGGAGACCCGAAAGTTCATCGAAGAGCGCTACAAGGGACAGGTAGTCGCTGCCTTCTGAGCTTTTTAGTCTTTCGCCGCCGGGCTGCGCCCTATCGCAGCCCGGCTCCTCTCAAGACCCGATTGACGGCTGAGACATGACCACGACAAACGCGACTGCAAAACTTCTCCCACCTGATCCCGCTCCCGGCGAGCCCGGCTGGCTGCCCAACCCGCCGGCAACGGCGGCGCATGTCATCCGCAACGATGCGGAAGCGATTGCGGTTGCCGAGCAGCTGAGGCCGCTCTTTGCCGCAGAGGCAAAGGAGCGCGACCGGGATCGTCTCTTGCCGTTCCGGGAGGTGGACCTGTTTTCGCAGAGCGGCCTCTGGGGCATCACCATTCCCAAGGCCTATGGCGGAGCCGGCGTCTCGCAGGTCACGCTCGCAAAGGTTTTCGCCACGCTTGCCGCTGGCGATCCGTCGCTGACGCAGATCGCGCAGAACAGTTTCGAGATCATCGACGTCATCCGCCAGACCGCAAGTGAAGCGCAGAAGCGCGAACTCTTCGGCGCCGTGCTCGCCGGAAAGCGGCTCGGCAATGCGTTTTCCGAATTCGGCGGCAAGACTGTCGAGAGCTTCGAAACGCGACTGGTGCGCAAGGGCGAGCATTTCGTCGTCTCGGGCCGTAAGTTCTACTCCACAGGTGCACTGTTTGCGCATCTGGTGCCGATCGTCGCGCTGGACGAAGAGGGCCATGTTGTGGTTGCTGTTGCCGACCGGGATGCCGAAGGGCTGGAGGTCGTCAACGACTGGTCGGCCTTTGGCCAGCGGACCACGGCGAGTGGCACGGTTATCCTCAATGAAGTTGCGATTCCCACAAGCCGGGTGCTACCCGCCCACATCGTCTACGAAAACCAGAGCGCCGTAGGGCCGCAGAGCCAGCTTATCCACGCTGCGATCGATTCTGGCATTGCGCGCGGTGCCATCGACGCGACGATCGATCTTGTGCGCAACCATGCACGTTCGTGGATCGACAGCGGCGCGGACAGGGCATCCGACGATCCCTATACAATTGCGGCGATCGGCGACCTGAAAATCCGCCAGCACGCGGCCGAAGCACTTCTCGAACGCGCTGGCCGGCAGCTCGACGAAACAATTGCCGATGTCACCGGCGAGACGATCGGCAAGGCGAAGATCGCGGTCGCCGAGGCCAAGGTGCTGACAACGGAAGTCGCGCTTGCGGCGGCCAACAAGCTCTTTGAGCTTGCCGGCACGCGCTCGACGCTCGGAGCCCACAATCTCGACCGCTTCTGGCGCGATGCGCGAACCCATACGCTGCACGATCCGGTGCGCTGGAAGTTCCACGCGGTCGGCCAGTATTACCTCAACGGTGTGCAGCCGCCGCTGCATTCCTGGATCTGACGGAGAGGGCGGATGCGCCCTCGCATGGAACATGCCAAAAGAAATTCTGCTCAACGCCTTCACCATGAACTGCGCCGGCCATATCAACCATGGCCTGTGGACCCATCCGCGCGACCAGTCGCATCGCTATACCAAACTGAGCCACTGGATTGAGCTGGCGGCCACCCTCGAGCGCGGCCTGTTCGATGGTGTGTTCCTGGCCGACATTGTCGGGGTCTATGATGTCTACCAGCAGTCCATTGACCTTACGCTGCGCGAATCCATCCAGCTGCCGGTCAACGATCCATTGATGCTGGTGTCCGCGATGGCTGCGGTGACGAAGGGGCTCGGTTTCGGAGTCACGGTCAATGTGAATGCGGAGGAGCCCTATATTTTTGCCCGCCGCATGTCGACGCTCGATCACCTGACCGATGGCCGCATCGGCTGGAACATCGTGACGGGCTATCTCGACAGTGCCGCACGGGCAATTGGGCAGACGGCGCTCGGCGAACACGACCAACGCTACGATCGGGCAGATGAATGCCTGGATCTGCTCTATGCGCTTTGGGAAGGTAGCTGGGACGACGACGCCGTGCTGCGCGACCGCCGTTGCCGGACCTATGCCGACCCATCGCGCGTGCGAAAAATTCGGCATAAGGGAACCTATTACCGGGCCGAGGGCTATCACCTCAGCGAACCCTCGCGGCAGCGCACGCCGGTGCTTTATCAGGCCGGTACCTCCGGCCGCGGCCGGCAATTCGCCGCCCGCCATGCTGAATGCGTCTTCATCTCATCGCCCGATACGAAGGTCGCCCGCACCGCGTCGCGCGCCATCCGCAAGGGCGCAGTCGAGGCGGGGCGGCGGGCGGAAGACGTCCGCATCTTCGCCGGCATCACCGTCGTGGTCGACCGGACGGAGCGGGCGGCCAAGGAGAAGTACGAGGACTATGCCCGCTACGCGAGCCCCGAGGCGGGCCTCGCACATTTCTCCGCCGGCACCGGCATCGATTTTTCGCAGTATGAACTCGACGAGCCGATCACCTACGGCAAGGGCAATTTCGTGCAGACCTCCGTCGATCTCGCACGCGAACGCGGCTGGACGAAGCGCAGCATCCTCTCCGACATGCCGCTTGGCGGGCGTTATCCGCTGATCGTCGGCAATCCCTACCAGGTCGCCGATGCGCTGGAGGCATGGATTGCCGAAGGCGAGATTGACGGCTTCAACCTTGCCCGCACCGTGGCGCCGGAAAGCTACGAGGATTTCATCAATCTGGTGGTGCCCGTGCTGCAGGAGCGCGGCCGCTACAAGACCGCCTATGGCGAGGGCAGCCTGCGCAGCCGCCTGTTCGGCGAAGGCGACCGGTTGCCGGAACGACATCACGGTGCAACCTACCGGGCGAACGCCCTTATGCGGGCGGCGGAATGACCAGACCTGTGTCCAAACTATTCATTCGAGGAGCATGACATGACCATCCACACCAAGCCCGTCCATCTGCCGACGATCGATTTCTCGCGCTTTTACGGCGACGCCGCGGAACGCGCGGGTTTCGTCAAGGAACTGACCCGCGTCCTGCACGACCACGGCTTCTTCTATCTCACCGGCCATGGCGTGCCGCAAAGCCTGATCGACGACGTGCTTTCGGCCTCGAAGCGTTTCTTTGCGCTGCCGGAAGCGGACAAGCTGTCGATCGAGATGGTGAAGTCGCCGCATTTCCGCGGCTACAATCGCGCCGGTTACGAGCGCACCCGCGGTGAGCAGGACTGGCGCGAGCAGCTCGATATCAACACGGAAGGCGCGCCCGTCGACGCCGGAGCGGATACGCCGTGGAACCGGCTTTATGGCCCCAACCAATGGCCCGACGCCCTGCCGGAACTGAAGCCGCTGCTTCTTCGCTACCAGGCGGAAGTCACCCGCATCGGCATCGATGTGCTGAAGGCCATTGCACTGGCCCTCGGCCAGCCGGAAAACGCCTTCTCCGAAATCTACGAACCCTCGCCGTCCCAGCTCCTGAAGATCATCCGCTATCCCGGTCGCGAGGCCGCCGGGAGCGATCAGGGGGTCGGCGCGCACAAGGACGGTGGCTTCGTCACCGTGCTCCTGCAGGACACCACGCCGGGCCTGCGTATCCGCACGGAAGAGGGTGTGTGGATCGAGGCGCCGCCGGTGCCCGGCACCTTCATCATCAACAGCGGGGAGCTTCTGGAACTGGCGACGAACGGCTTTGTCCGGGCGGATGTCCATGACGTCGTGACCCCGCCGGCCGGCACGGAGCGGTTCTCCGTCGCCTTCTTCCTCGGCGCCCGCTACGACGCGACGATCCCGGTCATTCCGCTGCCTGAGACCCTGAAGCGCGGTGAGCGCGGCGTGACAGTCGACCCGCTCAACCCGATCTTCCGGGAAGTCGGCATCAACCACCTGAAGAGCCGCCTGCGCTCCCATCCTGATGTCGCGGCGAAACACCATCCCGACCTGCTGCATCTTCTGGAAAAGCCGGCCAAGGCCTGATCCCTCTCCCGAAAGGAACGACCATGAGCAGTGTCACGACGCTCGTCCAGCCACCAGAGACAGCCCGTCGCATCGCGAGCGAGGAAGAGGCCCTCGCCGTAGCGCGCGAACTCGCCGGGGATTTCATTGGCGGTGCAAGCCGGCGAGACTACGAGCGCGCGCTTCCCTATGAAGAGCTCGACCGCCTGTCGGCCTCCGGATTGCTCGCCATCACCGTTCCCTCTGAGTATGGCGGCATCGATGTATCGAATGCGGTGCTGGCGGAGGTTACGGCGATCCTGTCCGAAGCCGACAGTTCGATCGGCCAGATCCCACAGAACCATTTCTATATCCTTGAAGCCCTGCGCCACGATGGCAGTGAGGTGCAGAAGCGGTTCTATTTCGGGCGGGCACTTGCCGGCGACCGCTTTGGCAACGCGCTTTCTGAGGTCGGAACGAAGACGGTTGGCGACTACAACACCCGCATTACGCCGGATGGCGCGGGCTTTCGCATCAACGGCCGGAAATTCTATTCCACCGGTGTGCTCTTTGCCCATTGGGTGGTGATCTTCGCGCTCGATGGCGAGGAGCGGCTGACCATGTCCTTCGTGCCGCGCGAGACGGAAGGCATCGAGATCGTCGACGACTGGGATGGTTTCGGCCAGCGCACGACGGGCAGCGGAACGACGATCCTGACCGACGTCTACGTCCCGGCCGATGCCGTGGTCCAGCACCACAAGGGGTTCGAGCGTCCCGGCACGATCGGCTCCGTCGGGCAGATCATCCATGCGGGGGTCGATCTCGGCATTGCACGCGCGGCGCTGAAGGAAACCATCGGCTATGTACGCGACCGGGCGCGTCCGTGGACCGACAGCGGCGTCGAGCGTGCGGCGGACGATCCGCTGACCATATCCCGCATCGGCGAGCTTGCCATCCGCATCGAGGCCGCCGAGGCGACACTTGAGCGGGCCGGGCGCAGGGTAGACCAGGCGCAGATAAGTCTCAGCCAGGAAAATTCCGTGGCGGCGACGCTGGCAGTTGCCGCCGCCAAGGTGTTGACGACGGAGCTTGCGATCGACGCCACCAACGTGCTCTTCGAACTCGCAGGCACCTCGGCCACGAAGCGCGGCCTCAATCTCGAACGGCACTGGCGAAACGCCCGCACCCATACGCTGCACGATCCGGTGCGCTGGAAGTACCACGTGGTCGGCAACTATCACCTCAACGGCGTCATTCCGCCGCGCAACGGCGCGCTCTGAAATCCAACCCTCGTGGTGGGGGTGGTCACCTGGCCGCAATCCTTCGGGGTTGCGGCCCTTTTTTTGCTCATGAAATAGAGGCGACGGAGGGCCGCATTTGATCTTGGTTCTTGCGCTCCCGCATGCGCGACAGAACTGCTTGCCTCTATCCGACAAACAGAAATGCCATTTCTAAAGTTAATACATATAAAAGATAGAATTCCTGTATTTGGCCATCCAAGGCGCTATTCTCCGCCGGGACAGGAGGCCGCACGGCATCCTCAAGACGCTGGAGACCACAATGGCGCGCCATATCCGTTTCAATGCCTTCGACATGAACTGCGTGGGCCATCAGTCGCCGGGCCTCTGGGCTCATCCGCGCGACAAATCCTGGAAATACAAGGATCTGGACTACTGGCAGGATCTCGCGCGTACATTGGAGCGCGGCGTCTTCGATGGCATCTTCATCGCCGATGTCGTCGGCTACTACGATGTCTACAAGGGCTCGAACTACCACGCGATCCATCAGGCAGCGCAGTTGCCGGTAAACGATCCGCTGCAACTGGCGGCGCCCATCGCGCTTGCCACCGAGCATCTCGGAATCGGCATCACCGCGTCCACCTCGTTCGAGCACCCCTATACCTTCGCGCGCCGCCTTGCGACGGCCGATCATCACTCCAAAGGCCGTGTCGGCTGGAACATCGTCACCTCCTACCTGGAAAGCGGGGCGAAGAATGTCGGGCAGGGCGGTCTTCGCGGGCACGACAACCGCTATGAGGTCGCCGCCGAATATGTCGAGGTACTCTACAAGCTGCTGGAAGGTTCCTGGGAAGAGGGTGCCGTGGTGCGGGATGGCGACAAACGCATCTTCACTCATCCGGAGAAGGTCCACGAGATCGCCCACAAGGGCAAATTCTTCGAGGTGCCCGGCTACGGTCTCACCGAGCCGTCGCCGCAGCGCACGCCCTTGCTGTACCAGGCCGGCGCCTCGGGGCCGGGCAAGGCTTTCGCGGCCGCCCATGCCGAATGCATCTTCGTCGCCGCGCCGACGAAATCCGTCCTGAAGGCCTATGTCGCCGATATCCGCCAGCGCATCGCCGCGGCCGGGCGTGATCCAAAGAAGGTCTTCATCTATACCCTCGTCACCGTCATCACCGACGAGACCGAGGAAAAGGCGCAGAAGAAGTTCGAGGACTACAAGAGCTACGTCTCTTATGACGGCTCGCTCACCTTCATGTCCGGCTGGAGCGGTATCGACTTCGGGCAGTATGCCCCGACCGACATCGTCGAAAAGATCGAGACCAATGCCATCCATTCCTTCGTCGAGCATATCGCCGGCGGCGACAAGTCCTGGACGATCGACGAACTCGCCCAGTTTGGGGGCATCGGTGGCATGGGGCCGGTCTTCGTCGGTTCACCGGAACGCATCGCCGATATCCTTCAGGAATGGGTGGCGGATACGGATGTCGACGGATTCAACCTCGCTTATGCCGTGACGCCCGACAGTTTCGAGGATATTGTCGCCCATATCGTGCCTGAATTGCAGAAGCGCGGCGCCTACCCCACCGCCTACAAGCCGGGCACGCTGCGAGAAAAGCTGTTTGGCGAGGGGGCATACCTGCCCAAGACCCATCCTGCCGATGGGTATCGCGATATCGAGGCGGTGAAGCGTCGCGAGGCCGAGGCGGTGCCGGCCCTGAAATCCGTCGGCGCATGACATGCCAGCCGGAAGGAATGAGGCGTTGACCGCCACCACGGACGAGATGACGCCACGGCTGGGTTTGACGACGTCGGGCAACAGCGCGGATCGTCCGGTCGTGGCAATTATCGGTGGCGGTTTTACCGGGGCGGCGCTTGCCTATCACCTGGCCGGAAGTCTTCCTGCCAGTGCGGCGCGGATCATCGTCTATGAACCAAGGGCGACGCTAGGCGCCGGCCTCGCCTACGGCACGGACGATCCGGTCCACCGCATCAACGTACCCGCTGCCCGCATGACGCTCGTGCCGGGCGATGACGAGCATTTTCAACGCTGGCTCCTGGAGACCGGAGCGCTCGCAGACGACCCGCAGGCAACCACCGCGGATGGCCATGTCTTCGCTCGCCGGTCGGCCTTCGGCCAGTATGTTTCCGCACAGCTCCAGCCGTTCATCGCCGCAGGAAGGATCGAGCATCGCCGAATCCGGGTGGAGGCCGCGACCCCGGCCTGGAGCGGAGGCTGGCATATCGACGCCGATGACGGGTCCCGGCTCACGGCCGACCTGATGGTGCTGGCGACAACCCATCCGAGCCCGACAGCTCCAGCCGTCCTTGACCGGCCGCTTGCCGGACATCCCCGCTACATAGCGGACGCCACCGTGGCCGGCGCATTGTCAAAAATCCGGCCACAGGATCGTGTCCTCGTGCTGGGGGCTGGCCTCACCGCCGCCGATGTCATCGCAGCGCTCGATGCGGCCGAACATCAGGGGCCGATCACAGCCGTCTCGCGTCGCGGCCTGCGTTCGCGCGGGCACAACCTCGCCCCGCAGGATCCATTCGGCGAATTCGTCGTCCCACCGGCCCGCACTGCACGCGCCCTTCTTCGGCGTGTCCGCAGCACCCTCGCGGAGGCGAAAGTCGTGGGCGTGACCTGGCATGCGGTGTTCGACCGGCTGCGGGCGCAGGGTGGTGACATCTGGCGTGCCCTGTCGACAATCGAACGCCGACGCGTCGTGCGCTTCCTGCGTCCCTATTGGGACGTGCACAGGTTCCGCATTGCACCGCAGGTCGAAGGCGCAATAGACCGGCGTCTGGCCGCGGCCACGCTCACCTTTTACGCCGCGTCGGTTCGTGAGGTCGCGCGCGCGGTGGAGAACGATGAAATCTCCGTGACATTCCGGCCGCGCCACGGGCGGGGAACCTTTGAAGACCGCTACGACGCGGTGATCGTGACGACCGGGCCGGACCATCGATCCATCCTGTCGAGCCAGCCGCTTGTCGCACAGCTTGCCACAGTCGGCCTCTTGCAAGCCGACCCGGTAGGCCTTGGAATTGCGGTGGACGAAAACAGCCGCGTCATCCGTGCGGATGGCGGCATCGCGGAAACGCTCTACGTCGCGGGCCCGCTGGCGCGCGGGACGTTCGGGGAGCTGATGGGCCTGCCTCAGGTGACCGAGCACGCCGTTTTCGTCGCCGAGAGGATCGCCCTGACGGTGCGTGCCGCTCAAAGCCGCGTCGGCAGGGCGACCGGCATTCTCTAGCCGCCCGGCTTGTTGATGTAGCTCGCATTGCCCAACCCCGTCCCGATCGTCACGGCGGCCCAGCCCGCCACGTCGGCCATGCGCGGGGCCTCCGACAATCCCTGCACGACGGCATCGTTGTGCATGATGACAAAGGTCGGCTGATCCATAATCCGCGGGATTGCCTTGCGAAGCGCTTCCGGCAGGTTGAAATGCGTGCTTTCCCAGTTTCCTCCCGGAAGGTTCTGCCCGCCCCGCGCGATGGACCCGTCGGCTGCGATGATACCAGGGCAGCCGATGCCGATCACCGGGGCGAGCGCGAGCTTCGCCTTCTCGGCCTTCGCGATGAGGCTCTCGATCATCCTGACAAGATGTTCGATAGTCGCGGTGCGCCGAGGTTCCTCATCGGCATGGCGCCACAGCCGGGAATTCCAAACCTTGGCACGGAAGAAGTCCGGCTTGTCCTCGAGGTTGAGCTTGACGACGCCTGCACGGATATTGGTTCCGCCGATATCGACGGCGAGGATTGCGTCATGCCCCTTGAGCATCCAGCCGGGAATGAGGTGGACCGCGCCCACCAGTCCGGCCTCGTTGGGGTGGTGGGAGATCGCGACCAGTTCGACCTTCAGGCCTGCCGCCTTTAGCTGTAGCGCCGCGCGCGCGATTGCCAGTGCACCGGCCTTGCTGTCGCTAAAACCACCTCCGACGACGATCCTGCGCGTTTCCTGCCATGTTTCCTCCTTGAGGTAGCGCATGAGGATGGTCGCCAGTTCCTGTGCGAAATCATCGATTGCAGCACGCACGAGGGTCGCCGCTTCGGTCCCTTGCTCCTCAAGCAGCTTGTCGATTTCCTTCTTGGAAAGCTCGTCGGTCAGAACCGCGCCCAGCGGATCGGCGCCACCTTCACGGACGCGCTTTCTCCACTCCTGGATGATATCGCGGAAGGCGGATTTGTTGGCGCGGTCGCCGATAAAACCATCCTTGTTGCGCAGTTCCAGATTGTAGCTTGCCACGTTCACGGTGGGCAGGTCGTCGGCGCCATGGGTGACGGGCGGGTCATTGTCCTGCGTCGGTTTCGGCTTCGTTTTCTGCTTGGCCATGCCGGCTCCTTGCCCGTGCGAGAAATGCGAGAGCACAATGCAGCGGATAAAAAGTTGTTCCTGTCGGGGCTTGCCGACTGGAGACAGCGATCTACTTGCTGGTCGATGAGCGAGCAGGAAAAGTTGCGGCCGTCGGATGCCGCAATCCGTCATCTGATCCGACGTCTCACCGACGAGCCGGACCGCTGGGCGCTTTTTCTTGATATCGACGGGACGCTGCTCGATCTGGCGGCGCGGCCGGATGACATTCAGGTTCCCCTGTCGTTGCCGCACGACCTCAATGCGGTTTCTGCCCGGCTGGGTGGGGCTCTCGCGCTCGTCACGGGGCGCAGCCTTCCTTACGCCGACAGGCTGTTTGCGCCGTTCCGCTTTCCGATCGCCGGGCTGCATGGCGCGGAGTTTCGAAGCGCCGACGGCAAGACGGCCATGGTGTCTGCGACGCCATCCTTCGAGGGTTTGAAGCAGCGCCTCGTCGAGCAGACCGCCTGGATGGAGGGGGTACTGATCGAGGACAAGGGCGCGGCTGTTGCCGCGCATTACAGGCTGGCGCCCGCCTACAATACGGCGCTTGAACACCTCATGCAGAATGTCGCGGAGGAGGCCGGGCCGGACTGGGTGCTTCAGCCGGGCAAGATGGTTTTCGAAATTCGCCCCGCCCGCGCGGACAAGGGCGAAGCCGTCGCCTCCTATCTGGAGGAGCCGGGTTTTGCAGGAAGATTGCCGATCGCGATCGGTGACGACCTGACGGACGAGACGATGTTCGCCCTTGCCAATGCGCGCGGTGGACAATCGATCCGGGTCGGTTCTCTCAATCCCGCCACCTGCGCGCTTTCAAGAGCATCGTCGCCTTCGGCCGTCCGCTCGGCGCTCGCCACCATAGCCGTCGCAACCGCCGGCGAGCACCGGACGGCGGCATCCTGAAGCAACGGCTTCGGCGCTCGCGCGCGGCCGCCGTACAGGCGGATGTCACACGGGTGTCAAGTGGCAGGGATAGGGAGCGGTTCTGTTTCCGAAGGATGCTCCCATGAAAACGCTCGTTTCTGCCGCTGCCCTGTTCACCGCCAGCCTGGTCGCACTTCCGGCCTTTGCCGAAAACCTCGTCCTTTACACCAGCCAGCCCAACGAAGACGCGCAGGCGACTGTCGACGGCTTCATGGCTGCCAATCCGGACATCAAGGTGGATTGGGTCCGCGACGGAACGCCGAAGATCATGGCCAAGCTTCAGGCCGAGATCGCCGCCGGCAATCCGGTTGCCGACGTGCTGTTGATCGCCGACACCGTGACGCTCGAACGCCTGAAGCAGGACGGCAAGCTGCTCGCCTACGCCTCGCCGGAAGCCGCCAATTATGACGCTAGCCTTTACGACAAGGACGGCCACTACTATTCGACCAAGCTGATCACCACCGGCATCGTCTACAACACCGCCGCCGGCATGAAGCCCGCAAGCTGGCAGGACCTGGCAAAGGCCGATGCCAAGGGCCTCGTGACCATGCCGAGCCCGCTCACCTCGGGCGCCGCCCTCATTCATGCGCAAACGCTGACGGGCGTCGAGAGCCTCGGCTGGGCCTATTACAAGGCACTCGCCGAAAACGGCACGACGGCCGCCGGTGGCAACGGCGCCGTGCTGAAGGCCGTCGCCTCGGGCGAAAAGGCCTATGGCATGGTGGTCGACTACATGCCGATCCGCGAGAAGGCCAAGGGCGCGCCGGTCGAATTCGTCTTCCCGGCCGAAGGCGTCTCTGCCGTCACCGAGCCGGTCGGCATCCTCGCTTCGTCCAAGAACGCCGAGGCTGCCAAGAAATTCGTTGATTACGTCCTGTCGGTCGAGGGCCAGGAGGGTTTTGTGAAGCTCGGTTACATCCCGGCTCGCAACGGCATCGCCATGCCGGAAGGCTTCCCGGCCCGCGAGACCATCCGCGTGCTGCCGCTCGATGCCGCAACCGCACTCAAGAACACCGATGCGGACCTGAAGACCTTCTCCGATCACTTCGGCTCGAACTGAGGCTCGGCTGCGGCCTTTCATGCACGGATATGTTCGTCCGGGAAACAGCCAGCCGGCCTGGCTGTTTCCGCTTATCGTCAGCGTGGTCCTCGTCCTTAGCGTGCTGCCCCTTGCGCGGCTCGCCGTGACGGGTATCGCCGCCTTTGCGGGCGGTGGTGCGTTTGCCGTGCTCACCGATCGCACCCTCTGGTCGGCCACCTACTACACGCTGGTCACCGCCTTTCTCGGAACCGCCATCTCGCTGGTGATCGGCGCGTTCTTCGCCTTCGTGCTGACGCTCACGGACGTGCCGGCCAGGGGACCATTCAGCTTTCTGTTCGTTCTGCCGATGATGATCCCGCCCCAGGTGACGGCACTTGCCTGGGTACAGATGTCCGGTCCGTCCAGCCCGCTGCTCAAGGCCTTGCACATCGCGCCACCGCTCGGCTCGCCGCAGCCGCTCTACTCGGTCGGTGGCATTGCGCTGCTCTACGGCGTGCAGCACGCGCCACTCGTCTATCTCGCGCTAAGGGCCGGGCTGTTGATCATTCCGCGCGATGGCATCGAGGCGGCGCGCCTGTCCGGCGCGTCGGCCTTGCGCACCTTCCGCGATATCGTACTGCCATTGGCGTTGCCCGGCATGATCGCGGGCGCGGCGGTCGCCTTCGTTTCGTGCATCGGCAATTTCGGCATACCGGCGATCCTCGGCATACCGGCCTCGATCTACACGCTGGCGACGCTGATCTTCACCAAGTTCGCTGCCTTTACGGATCAGACTTTTGGTGAGGTGGCCGTGCTTTCCGGTGTCATCGCGCTGATTGCCGTGGCAGGGCTTGCCGTGCAGGAGCGGGCGCTCGGCGGCCGCGACTACCGCATTCTCGGCCAGTCGGGCGCCGCGACCTCTTTCCAGGTCGGGCGGTGGAAATTCGTCCTGATACCCCTGCTTGTGGTCGCGCTTTTCTTCATGCTCGTCGCCCCCTTCCTCGCCCTCGTCGCCGGTGCGCTGGTCCCGGCCTTCGGCGTGCCGCTGACCTTCGAAACCCTGTCGTTCCATGCCTTCGAGGAGGTTCTGCTGCGGCAGGTCGTGACGCGCACCGCCTTTGCCAATTCGGTTTTCCTCGCCGCGGTCACGGCGGGTGGTTTGCTCGGCCTGTCGGTGCTCGCCGGCTATGTGCTGACCCGTCGGCGCGATGCCGCCGCGCGCCTTGTCGCCAGCCTGATCGAGATCCCTTATGCGCTGCCCGGCATCATCGTCGCCGTCGCCTTCATCCTCGTCTTTGCCGCGCCGCTGCCGGTGTTCAACGTCACGCTCTACGGCACGATCTGGATCATCCTCCTTGCCTACTTCGCGAGCTTCTTCGCCGTCAGCCTCAAACCGGTCGTCAGCGCCTACCGACAGCTCGATCCGGGACTCGAGGAGGCGGCGCGGCTGGCTGGCGCCGGTTTCTTCCGGCGCCTCATGGATATTCTCCTGCCGCTCGTGGCGCCGGCAGCCGGCGCGTCGGTCATTCTCGTCTTCCTTATCGCCTGCAACGAGCTGACGGTATCGGCCCTTCTCTGGTCGGCCGGTACGCAGACGCTGGGCGTCGTCATCTACAATCTCGATGACAGCGGCAGCTCCGATCTTGCCTCGGCGCTGTCGGTGCTCGTGGTGGTCCTGGTCGTCCTCATGATGCTGCTGCTCGAACTGATGGCAAAATACCTGCCGAGAGGGGTCGTGCCATGGCGAAGCTGATCCTCAACAATGTCAGCAAGGATTTCGGCACGGGCCGGCCGGCGGTGAGTGGCTTGTCTCTGGATGTCCGCGAGGGCGGCTTTCTGGCGCTGCTCGGCCCCTCCGGCTGCGGCAAGACCACCGTGCTGCGCATGATCGCCGGCTTCGAGGCGCCGAGCGACGGGGCGATCTATCTCGGCGAGCGGCTGCTTGCCGATTCCGAAAAATCCCTGCCGCCGGAACGGCGCAACATGGCCATGGTGTTCCAGTCCTATGCCCTCTGGCCGCATATGACCGTCGCCGAGAATGTCGGCTATCCGCTGAAGGTGCGCGGCGTGTCGAAGGATATCCATCGCACGCGAATAGGCGAAGCGCTCGATACCGTCCGGCTTGCAGACTACGCCGACCGGCGTCCGGCGGACCTGTCCGGTGGCCAGCGGCAACGGGTGGCGCTCGCCCGCTGCCTCGTCACCCAGCCGGACGTGGTGCTGCTCGACGAGCCGCTCGCCAATCTCGACCGGCATCTGCGGCAGGAAATGGAAGAAACCTTTCGTGAATTCCACCGGCGTTCCGGCGCCACGATGGTCTATGTCACGCACGATCAGAGCGAGGCCATGGCACTTGCGACGGATATCGCCGTCATGTCGCAGGGAAAACTTCTTCAAGTGGCACCACCGGAAGAAATCTACGCCCGGCCGGAGGGCCGGCTCGTCGGTGGCCTCATCGGCCGCGGCGCCATTCTGTCCCTTGCCCTGCCGGATGGCGCACCACGAAAAATTCCCTCGCAGATGTTGCACGAGACCCTCGATACGCCATCGCCCGCCGATAGACCGATGGCCGACGTCCTCGTTCGGCCGGAGGATGTCCAGCTGTCGGGAGAGGGGATTGCGACGCGCGTCCGCGCCTCGCTCTATGAGGGCGAGCGATACAGCCTGACCCTCGAACTCGGCAACGGCGAGATCCTGCGCGCCTTCAGCCGCCATCGGCCGCAAATTGACGAAACGATGCATGTGACGATCGCCAGCGCCTGGCGGCTGTAACGAACCTTCGACATCGAAACCAAAGGCAGTGCCGGGAATTTCGGCGCGAAGTGATTGACCTTGTCACGCCTGGTGGCAGAGCGTGCAAAATGAAAGGGTTGGACAAAACAGGGCGAGCAGGGAACTTCCGCCCGTCGACGCGCCTTCTCCTTACTCTATTGAAAGGAGGAGACGATGGAAAACCAATCGGAAATTCAGTTGCATTTCGATGTCTTGAGCTGTCGGGCGCTCCTGTGCTGCGCGGGCAAGGAGTATCTCCTGCCGGATACCTATCCGAGCCGGGAGGCAGCTCATGCTGCGGCGCAGACATTCGTCCGCGAAAAGCTCGGCTTCAAGGATCCACCCTCCGGCGACGTCGCAATCTGGCTGCGGTGAAAGTGCACCCCACGGGAAAGCATAGGATGCTCTGTCGTCAACAGGAGGTTCCGGTCATGCCGGCAAAATCAAAAGCGCAGCAGAAAGCCGCCGGCGCCGCTCTGGCGGCAAAACGCGGCGACATCAAGAAAAGTGACTTGAGGGGTGCCTCGAAGAGCATGGAAAAATCCATGTCCGAAAAACAGCTGGATGAACTGGCATCGACGAAACACAAGGGCAAGCCCGAGCATGTACCGAAAGCCGATTGACGTCCACCGCAGCGCTGCGGCAGACGTCAAATCCCGGAAAAGGAGGGCAAGGCGCCTGTCGAAAGCGCCGCTCAGATGCCGCCCATGCAGAGATACTTCATCTCAAGATAGTCCTCCAGCCCGTGGCGCGAACCTTCGCGACCGATGCCCGACTGTTTCATGCCGCCGAACGGGGCCGCTTCGGAGGACATACGGCCGGTATTGATCCCGACCATGCCGTATTCCAGCGCTTCCGCCACCCGCCAGACCCGGCTGAGGTTCGATGCATAGAAATAGGCGGCGAGGCCGTAGATCGTGTCGTTCGCTTCGCGCACCACCTGGTCGGCATCGTCAAAGCGGATGATCGGCGCCAGCGGGCCGAAGGTTTCCTCCTGCGCCACGCGCATGGTATGGGATATGCCCGTCAGCACGGTCGGCGCGTAAAAGGTGCCCACCCCGTCGATCCGCCGGCCACCGCAACGGATGCTTCCGCCCTTTTCGACCGCGTCGGCGACATGCGCCTCGATCTTGGCGCGGGCCCGCGTGTCGATCAGCGGGCCGATCGCGACGCCTGGCTCGAAACCGTCGCCGACGGAAAGCGTCTCGACGCGCTCGGTAAATTTCCGCGCGAATTCATCATGGACGCCCGACTGGACATAGAGCCGGTTGGCAGAAACGCAGGTCTGCCCGGCATTGCGGAATTTGGCCTGGATGGCGCCATCCACGGCAGCATCCACGTCGGCATCATCGAACACGATGAACGGCGCGTTGCCGCCGAGTTCCAGGCTGAGTTTCTTCACCTGGTCGGAGCACTGGCGCATGAGGAGCCGCCCCACCTCCGTCGAGCCGGTGAAGCTGATCTTGCGAACCTTGGGGTGCGAGCAGAGTTCCCGTCCGACGATATCGCCATCCGCGGCATAGATCAGGTTGACCACGCCGGGCGGAAAGCCCGCTTGCTCGGCGAGCGCGAACATCGCGCCCGCCACCAGCGGCGTCTGTTCGGCCGGCTTCAGCACGACCGTGCAGCCGGCAGCGAGCGCCGGCGAGATCTTGCGCGCCACCATCGAGGCCGGAAAGTTCCACGGCGTGATCGCACCGACAACGCCGATCGGCTGTTTGATGACCAGCATGCGGCGGTCCCGCGACGGCGCGGGGATCGTCTCGCCATAGATGCGGTTGGCCTCCTCGGCATACCATTGCAGATAGGCGGCGGCGTGGGAGACTTCGGACTTCGCCTCCGCGAGCGGCTTGCCCATCTCGGCGGTCAGGATGGTGGCGAGATCATCGGTGTGGCGCACGATCAACTGGTGCCAGCGCCACAGCGTGTCCGAGCGTTCGCGGGCAGTCTGCGCCGCCCATTCGGTCTGCGCTTCGGATGCCCGCTCGATCGCTGCGCGTGTTTCCTCGGCCCCCATATCCGGAAGCTCTGCCAGGATTTCACCCGTTGCGGGATTAAAGACTTCGAACGTTGCCCGGTTTGCGAGCCCGCCAAGCCAGGAGGCATCCGCAATGCGTTCGAACAGGCCCTGCTCGGCAAGCCGGCGCATAAGATTTTCTGACAGACTCACGTTGTATCCTCCCGGCTGTCCTGCTCTTACCTTCGGGAGCTACAGCTGAATTCTCCGCCAGACAATGCCCGACGTTCGTCTCGGCAGGGAAGGGACGAATTGTCACCGACACAAATGACAGGTCAGAGCGTCGAATGCGACGTCTCGCTCTTGATTTCCTGTGGCTCTCATTTCCAGGACTTGAAGGAAAACGCCTCCTGCGAGGCGCGCTCCAGGCTGCGCCCCAGGATCCCGAGGAAGATGGCGAAGAACCCTTTTGGTTCATGCGGGGCAGGGGCATGCAGGGCGCCATAGGTCTGGGCAAGGAAGCGGTAGCAGTCCAGTGTTTTGGCTAGAATGTAATCCGGTGCTTGTGCCGGAGATTGGCGCAGACAGTACCAATCCACGACGAGATCCAGCATCGGGCAATCCCGCAACCGGGCAGCGTCGACGCCGCATGCCGATGCCTGCTCTTCGACGGCGTGGGCCGTGCCGCCCGCCATCAGCAGACTAAGATCCCAGAGCGTCATGCCGCGCACGCGCACTGCCATTTCCGGTGGCCACTCTTTTGGCAGGTAGCGCTGGATGGTCAGGGAGCGCATGTGGCGATAGAGGAAATCGCCGTAAGTATCTGCCTCTAGGGCAGAATCCGACGCCGTACCGGACTGGCGCTGTTCCGTGCGGTAAAGCGAAACGAGGTCCGCATCGAGGGGCTCGCCGGAGAGCGACACGCTCTCGATCACGGGTGCCCCGCTCGCTGTCTCGACGACAACGAAGCCTGCCGGGAAGGCGACAAGCGAGGGCACGGCGATGTTGGTGAGCCGGCCGCCCTCGATATCAAGCCCTGAGCGGGCTTCGACATGCAGATGGCCGCTGAAATGGAGATTGATGCCCGCCTTCGCCAGCGTCTCCGCCACTTGACGATGGGGCGTGCGCTTGGCCACGGTCGTGTCGCCGAACAGTGTCCTTTCGCTGCCCGTATCATCCTCGAAGGGGTCGATCGCCGGGTAATGCGAGAAGGCGAGCAACTGCTTGCCTTGCTCCTTCGCGCGCCGGGCGACGTCCGCCATCCAGTCAACGAGATAGGGTTTGACGCGCAGCAGCGCATTCCAGCCGGCATCTGAACTGTCGAGGAATGCCTTCTTGCGGGCGATGTCGCGCTTGCCGTTGCGCGGCTCAAAGACGTTGGCGTCGATCATCAGCAGCCAGAGGCCGTCCTCCGGTTCGACCAGATAGGAGGCGTCCATCAGCCGGCGCACGGTCTGCCCGTCGGCGGAGACAAGGTCGTGCTGGCGAAGATCCGGCTCGTCGCTTTCGCCAAACGGCGTTTCCCAGTGCAGATAGCCGGGCTGGCGGAAATAGCCGAAATCCCGCATGGCCATAAGGCCGGCGGGAACGCCGTCGCAGTACATTTTCGGCGTAACGACCGGCTGGCCGGGATCGCTTGCCGCTTTTTCGGCATCGCTCGTGACCAGTGTGGTGCCGCCGGATGCATCGACGTAGCGGGTGTCCCGGTGTTTGCCGAGCGGCCCGAAGACGTCGTGGTTGCCCGGCGTGGCATAGAAGGAAAGCCCATGCTGGGCGCGGTAGCGTTCGAGCAGGCGGACGAGGCTTGCTGCCGTCTCGCGCTGGCCGTCGTCGGTATAGTCACCGAGCAGCACGACATGGCGGATATCCTTGGCGACCACCCGGTCCAGGGCCGCCTTGAGTGCCGCAAAACTCTCGTTGAAAACCCGCGACGAGCCCGCCGTATCCGCCCAGGTCCTGACCGTCAGCTTGCGGCCGTTTACCGAAATCCCGGCGAAATCGTAGTCGCCTTCGATATCGTGGAAGTGAGCGTCCGCGATGACGGCGACCGCCGGCATGGCCGTCAGGCCCTTCTGCGGTAGAGGAAGTAACGGCGGCTGTCGACGATCGCGGGGACCGGCAGCGGCTCCAGCGCCGCGTGGTCGAGCGGCAGGCCGCTGATGGCGATGCCGCCCGTTGCAAGCGCCCGGCTGACGATGTCCGGCAGCCAGGTCAGGGTGATCGCGTCCTTCTCGTCATAGCCCGTGCCGATATCTGCGTGGACAAGCGCTGCGGTTCCGTCGGCATAGGCTTCGGCGGTTTGCGCGATCTCGCCGAGGATCAGGTCATCCGGCTCCGGCATGGAGGACGAATGCGCCCCGAGCGCCCGGTCGAAGGCGATGATCCGCCGGCCCGGGAATTTTTCACGCAGGTGATCGAACGTGCGGCCATTGCCGAGCCCGATCTCCAGAATGACGCCGTCGGCGGGAAGCGGGAGCGTTTCGCTGACATGGTTGATCACGTCGCGCTGCGCCGACATGCGGCGGATGAAGCTTTCCAGACGGCTCATGGCTATGCCTTGATGATCGCGTCGCCGGCGATGTTGCGGCGGGCGAAGACGTTGCGAGTGTCGATGATGAGGTCGCTCCATGCGGCGAGCGCCGCGTAGTCGACGCTGTCGTGATCGGTGGCGATCAGCACGGCATCGAAGGCCCGGACCGCATCCTCACTCCAGACGATCGATGGGCGTCCCTTGAAGGCGCCATATTCGCGTGTCGGCGGTATTTCGGGCACGTAGGGGTCGTAATAGTCCACCGAACCGCCACGTTCCTCGATCAATTCGATCAGCTTGAGCGAGGGGCTTTCTCGGATATCGGGGACGTTTTTCTTGTAAGCGAGACCGATTATCAGCACTTTCGAGCGGCTCAGCGCCTTGCCCAGACGCCTGTCGAGCGCTTCGGCAAGCTTGCCGATCACATGGCGGGGCATGGCCGAGTTGATCTCGCCGGCCAACTCGATGAAGCGGGTCGGCAGCTCGTAGGCGCGCGAGGCCCAGGTCAGGTAGAAGGGGTCGATCGGGATGCAATGCCCGCCAAGGCCGGGGCCAGGATAGAACGGCATGTAGCCGAAGGGTTTTGAGCTGGCGGCATCGATCACCTCCCAGATGTCGATGCCCATCGCCTCGTAGATCACCTTGAGTTCGTTCACCAGCGCGATATTGACCGCGCGGAAGACGTTTTCCGTCAGCTTCACGGCTTCGGCGGTGGCGGTGGATGAGACGGGCACGATGGTCTTGACGACCGCGCCGTAGAAGGCGGCCACGAGGGTCTGCGCCTCGGCGCCATCGCCGGCGACGACCTTCGGGATGGTCGAGGTCTGGAATTCCCTGTTTCCGGGATCTTCCCGCTCCGGCGAGAAGCCGAGGAAAAAATCTTCGCCCGATTTCAGGCCGCCGGCCTCCAGCGTGCGACGCACGAGGCCGTCGGTCGTGCCGGGATAGGTGGTCGATTCCAGCACCACGAGCTGGCCGCGTCGCAGCGTGCGGGCAATATCCTGGCACGTCTTCTCGACGAAGCTCATGTCGGGATCGCGATGATGGGTCAGCGGCGTCGGCACGCAGATGGCGATGACGTCGCAGTCGGCAAGCCTGCCGAAATCGGAGGTCGCGCCGAATCGGCCGGCGCGGTGTTCTTCGGCGAGAATGTCGCTCGGAACCGCTTCGATATAGCTGCGCCCGGCATCGATCGCGATGATCTTGCCGGGATCGATGTCGAAACCGGTCACGCTGAACCCGGCACGCGCGACCGTGATGGCGAGCGGCAATCCGACATAGCCGAGGCCGATAACGCCGATATGCGCCTCACGCGACTGGATACGCGCGAGCAGCGTTTCATAAGCATGCAAGGCAGTTGGCATCCGTGCTCCGGGCTCATATACAGGGTCGGCGAGTTCAGATGGGAGAGTTTGCCCCGCCTGTCAAGCCTCGCAAAATATAGGTGACGCTGCGTTCTGGCTCCGTGGCGCTAGCTGTGCGGGCGCCGGTGTCGCTCTGTCGACGAATGCGAAAACAAGGCCGCCGGCATTCATGAAGATTGCATTCTATGCCCCGCTGAAATCGCCGGAACACCCCGTTCCATCGGGGGACCGCCTGATGGCGCGGCAGATCATCACCTGCCTGCGCCGCGCCGGTCATGACGTCGACCTCGCCTCGGAGCTTCGTGCTTTGCTGGGCGACAGTGCGGACGAGGCGGGCTATGGGGCCCTCCAAAGCCGTGCCGAGGCCGAGATTGCTCGGCTTTCGGCCCTTTGGCGGGAAGAAGGCGTGCCGGATCTCTGGTTCTGCTACCATCTGTATTACAAAGCGCCCGACCTGATCGGACCAGCGCTCTGCGAAACCTTTGGCCTGCCTTACGTCACGGTCGAGGCATCCTATTCCCATCGCCGGAACATCGGTATCTGGCGCGACATGCAGGCGAAGGTGCTGGAGGCGATACGCGGCGCTACCGTCAATATCGGCCTGACCGCCCGGGATATGGAGGGGATTCGCGAGGTTGCGCCGGAGGCGGTGATGGCAACGCTAAAGCCCTTTATCGATGACGGAATTTTTACCGGAAAAGCGGCTGAACCGGAGCCGTTCCGTCTCGGCACCGTCGCCATGATGCGCCCCGGCGACAAGATGGAGAGTTATCGCGCACTCGCGGCAAGCCTGCGGCAGATCACGGATATCCCCTGGACACTGTCGGTTGTCGGAGACGGGCCGGTACGGGACGACGTCATGGCGTTCTTTGCGGATTTTGCCGGGGAGCGCATCGAATGGCTCGGGCAGAAACAGCCCATCGATGTGGCAAAAATTCTGGCAAGGGGCGCAGTCTATGTCTGGCCGGGATGTGGCGAAGCCTACGGGCTTGCCTATCTGGAGGCCCAGGCTGCCGGCCTTCCCGTCGTGGCTTGGGCGACGGCAGGTGTTCCCGAAGTCGTAGAGAACGGCATCAGCGGCCTCCTGACGGCACCCGGCGACCACGCGGCTTATGCCGCCGCCATCATGGACCTTCTCGGCAACGAGCAGAAGCGTCAACGCATGGCGGACGATGCCCGTAGCCGCGTCCGGAACGATCACTCACTTTCTGCGGCGACCAGAACGCTCGATGCCATCCTTCAACGCCATATTGGAGCGCGCAAACAATGACGACGGCAGCCACCCGCTCCTTGCAGGACGAGATCGCGCGGCGCGCGGATATCGGCAAGCCGCTCAGCCTCTGGCTGCGCGACGACGATGCCGTCGAGCCCACCGAAGCGCTTGACCATCTGCTCGCCCTGACGGCCGCGCATGCGGTGCCGGTGCTGCTCGCCGTCATTCCAGCCCTCACGGGCGAAGCGCTGGTGGGCCGGCTGGCAAGGGAAAGCCATGCTTCTGTTGCCGTGCACGGCTGGGCACACAAAAGCCATGCGTCTTCCGGCGAAAAGAACCAGGAACTCGGCCCTCACCGGCCCGAAGAGCAGGTTCTGGCGGAACTCGGCGCGAGCCTTGAAACCCTGGCCACGCTCCATGCCGGGCGTTTCGTGCCGATGCTAGTGCCGCCGTGGAATCGCATTGCCCCTGCCGTTGTCGCGGGCCTGCCTGGCCTCGGCTTCGAAGCCCTGTCGGTGTTTGGCCCGGAAAAGCCTGCCCCGCTGAAAGTGCTGAATACGCATGTCGATATCATCGATTGGCGCGGCACGCGTGGCGGGCGGGCGGGCGAGGCGGTGATCGCCGATCTCATTCGCGTCTCGCAGTCGCATGAGGGGCCGATCGGACTGCTGACGCATCACCTCGTGCATGACAGCGCGGCCTGGGATCTGATGGCCATGATCTTCGAAGCGACAGCAAAGCAATCGGATTTCCCATGGCACTCCGCCGGAGACCTGCTCCGAAACGGGTGAGGTTTCCCCAACGCGACCAACGGAAAACGGCCGATAGAGTGCAATCTCTTGGTTGTATTAGCATTTTGATCACTCTCTTGTGCTCCAATCTGCTTTGCAAGTGATGGGACTGCTGCCGACGCCGCGGCTGCCATCGCGGGGAATGAATTGCAAAGCAGGTACGGCCCTTGGACAGGACGCGAGCGACTACCTTCGGTGAGGGGCACCCAATACAGGCCAGACTGCTTCGATCGCTGGTCGGCCGGATGCGGTATCTCTGATGAAGCAGATACCAAAGACGCGGCTTCGCCTGATCGCCGTCGCCTGGCCCTTCGTCCTGATCGTCCTACTCCAGACGGCGCTTACCACCTTCAGCCTTCAGGTCACCTCTTCGCTGCGCGCTTTCGTGACCGGGGAAAGCCTCTGGTCGAAGGGCCAGCATGACGCGCTCTACTACCTCAACCGCTATGCCGAATCCGGTAACCGCACATTTGTCACCCGCTTCCACCAGGCGATTGCGATCCCGATCGGCGATCGCGAGGCGCGCCTGGCGTTGGAGGCCGATCCCCCGGATACCGCGGCGGCTTTCGAGGGTTTCCTTAAGGGAGGCAACCATCCGGACGATATTCCGAATGTGATCTGGCTGTTCCGCTATTTTCGCTGGCTGCCGGTGATGGCGGATAGCATCGATGACTGGCGCACGGCGGAAGGTGTGTTGATGCAGCTTCTGCCGATCGGCGAGGCGATCGACACGTCCCGCCATATCAACGAAGCCGACCGGCGCGACATCGTGCGGCAACTCGATGAGATCAACGTCCTCGTCACCCCGCTTACCAAGCGTTTTTCGGATCGTCTCGGCGAAGGCGCGCGCCAGGTACAGACCGCGCTGCTTGCCAGCAATCTGGCGATGGCGCTGGTGTTCATCCTGCTCACGGTCTGGCGGCTGAACAGCTTTCTCATCCACCGGCGCGACATCGAGGCGCGGCTGTCCCACAGCGCCCATCATGACGATCTCACCGGCTTGCCGAACCGCCGGCTCTTCGAGGAAAGCCTCGGCCGCGCGCTGGAGGGATCGAGCAAACGCCACGCGCTGATGTTCATCGACCTCGACCAGTTCAAGGCGGTGAACGACCATGGCGGGCACGCGGCGGGCGACGAGCTGCTGCGGCGGGTGTCGCGCGACCTGGGCAAGGCAATCCGTGGTACGGACCTGCTTGCTAGGCTCGGGGGCGACGAATTCGGCATCGTGCTGCCGCACTGTGCGCCGGAGGACGCCTTGCGCATTGCCATGCGCCTGCGCGAAATCACCGAGGCGATCGATTTCGTCTGGAACGGGCACCGCTATGCGATCAGCGCCAGCGTCGGCGTGGTCCATCTCGGCGAGCACAGCTATACCTTGCAGGAAGCGCTCCGCGCCGCCGACATCGCCTGCTACATGGCCAAGGAGAAGGGCCGCAATCGCGTCCACGTCTATGAGACGACCGACGCAGCGCAGACCCAGTTCGCCGCCAATCTCAACTGGGTGCAGCGCCTGCACCGCGCGCTGGAGGAAGACCGCTTCCTGCTCTTCTCCCAGCCGATTGCTTCCCTTGATGCTGGCAAGGAGCGACAAGACCATTGCGAAATCCTGCTCCGGCTTGAGGAAGACGGCAAGCTGCTGGCGCCCGGCGCCTTCATTCCCGCGGCTGAACGTTTCGGTCTCATGCCGGCCATCGACCGCTGGGTCGTCAGCCATGCGCTCGACATTATCGGACGGCGCAAGGGCGCGGTTTCCGGCACCTATTCCATCAATCTCAGCGGCCTGACGCTGAAGGACGAGACGTTCCTGCCGTTCCTGCGTGAGGCTCTGCGCCGCAGCCACGTCCCGGCCGACGTGCTCTGCTTCGAGATCACCGAAACCAGCGCCATCGAAAATCTTGACGAGGCGATCGCCTTCATGAACGCGATGCGCGCCATGGGCTGCCGCTTCGCACTCGATGATTTCGGCGTGGGCATGTCTTCGCTCACCTATCTGAAGCGCCTGCCGGTGGACTATGTGAAGATCGACGGCAGCTTCGTACGCGACATGCTGACGGACAAGGCGGACTGGATGACGGTCGAGATGATCCACCAGATCTCGCATCTCGCCGGCCGCAAGACGATTGCCGAATTCGTCGAGAATGCGGAGATTCGCAAGGCGCTGTGCATTATCGGCGTCGACTATGCGCAGGGCTATTTCATTGGCCGCCCCATGCCCTTCCTGGCGGATGAGGCGGTCGTCGTTCCGCTCCGCCGGGCCGATGTGGCCTAGCGGAAACCCGGGCTTTTCAACGGGATAACAGGCGTTACGTCTGGTCGGACGCCCGCTCCAGCGCCTTCAGCATCGTGCGTTCGGCAAGGTTCAGATAGGTCTCCATCTGCGCGGCCGCCTCGTGCGGCTTGTCCTGTTCGAGCAGCGTCACGATAGCACCGTTCATGTCGACGAAAGGCGCGTGCAGGTGTTCCGGATCGTTGAGCAGTCCGAAGCAGAGGCGCAGCTCCGCGGAGACCCGCTCATAGAATTCATTGAGCCGCACGCTGTCGGACAGGTCGATGATAGCGGTGTGGAATGCCATATTGGCACTGCCGACGCCGACCCAGTCGCCCAGTTCGCGCTGGCGTTGCGCCCGGTTGACGGCGTCCCGCATCACCTTGATCGCCGGGTGCTGCTGCCAGGCCTGGCGGAGCGCACCGCATTCCAGCATGCGCCGCACGCGATAGATGTCGATGATCGAGGCCATGCTGGGCACGGCGACGAAGACGCCGCGATTGGCCTCATGGCGCAGCAGCCCGTCCTTGGTGAGCAAGCGGAAGGCTTCGCGTAGCGAGTTGCGCGAGACGTCGAAACGCTCGCTGAACGCTGCCTCGGACAGTCGCTGGCCGGGCGCAAGCTCGCCCGAAATCAACAGCGTGCGAATGCGCCGCGCCAACCGGTCCGCAAGGGGCAGGCCCTCTCCGTCGTCCGTCATTCCGTTCTCCCCGAACCCGGTTTCACACCGAATTTGCCCTCACAATGCGCTTGCTCTTAGCACGAATGCGGGGGCTGTGGGGCCGAAAATTGTCGCCAATCCCGGGCTATGTGATTGGTAAAACGGCGAAAATAAGGAACGATATGACAAAATTGTTGAACAATATTGACATTTTTGTGTAACGGCGCATGATTATCCCATCGAGCCATCGCGAGGGGCGGCGGCAGACCTGGGAGATACCCATGCAGCAGAACGAGCTTGCGGCCGGCCAGACCGGCACCGCGGCGCAGAGCAAGATTACACAGCGTCGCGCCCTGCTTTCGGCCATGTTCCTGATGTCGATGTCCGCTGTCGGACCGGGCTTCATCACGCAGACAGCGACGTTCACCGTCAAACTTGGCGCGGCTTTCGCCTTCGCCATCCTCATTTCGATCCTGATCGACTTCGTCGTGCAGGCCAATATCTGGCGCATCGTGACGGTGACGCGCATGCGCGCACCGGCCATTGCCAATGCGGCCATCCCGGGCTCCGGCTATGTCCTCGCCGTGCTGGTCATCATCGGCGGCCTGTTCTTCAACATCGGCAATATTGGCGGTGCCGGCCTCGGCTTCAACGCCATGATCGATCTTGATCCGAAGATCGGCGGCGCCATCGGCGCGCTCGCGGCCATCGGAATCTTCCTGTCGCGCCGCGCCGGCATTGCCATGGACCGCGTCGTCTTCGTCGCTGCCTTCATCAAGCTGGCCCTGATCGTCTACGTGGCGATGGTTTCCGGCCCGCCGGTCGCCGAGGCCTTCCGCCAGAGCTTCCTGCCCGACACCATCGATTTCGTCACCATCACCACCATCGTCGGCGGCACGGTCGGCGGCTACATCACCTATGCCGGTGCGCATCGCCTGCTCGACAAGGGCACGGTCGGTGTCGAGAACATCAGTGCGGTCAACCGCGCGGCCTTCAGCGGCATCGCGATCACCGGCGTGCTGCGTTACATCCTCTTCCTCGCGATCCTCGGCGTCGTTGCAAGCGGCGTGGTGATCGACCTTTCCGGCCAGGCCGCCAATCCGGCAGGCCAGGCTTTCCACGCGGCCTCCGGCAATATCGGCTTCCGCCTGTTCGGCGCGGTCTTTCTCGCCTCGGCGATGACCAGCATCATCGGTGCCGCCTATACGTCCGTCTCCTTCCTCACGGCCTTCAAGCCGGACATGACGGAGCGCCAGCGCAACCTTTCCACGGTCGCTTTCATCGCATTCTCGCTGGTCTGCTACCTGCTCATCACCACGCCGCCGGCCGCCATGCTGGTCTTCGTCGGCGGCTTGAACGGCCTGGTGCTGCCGATCGGCTTCTCGATCTTCATGTATGCCGCATGGGCGCGTCCCGACCTGATGAACGGCTACCAGTATCCGCGCTGGCTGCTGATCCTCGGCGTCCTGACCTGCGTGCTGACATGGTATATGGGCTACAGGTCTGCCGGCGCGATCTTCAGCCTGCTCGGCGCATAAGGGGAGGGAACCATGGTAGCGATCGATCTCAACAGCGATCTCGGCGAAAGCTACGGTGCCTGGCGTATGGGCGATGACGCGGCGATGCTCGCCGTGGTCTCCTCCGCCAACATTGCCTGCGGTTTCCACGCCGGCGACCCGGCCGGCATCTACCGCACGGTGAAGGCGGCCGTGGCAAACGGCGTCGTCATCGGCGCCCATGTCTCCTATCCGGACCGTGTCGGCTTCGGCCGGCGCGACCTGGATGCCACCGCCGAAGAGCTGATCGCCGACGTGATCTACCAGATCGGCGCCATCAAGGGCGTTGCCGCCGCGGCGGGCACGACAGTGCGTTACGTCAAGCCCCATGGCGCGCTCTACAACCGCATCGCCCATGACGCCAAGCAGGGCCAGGCAGTGATCGACGGCATCAAGGCCGTCGATCCGTCGCTGATCCTGATGGGCCTCGCCAATGCGCCGATCCTCGATCTCGCGCGGAAATCAGGCCTTGCCGTCGTCGCCGAAGCCTTTGCCGACCGCGCCTATACGCCGAAGGGGGAACTCGTTTCTCGCCGGGAAGCCGGTGCCGTGCTGCACGATGAGGCGAAGATCGCCGACCGTATGGTACAGCTTGCCCGCGAGGGCACGCTGGAAGCCATCGACGGCAGCACCATCCGGGTCGAGGCACAATCGATCTGCGTGCATGGCGACAGCCCCGGCGCGGTTTCGATCGCGCAGGAAATCCGGCGTCGCTTCGAGGCGGAAGGCATCGCCATCCGCTCCTTCGCCGACAAGGATTGAGGGCCAAGATGATCCCGACCGCGTTCCTCGACCACACCGACGCCACAGCCGCCCGCGATGCGCGGGCGACCTATCGCGGCGGGCTTGTCAGGCCGACTTCCGGCATCGCGCCGGGCTTCACGCAGGCCAACATGATCGTGCTGCCGCGCGACTGGGCCTTCGATTTCCTGCTCTACGCGCAGCGCAATCCGAAACCGTGCCCGGTGCTGGACGTCTCCGATCCGGGCTCGCCGACGACATTGCTCGCCCCTGGCGCGGACCTGCGAACCGATCTGCCGCTCTACCGGATCTGGCGGGATGGCAAGCTCGCCGAGGAAACGCCGGACGCGACCGCGGCCTGGGCGGAGCGAGACGACCTCGTCGCCTTCCTGATCGGCTGTTCCTTCACCTTCGAGACGCCGATGGTGGATGCCGGCATCGAGATCCGGCACATGACGGACAAGAGCAATGTGCCGATGTACCTGACCAACAAGGCCTGCCGCCCGGCCGGGAGGCTGAAGGGCAACATGGTGGTCTCCATGCGGCCGATCCCGGCTTCGCGCGTCGCCGACGCCGCGACCATTTCCGGCCGCTTCCCGGCCGTGCATGGTTCGCCGGTGCATGTCGGCGCGCCGGAGGAAATTGGTATTGCGGATCTCGCAAAGCCGGATTTCGGCGATGCTGTGCGTATCGAGCCCGGCGAAGTGCCGGTCTTCTGGGCATGTGGCGTTACCCCGCAGGCGGCCGTGATGGCCTCCGGCGTGCCCTTCGCCATCACCCATGCCCCCGGCTACATGTTCATCACGGATATCCCCGATTCCGCCTACCACGTGTGAGGGTTCGATGCGCTTTCTTCCCGTCAGCCTGACCACCATCCTTGTCGAGCTTGCCGATCTCGACGAGACGCTCGCCCTGTTCGCCTCGTTGCAGGCAGACCCCATCGACGGCGTCGAAGAGATGGTGCCCGCGGCGCGCACGCTGATGATTCGCTTCCGTCCGGAAACGGTTTCATCCGCCGAGCTCGCGGCCCGCATCAGCACCCGCGACCTTTCGGCGAAAATCGCGCCGTCGGAGAATCTGGTCGAAATCCCGGTGCGCTATGATGGTGAGGACCTCGGCGACGTCGCGGAATTGACCGGCCTCAGCGTTGAAGAGGTCATCCGCCGCCACACCGAAAGTGAGTTCACGGTGGCCTTCTGCGGTTTCGCACCCGGCTTCGGCTACCTCGTCGGCGGTGATCCGGCGCTCACGGTGCCGCGCCGCAAGAGCCCGCGCACCCGCATTCCGGCGGGCTCCGTGGCGATCGCCGGTGCCTTCAGCGGCGTCTATCCGCAGGCAAGCCCGGGCGGCTGGCAGATCATCGGCACCACGCCGGTCAAGATGTGGGATATCGACCGTGATCCCGGCGCGCTATTCCAGCCCGGCTATCGCGTGCGCTTCTTCGACATGGCGACATCCGGCAAGACCGTCAGCATCCCCGAGCCGGCCCCACGCGCAGAACGAAGCGTTGCGGCAGATGCTCCGCAGTTCAAAGTGCTTGCAGCACCAATGCCGGCCGTCTTCCAGGATCTCGGCCGCTTCGGCCAGACCGGGCAGGGGGTTTCCGCCTCCGGTGCGCTGGATCGCGGCGCCTTCCTCGCCGCAAATCGCATCGTCGGCAATCCGGCCAACACGCCGGGGCTCGAACTCACCCTTGGCGGCTTCTCCTTCGAGAGCAATGTTCGTGCCGTGATCGGCCTTGCCGGTGCGCCCTGTCCCGTGACGGTGCGCGATGCCGCTGGCCGCAGTCAGGATTTCCAGGCCTATCAGCCGATTCCCCTCGAGCCCGGCGACGTCGTGACCGTCGGTCATCCGAAAAAGGGCATGCGCGCCTACCTTTCCGTTCGTGGCGGTTTCGCTGTCGCGCCGGTTCTCGGCAGCGCGGCGACCGATACGCTGGCGGTCGTCGGCCCCGAACCCGTAACAACCGGGGCCGTGCTCGTCCTGAAGAACGACAAGGTTGGACTGACGAGCGTCTCAACCGATGAAATCCCCGCCTTCGATCCGCCGTCAGCGGCAGACGTGGTGACGCTGGACGTCGTACTCGGCCCGCGCACCGATTGGTTCACGCAAAAGGGTATCGAGACACTGACCAGCCAGCTCTGGCAGGTCACGCCGCAATCGAGCCGCGTCGGCATCCGCCTTGCCGGCGACGTTCCACTGGAGCGCAAGGACAGTGCGGAACTGCCGAGCGAAGGCACGGCGACGGGTGCAATTCAGGTGCCGCACAGCGGTCAGCCCGTCCTCTTCCTCGCCGACCATCCACTGACCGGGGGATATCCCGTCATCGGCGCGGTCGCCGAGTACCACCTCGATCTTGCCGGACAGGTTCCCATCAACGCAAAGATTCGTTTCCGCCCGATCGGCCCCTTCGCCGACATCGCCGCGACCCGATAGGAGGAATGCCATGAAGAAAGTGCTGATTGCCAATCGTGGCGAAATCGCCGTGCGCATCGTGCGGGCCTGCCGTGATCACGGCCTCCAGTCGGTCGCTGTCTATGCCGATCCGGATGCGGACGCACTCTTCGTGCGCCTCGCCGACGAGGCCTATGGCCTCGATGGCGTGCGTCCGGCGGAAACTTATCTCGATATCGAAAAGCTGATTGCGATCGCAAAACGCTCCGGCGCCGATGCCGTGCACCCCGGCTACGGCTTCCTGTCGGAAAACGCTAAATTCGCCAAGGCGGTGCAGGATGCCGGCCTGATCTGGATCGGCCCCGATCCGAAAGTGATCGAGGCGCTCGGCGACAAGGTCGAGGCCCGGCGCATCGCGCAGAGTGTCGGGGCGCCGCTCGTCGCCGGCAGCGACGGCCCGGTGTCGTCCGCCGCCGAGGTGATTGCGTTTGCGGAACAGCACGGCCCGCCCGTTGCCATCAAGGCCGCCCATGGTGGCGGCGGGCGCGGCATCAAGGTCGCCTGGAAGATGGAAGGGATCGCCGATCTCTACGAATCCGCGGTGCGCGAGGCGACCGTCGCCTTCGGTCGTGGCGAATGTTTCCTAGAGCGTTTTCTCGATCGCCCGCGCCATATCGAGGCGCAGGTCATCGCCGACAAACACGGCAATGTGCTGGTGCTCGGCACCCGTGACTGCTCGGCGCAGCGCCGCAACCAGAAGCTCATCGAGGAGGCCCCGGCCCCCTTTCTTTCGCCGGAGCAGCGCGAAAGAATCCATGCCGCCGCAAAGGCGATCTGCGCCGCCGCCGGCTATTCCGGTGCTGGTACGGTGGAGTTCCTGCTCGGCGTCGACGGCACGATTTCCTTCCTTGAAGTGAACACGCGCCTTCAGGTCGAGCACCCCGTCACGGAAGAGACCACCGGCATCGACCTCGTCATCGAACAGTTCCGCATCGCCGAAGGCCAGCGGCTGCATTTGCTTGAAACGCCAGCACCGCGCGGCCATTCCATCGAATTCCGCATCAACGCGGAGGATCCCGGCCGCGGCTTCCTGCCGACGCCGGGTACGATCACCGTCTTCGACCCGCCGTCCGGCCCGGGCGTGCGCGTCGACAGTGGCGTCGTCAGCGGCTCCAGCATCCCGGGCGTCTTCGATTCGCTGATGGCCAAGCTGATCGTCACCGGCGCGACGCGCGAGGAAGCGCTTCGCCGCGCCCGCCGGGCGCTGAAGGAGTTCCGCATCGAGGGCGTGGCGACGGTCCTGCCGTTCCACCGCGCGGCCATCGACACCGAAGACTTTATCGGCACCGACGGCTTCAAGGTGCACACCCGCTGGATCGAGACCGATTTCGCCGCCATGCCGGATGCCATGGCTCGACCCGAGCCGGCGGCCGATCCCACGCTGATCCGCACCCATCTGGAGATCGACGGCAAGCGTGTGTCGCTGGCGCTGCCGAGCCTGCTGCTTGCCGGCCTCGGTGCGGCCGGGCAGGGCGTGGCACCTGCCGTCGGCGGCAAACCGGCCGAGGATGGCATCGCCGCCCCCGTTTCCGGCACGTTGCAGGCCTTCAAGATCATCGATGGCGCGACGGTTGCCGAAGGCGAGCTGGTCGCGGTGATGGAGGCGATGAAGATGGAAACGCAGGTTCTTGCGCCAAAGGCCGGTCGGCTTCGCCTGCGCGTGAAAGAAGGTGACTATCTCCAGGCCGGTGACACGCTGATGGTGTTCGAGGGCTGACCGGCTCCCGCTGCCTATCCCAACAGGGACATTGACCCGGACGGGGTGCGCTTGCCTAATCCAATCAGATTTTTGATTGGAGAAAACATGGTACGCACCCTTTCAAGCACCCCCAAGGCGGACGGTTTTCGTGCGCCGGGGGAATTCGAGCCGAAGGCCGGTTGCTGGCTGATCTGGCCGGAGCGGCCGGATACCTGGCGGCTCGGCGCCAAGCCCGCGCAAAAACTTTTTGCGCGCGTGGCGGCGGCGATTGCCGAGAGCGAGCCGGTGACCATCGCCGTCTCGCGCCGCCAATGGCTGAATGCACGCGCCATGCTGCCGGAGAGCGTACGCCTCGTCGAAATGTCGACCGACGATTCCTGGCTGCGTGATAGTGGCCCGAACTTCGTTATCAATGACCGCGGTGACGTGCGTGGCGTGGACTGGACCTTCAACGCCTATGGCGGCCATGACGGCGGCCTTTATTCGCCCTGGAATCTCGATGATCTCGCTGCCCGCAAGGTGCTGGAAACCGAGCGCATGGACCGCTACCGCTCGCCGCTGATCGCCGAGGGCGGCGGCTTGCAATGCGATGGCGAAGGCACGCTGATCACCACGGAACAGTGCCTCTTGAACCGCAACCGCAACGGCCATCTCGGCAAGGCGGCGGTGGAGCAGCAGCTTTGCGATTATCTCGGGCTGGAGCATGTCATCTGGCTGCCACGCGGCTTCTGCTTCGACGAGACGGACGGCCATGTCGATGACGTCTGCTGCTTCGTGCGACCGGGCGTGGTGGCGATGAGCTGGACGGAGGACCGCGACGACCCGCAATACGAGATCGTCCGCGAGGTGGAGGATGCCTTGCGCTCGGCGCGCGATGCGCGTGGTCGGTCGCTTGAAGTGCACCGCATCACCCATCCCCGCCCGATCGAGATGACGGCGGAGGAGGCGGAAAGCGTCGATCAGGTCGATTCCACCTGGGCGCGCCCGGCCGGCAACCGCATCGCTGCCACCTATATCAACTACTATCCCGGGAATTCCGCCGTCGTTGTGCCGCAGTTCGATGATGAGGCATTGGATCTCGCCGCCAAAGCCAAGCTTGCCGAACTCTTCCCGCAGCACCGCATCACCGGCATCGAGAATTCCCGCGAAATCCTGCTCGGCGGCGGCAATGTTGCCTGCATCACCCTGCCGGTCTATGCCGGCCAGACGAAAGCCTGAGGGAGAGGACCATGCGCAAAACCACACTCGTCTCGGTCCTCGCCCTGCTCGCCACCATGGGCGGTGCCCAGGCGCAGGAAGAAAAGGTCGTCAACGTCTACAACTGGTCGGATTACATCGCGCCGGATACGGCCGAAAAATTCGAGAAGGAAACCGGCATTCGCGTCGTCTACGACGTCTATGATGGCAACGAGGTGCTGGAAACCAAGATGCTGACCGGCGGTTCGGGGTACGACGTTGTCTATCCCTCGGCCTATCCGTTCCTGAAGAACCAGGTGAAGGCCGGCGTCTTTCTGCCGCTCGACAAGACGAAGCTCGGCAATGCCGGCAAGCTCGACCCGCAGGCGTTGTCGCTGATTTCCGGCGCCGATCCGGACAATCTTCATGCCGTGCCCTACATGGCCGTCACCGATGGTATCGGCTACAATATTGCGGCGGTGAAGCAGCGCATGGCGGACGCCCCGGTCGATAGCTTCGCCATGGTCTTCGACCCGGCCATTGTCGAAAAATTCGCCGATTGCGGCGTGGCGATGATCGATGCGCCGGCGGAAATCATCCCGATGGCGATGAACTATCTCGGCATCGATCCGCATTCCACCAGCCCGGATGACATCGCCAAGGTGGAGGAGCTGCTGCTGAAGGTGCGCCCGCACATTCGCTACTTCCACTCCTCGCGCTATATCAACGACCTCGCCAATGGCGACATCTGCGTCGTGCTCGGTTGGTCGGGCGATATTCTGCAGGCCAAGGCTCGCGCGGCCGAAAGCGAGAAGAAGCTCGCGGTCGCCTATGCCATTCCGAAGGAAGGCACGTTGATCAATTTCGACACGATGGCCGTGCCGAAAGATGCGCCGCATCCGGAAAACGCGCTGGCCTGGATCGACTTCAACATGCGGCCGGACATCGCGGCTGCCAACTCCAGCTATGTGTCTTATGCCAACCCGATCCCGGAATCGCTGCCACTGATGGACCAGTCCGTCGCGAAAGATCCCGGTGTGTTCCCGCCGGATGAGGTCAAGGACAAGCTCTTCGTGGTCGAGTCGAGTGACGCGAAGCTCCTGCGCCTGCAGAACCGCATGTGGACGCGTATCGTCTCAGGTCAGTGAGGGCAAAGACAGGTCGCCGCCGCGGGCGGCGGCCATCAGTTCGACCTGGGAGTGGATGCCGAGCTTGCGGTAGACGCTCTTGATATGGTTGCGCACGGTCCCAGGCGAGATGGACAGGGTGCGCGAAATGGCCTTTGCGCAGCCGCCATCGATCAGCAGGAGGGCGATCTGGCGCTCGCGCCCGCTGAGGTCAGCAAGCGACAGCGGCGTCTCGCCCGGCGGCCGCCATTGCCGCCAGAGCCGTTCCAGCACGCGTCGCGTCGCATCGGCGGTCGCCTCCGCCATGGCCAGTTCCTCCACGCCGAAGGGGCGGGCGCCGCGGCGGCGCAGATAGGTCACGAAACCGGCGGCGTTGCGATCGAAATTGAAGACGCCGGTGATTTCGTCGAAGCTGCCGGAAGGCTCGTAGAAGTCACGGTAATAGGCGCTGGTGTGGAAGTCGCCCTTGTCGAGCGCGGAAAGCGGCAACAGGAAATCCTGCCGCGAGCCGGCAAAGAGGCGGAAAAAAGGGTCCTGCCGGTATTTGCGCGTGTCGTAGTTGCGGTTCCAGTCGTCGGGGTCGCGCTCATAGATGGTGATCGAGGCGCTGTCGCGCAGGTAGAGGCCGATATAGACCTGGTCGGACGCGGTGAGATCGCGCGCGCCGGCCGTGAAATGGGCCGAAATCTCTTCGGGCAATGTGGCACTCACCGCAGCGGTGATGCCGCTGCTCCAGCGCTGGAGTTGCTCGAAGGTGAGATTCAATTGCATGACGACAGGATAGACGGGGCGCCGGGGAATTCAAGCCGGACGCCACTGACGGCCGGGCCCCCGATTTGGGCGATTTCCACAAAACCAACAGAACATCCATGGGATATCCGACGTTTTCGTCACGGAACGGGCGGCGCTGCACGCTCTTCGTGCCCCGCGACCGCAGCTTTTGCGCGAGTTTGATGCCGAAAATTATGCTGATTTGGGCATATTGACAATTTCCACAAAACCAACATAAATCCACATAAGTGGAGATGAAGGTCGTGGATTTTTCGGTTCTTGCACTCAGGTCGGCAATCGCATCAGGCAGCCTCTCGTCCGAGGCTCTGGTCCGGGAATGTCTGTCGCGCATCGAGCGCCTGAACCCGATCGTCAACGCCTTCAGCCAGGTTTTTGCGGAAGAGGCATTGGAAGAGGCGCGGGCCTGCGACCGGGAGGCCGCAGAGGGCCGTTTCCGCGGTCCGCTGCACGGCATTCCGATGGGCGTGAAGGATCTCTTCTTCGTCGCGGACCATGTCTGCCAGCGCGGTTCGGCTGCGTATGAAAATTTCGCTCCCAAGGCGACGGCGCCGATCGTCCAGCGGATGATCGACGCCGGATCGATCATGATCGGCAAGACGACCACCACGGAGATGGGCTGGTCCGGTTCCGGTCACTCCGAGTTCTACGGCCCGACCCGCAATCCCTGGAACCCCGAACTGACGAGTGGCGGCTCAAGTTCGGGCTCCGGCGCGGCGCTCGCCGCCCGCATGGTCCCCTTCACCTTGGGGTCTGATGGCGGCGGCTCCGTGCGCATCCCGGCGGCCTTCTGTGGTGTTTTCGCCATGAAGGGCTCGCTGGGGCGCGTGCCGGCCTGGCCGTGGAGCGCGACGGAAATGCTGTCCCATGCCGGTCCGATGAGCCTTTCGGCCAGGGACAGCGCGCTGCTGTTCGACATTGCCAAGGGGCCGGACCCGCGCGACCATCTGGCGCTGCCCGACGATGGCGTCCGTTACGTGGATGCCGAATTGCCCGGGCGGCTGCGCATCGGCTTTGCGCCGAGCCTGTTCGGTTTTGATGTTGCGCCCGAAATCGACCGGATCGTGCGCGAGGCGGTGGAGACGATCGGGCAGGAACTGCGGCTCGACATCCGGCCCGTCACCCCGGATTGGGACGATCCGATCCGGATTTTCGAAACACTCTGGGTCGCCGGTCGCGGTGTCGCCTATGGCGCGCAGTCCGACAGGGCCAATTTCGGCAGCGGCTTCCGCGGCCTCATCGAGGCGTCCGCGCAGTATGATCTTGCCGACTATCTTTCGGCCATGAAGGCGCGGGCGGAGTTTGCCGGCAGCGTTCATGCGCTGTTCGAGGAGATCGACCTCCTGCTGCTTCCAACCCTTCCTGTCGAGCCGTTTGCGGCCGATCGCGAAGCGCCCGAAGGGTTCGTGTCACCATCCGAGGTGCTCGCCTGGACCGGCTGGACGCCCTTTACCTATCCCTTCAACCTGTCCGGCAACCCGGCAGCTTCGCTGCCCTGCGGCCTGACGGTGAACGGCCTTCCGGTCGGCCTGCAAGTCGTTGGCCGCCGTCATGCCGATGCGCTTGTCATGGCGTTCTGCCAGCAGGCCGAAGACCATCTTTTCCAAAATAAAATACCTCCGCTTGTCAGTGCTGGCGACAAAGCGGGGCGGGGAACACCCAGCAACCCAACTGCGGAGATATCGACATGGAATTCAACAGGAGAGCATTTCTAAAGAGCTCGGCGCTCGCGGGCGTTGCCGTCGGCCTGCCCGTGCTCAACACCGCGTTTTTCGTCAATCCGGCGCATGCTGCGGAGGGCAAGGTCCTCAACTTCATGTCGGCGGAAAACCTGACCGGTAACTGGGACCCGTCCTCCCACACGACGCTCGCCCAGATCAATCTGGAAAGTTTTGTGTTCGGCTACCTCACCCGCGCGCCGATGCGGCCGGACAAGCCGGACGAGCTGGTGATGGAACTGGCGACGGAGATGAAGCTCATCGACGAGCACACGCTGGAATTCACGCTGCGTGAAGGTGTGACCTTCCATGACGGCAAGCCGTTCACGGCCGAAGACGTCAAGGCGACCTACGAATATGCGAGCCAGCCCGACCGGCCGGCGGCCTGGTATCCCGGCATCTGCGAGGTCGAGGTGGTGAACGATCATGTCGCCCGCATCAAGACCGAGAAGGGTGGTTATCCGGCGAGCCTCTTCTGGTTCCTCTCGGCCTTCCTGCCGATCATGTCGGCGAAGGATGTCGCCGACCCGAAGACGCTCTCGTCGCGCCCGAACGGCACCGGCGCCTTCAAATTCGCCCGCCAGGAGGGCAACACGACCGTGCTCGAGGCCTTCGACGGCTTCTATCTCGGCAAACCGACCCTTCCGGGCATCAATTTCAGCTTCGTGGGTGACGCGACCACCCGCACGCTGGCCCTGCTGAACGGCGAGGCGGACCTCATCGAACGCCTCGAGGCCGAGCAGGTCCAGACCATTGAGGAGACCGGCGGGTTCAAGTTGAACAAGGCGGTGTCCGTCGAGAACAAGTATCTGTGGTTCCGCTGCTCCAAGCCACCCTTCAACGATCCGCGCGTGCGCAAGGCGGCAGCCCATGCCATCGACCGGGCCGTGTTGCTCGACATCCTCGGCGTCTCGGGTCATGCCTCCAAGGCGTGGATTTCGCCGGTGAAATTCGGCTACATCGATACGCCGAACTACCCGGAATACAATCCGGAGGAAAGCCAGCGGCTTCTGGCCGAGGCGGGCTTCCCGAAGGGCGAGGGCCTGCCGGAACTCGAATATATTACCTCGGTCGGCTTCTATCCGAAGACCAAGGAATATGGCGAGGTCATCACGGCGATGCTCCAGGAACAAGGCTTCCCAGTGAAGCTTAACGTCATGGAGGTCGCGGCCTGGAACGAGCGGCTCTATGACCGGCCGGGCGGCGGACCGGGCCATATGATCGACTGCGGCTGGTCGACAGGCTCGCCGGAACCGGACCTCGTGCTGCGCACCCACTTCCATTCGAGTTCGAAGCGCATCTGCGGCATCGACGACAAGGATCTGGATGCGGTGCTTGACAAGGAGCGCAACACGCTCGACCCGGCGGCGCGCAAGGCGGTGATCCAGAACGAAGTCATGCCGATGCTGGCGGACAAGGTGCCGGCGCTGTCGCTGTTCACCTCGGTGTTCATCCACGCCATGCGCGACGGGCTGGACGGCATGTACTTCTACCCGAACGGCATGATGGACGCGGCGAAGTCGACGCTTTCCTGATGGCAAGCGGCGGCCGCCATTGAAGGCGGCCGCCTCCATACCGATCAGTGTCAAGGGAAGCCGCATGTTCATCCTGTCGTTCCTGTTGAGACGGCTCCTGCAGGGAGCCCTCATCATTCTGCTTGTGACCTTCATCATCTTCACGCTCTTGCGTGTGGTGCCGGGCGATCCCGCGCGCCTCATCGTCGGCGGCATGGCGCCGGACGAGGTGGTGGCGATGAAGGCGAAGGAACTCGGCCTCGACCGGCCCATCCCGGTGCAGTTCGTGTCCTATCTCGGCGACATCGTGACCGGCGATCTCGGCACGTCCTTCGTGAGGCCGAAGAGTGGTGCCAGCCTCGGCGGCTCGGCTTTCGACGATGCAACACGCGAGGAGCGTGCCAAGGTTTTGGAGCTCATCCTCGGCACGCTGCCGATGACCCTCCAGCTTGCAGCGCTGGCGCTGGCGCTCGCCTTGCTCGTTGCCGTACCGCTCGGCACTTTGGGTGGGCTCTATCCCGGCCGCTGGCCGGACAAGCTGGCGCTGGCAATCGGCTCCATCTGCGTATCGACGCCGAATTTCTGGCTCGGCATCGTTCTGACGCTGTTCCTGTCGGTGAAACTGAAACTGCTGCCTGCGATCGGCTATCGCGGCTTCAGCTACACGATCCTGCCGGCGATCGTGCTGGCGGTGGAGATCGTGCCGTTCATCCTGCGCACGCTCACCGTCTCGGTGGCACAGGTGATGCGGGAGGATTTCATCCAGCTCGCGCCGATCCGCGGCTTGAGCCGCAGCCGCACGATCTTCCACCATGCGCTCGGCAATTCGGCGATCCCGCTGATCAACCTGCTCGGCGTGCAGCTCGGCATGCTGCTGGGCGGGGTTCTCGTCATCGAGTTCATCTTCGACTATCCGGGTCTCGGCCTGCTGACGATCAACGCCGTGCTGCAACGCGACTTCCCGCTGATCCAGGGCATCGCGATCTTCATTTCCGTGATGTTCGTGATGATCAACGTGCTTGTCGATCTGATCGCGATGACCATCGATCCGAGACTGGAGTACTGACGTGGCCGATATCGTCCAAGAGAATGACGCCCCGCGGGCCCTCGCAAAACGCGGCGTCACGCCCACGAGGCGCATGCTTCAGATCGCGTCTACGCGTACGGATTTCCGCATCGGCTTCATCGGCTTCGGCCTGCTCGTCACGCTGGCGATCTTCCTGCCGTTCATAAGCTCGATCGACCCGATCAAGATCGCCTACACTTCCAAGCTGCTGCCGCCTTTTCCGGCGGAAGGTTGGAAATGGCCCTATCTGCTCGGAACCGACCAGCTTGGCCGCGACGTGCTGCTGCGCTGTCTCGTCGGTCTGCGCTATTCCTTGCTCATCGGCATCACCACCGTGATCCTGATGTTTGTCGTCGGATGCAGCCTCGGCCTCTATGCCGGCTTCCGCGGCGGCTGGGTCGATGCCGTGATCATGCGGCTCACCGATGCGCAGCTGTCGATCCCGATGATCATCCTCGCCATTACCATTCTCGGCGTCTCCCGCCCGACGGTGCCGGCGATCATCCTCGTGCTCGGCCTCTCTGGCTGGCCGCTCTATGCCCGCGTCGCGCGCTCCGTGGCGCTCGGCGAGCGCAATCGCGGCTACGTGCTCGGCGAACGGGTGCTTGGCGCATCGGATATCCGGATCATGCTGCTCTTCGTCGCCCCCGTCGTGCTGCCGCCGATCGCCTTCGTCGCAGTGCTGGATATCGCCCGCATGATGATCTTCGAAGCCATTCTCGGCTTCCTCGGCCTTGGCGTGCAGCCGCCGACGCCGACCTTCGGCAATGTGATCGCCGATGCGCGAAAATACCTGCTCAATGCCTGGTGGATCGCCACCATGCCGGGCGTGTTCATGCTGGTCTCGCTCACCTGCCTCAACCTGATGGGCTCGGCGCTGGAGCGTGCCCGCAACGCTGTCCTGAGAGGAGAGGCTTGATGACCGACCCCATTCTCGCCGTCTCCAATCTGAGCGTCGACCTGCAACGGGAAGACCGCAAGCGCCGGATCGTCGATGATGTGAGCTTTTCGCTGGCGCGCGGCGAGGTGCTCGGCCTCGTCGGCGAGGCGGGCTCCGGCAAGTCGGTCCTTGCCCGCGCACTGGTCCGGGCGATTGCCTCGCCACTGGACATTGCAGGCGGCAAGGTCGTCTTCGAGGGCAGGGATATCCTCACCCTCAATCCGCGTGGCCTCACCTCCGTGCGCGGCAACCGGATCGGCTTCATCGGTGCAAACCCGATGGGTTCGCTCGATCCCCGCCTGCCGATCGGCAGCCAGATTGTCGAAAAGCTGCGTTGTGTGCAGCCGAAAATCGGACGGGCGGAGGCGCGGGAGAAGGTGCTCGACCTGCTTGGCCGCGTCCGCATTCCCTCGCCGAGCGCCCGCTTTCACGAAGCGCCGTTCCAGTTCTCCGGCGGCATGATGCAGCGGGTGATGATCGTCGACGCGCTCGTCTCCGATCCGTCGCTGGTCATCGCCGACAACATCACGCAGCCGCTCGACGTGACGGTTGCAGCACAGATCATCCGGCTGATCGACGGCCTACGGCAAAGCCTCGACACGGCCTTCCTGTTCATCTCCTCGTCGCTGCCGGTGGTGGCGCAGATCGCGGAACGCACGCTGGTCATGCAGCGCGGCCGCATCGTCGAAGAGGGCCGGACGGCGGAGCTTGCCACGAACCCGCAGCAATCCTACACGCAGACCCTCTTGTCGCGCATCCCGCCGATCTGGAAGAATGTGACGGCGCCGGTCGCTACCGAAGGTGAACCCGTGCTGACGGTCGACAATGTCCTGCGCACCTATCTCGTGCGCCGGCGTGGCTCCTTCAACGCCTATAATGAAGTGAAGGCGGTGCGCGACGTCTCCTTCACCGTGAAGGCCGGCGAGAATTTCGGCATTGTCGGCGAAAGCGGCTGCGGCAAGTCCACGCTGACCCGGCTTCTCGCCTGGCTGGAACAACCCGATGGCGGGCGCATCGCCTTCCTCGGCAAGGACCTGTCGCTTCTCTCCACCCGTTCGCTGACGGAGATGCGCAAGTCGTTCCAACTCCTCCTGCAGGATCCCTACGGCTCGCTGCCGGCCGGCATGCCGCTCCGGCGCATGATCGAGGAACCGCTGTTGATCCACGGCATCAACCGGACGGAGGCGGGACGGCTGGCGCTGGAGGCGATGGCCGAAGTGGGGCTCGACGCCGACCTTGCCGAACGGCTGCCGGTCGGCCTCAGTGCCGGCCAGCGCCAGCGCATCAACATTGCCCGGGCACTGGTCCTGAAACCGCGTCTCCTGATCCTCGACGAGACCCTGTCGGCACTCGACCAGGTGGAGCAGGCCGAATTGCTGGACCTCTTCACGCGGCTTCAGGCGACGCACGGATTTTCCTATGTGTTCATCTCGCACGATCTCGCGCTCGTGCGCCGGATGTGCCACCGTATCGCGGTCATGTATCTCGGACGCATCGTGGAACTTGCCGACAACACCACCCTGTTCGAACACCCGCATCACCCCTATACGCGGGCGCTTTTGAGTGCCATGCCGACGCTGGAAGACAACCGTTTCCCGCGTCCCCGCTATCTGCTGGACGGTGAGCCGCCGAGCCCGATCGACCTGCCGCTCGGCTGTTCGTTCCGCTCGCGCTGCCCGCGCGCGGAGAACGACTGCCAGAAGACCGATCCGCCGCTGGTCGCCCTTGCCGGCGGCAACTACGCCGCCTGCCTGCACCGGCACACGGCGCTGCATGAGGAGGAAACCGCCGATGTCGAGTGAAGTCCGCAAGGAGGTCATCCTGGAACGGCTCGACCGCGACCAGCGCGTCAGCGTGCTCGAGCTTTCGGCGGAGTTCGGCGTTTCGGGCGAAACGATCCGGCGCGACCTGAAGGACCTCGAAGCCGAAGGCGCCGTCCGGCGCGTGCATGGCGGCGCCATACTGGCGGGCCGCACGGCCGACACGCCGATCACCGAACGCATCAAGCTGCATGCGCTGGAAAAGGATGCGGTCGCCGGGCTCGCGCGCGATATCATCAGCGACGACTGCGTCATCTTCCTCGATACCGGCACGACGACGCTGGCGCTCGCCCGCCGGCTCGTCGGCTTCAAGAAGCTCCGGCTCTATACCAATTCGCTGCGTGTCGCACAGGCCGCCTGCGAGCATTTTGGCGTGCAGGTGTTGATGACGCCGGGGCATCTGCGCCCGGTGGAACAGGATCTCGTTGGCTATGACACGATCGCTTACATCCAGCAGTTTCACTTCGACATGGTTTTCATGGGGGCAGCGGCGGTGAATGCCGACTACGGTTTCATGGATTTCGAGGAAGACGAAGCCCGCATCCGCCAGGTGCTGCTGAAGCAGACGTCGCGAAGCGTGATGCTCGCCGACCATTCGAAATTCGGCAAGGTCGGTAATGTCATCACGGCGCCTTTCGGCCGCGTACACACGCTCGTGACCGAGCGACCTCCGCCGGAAGACGTTGCCAGCGCTGTTCGCCTGGAAGAGCTGGAGGTCATCCATGGATAATGCCGTGACGATGCCGGGATCAGACCTGACGACGATATTCAATCAGCTGTCCCTGATCGGCGCGCGACCCGGCGAGGGTGTGACGCGGCTTGCGGCCAGCGCGGAAGATGGCGCGGCGCGCGCTGTCTTCGCCGCGTGGATGGCGCAAGGCGGCGCGCGTATCGTGCAGGATGCGGTCGGCAATCAGTTCGCCTGTTTCGACTCGGCCGGTGAAGGTTCCCCCTGGATCTTCGCCGGCTCGCATCTCGATACGCAGCCGCGCGGTGGCCGCTTCGACGGCACGCTCGGCGTGCTCGCCGCCGGCTGCGCGGCACTGGATCTCGACAGCGAAATAAAGAATGGCCGCGCCCGACCGACCCACAATCTTGCGGTCGTCAATTGGACGAACGAGGAGGGCGCGCGCTACCAGCCGAGCCTGACCGGCAGCAGTGTCTTCTCCGGCGCCTTGCCATTTGGTGATGCGCTCGCACTCAGGGACGGCACTGGGATTTCGCTTGGCGATGCGCTCGCCGCGATCGGCGTGGACGGCGGGACGGGACGCATTCCGCCACGCCCCGAAGCCTATGTTGAACTGCATGTCGAGCAGGGGCGCACGCTTGCGGAAGCTGGCCGCCGGATCGGCGTGATCGAGGGTACCTGGGCCGCCCGCAAGATGATGGTCACCTGGATCGGCCGTGCCGCCCATACCGGCCCGACGCCGATGGCCGACCGACGCGATGCGCTTCTGGCCGCCGCGCAGGGTATCGCCGCCTTTGAGGCCGTCATCGCGGCAAACCACCCGCATCTTCATCGCTCCGCCGCGCGCCTCGTTGTTGAACCGAACTCGCCGAATGTCGTGGTGGAGCGGGCGACCGTCTGGTTCGAGTTGCGCGGCCTTGACGTGGCGGAACTGGACAGGGCGGGGGAGGCGGCACTTGTAGCCTTCAGAGCCGCTGCCTCCGGTACAGGCACGCGGCTGGAGATCGCGGCCGACGCGCTGAGGCCACCCGCGAACATGGACAGCCAACTCATGGCCATCGTCGACGAGACGGCGCGGTCCTGCGGTTTCGAGCCGTTGGCCATGCGCTCCGTTGCCGGGCACGACGCCGTCGCGCTGCAAAACAGCGGCATTCCCTCGGCCCTGATCTTCATTCCAAGCGTCGACGGCATCGCGCACCACCCGGACGAATTCACGCATCCGGAGGATGTGCAGGCCGGTCACACGGTGCTGGCGGCGGTGCTCCGGCGCCTCGTGCAGGGAGGTTTCCATGCAGGTTGACGACGCAATACGCGCTGCACTTAGGGCAGTTGGCTTGCCTGGTGCGGCGCTCTCGCCCGCAATCGGCGGCGTCGTGTCGCCCATTCACCGGGCCGTCGAGAACCATTGCTGCTTTGCCATCGGCGAAGGTTCAGACCCGGTCTTCGTGAAACGCCGGCACGACGACATGGCCGTGTTCATCACGCCGGAACATGCGGCGGAGGCAAGCAGCAAGGCGGGCGAACTCGGCATCGCGCCACGCCTTCTCCATGCCGATCCTGCCAATGGAATCCTGGTATTCGAAGCGCTTGGCGAAGAATGGGCATGGGGACATGCCGACGTCCTGCGTCGCCCGTCGGTCTTGGAAAACCTGCTTTTGGCGAAGCGGGCCTTCCATAAAGCGGCGCCGCTTTCTGAAACGCGTAGCGTTTTCAGCCTTATCGCAGACTATCGCCAATTGGCCGATGCACCGGACGTTATCCTGCCCGCACCGGTTCTCACCGTCACGGCGGCTGCCGCGCAAATTGCTGCGGCCATTACTGCCGCGGGTGTCGATACAGTCGCCTGCCACGCAGACGGCGCTTCGTCGAACGTTATGGTGGGACCCGGCAATACGGTTCGGCTCGTCGATTTCGAGTGGGCGCGCCAGGCGGACCCAGCCCACGATCTCGGTACGGTGCTCGCCGAACTGCTGCCCTTCGATGGCGAAGCTTTGCTGGCGATCGAGATCGCAACAGGCAGGCCGGATGCGCAGATGCTTGCACGGGCGCGCCTCTATGGTGCGGCGGACGATCTGATGTGGGCGCTCTGGGGCTTCATCAGCGCCGCCCGCTCACCGCGCAAGCATGTCGAGTTCTTCAAATATGCCGAGTGGCGGCTCTTGCGGGCGCGGACCGTCGTCGAGGGGTCGCACTTCGAGACGTGGCTGAGGAAAGTCTGATGGAGGGCGCAATGAGGCGCAGGTTGGGTGAAGGCGCATCTCTGGGGGAGCAGGCGATCGAGCGGGCCATCGCTGCCGTGACGGACTGGCAGGGACGGGAGATTTTCTACGAACCCGTGCCCGGCGGCATCAGCAATCCGAACTGGCGTGTCCATGTCAGCGGCGCGCTGCACAGCTTCTTCGTGAAGATCCCCGGCGAGGGTACGGAGATGTTCATCGATCGCCGGACCGCTAACGAGGCAGGTCGCAAGGCGCATGCCGCGGGTGTCGGCGCGCGCATCGTCGACTTCTTTCCGGAAACCGGAATCGAGGTCAGCGAATTCGTCGACGGGCTGCGAACCTCCACCAATGCCGACTTTCTCGACCCTGTCGTCCGCTTCAATGGCTTGCGTGCTCTAAAGGCGTTCAACGACAGTGCGCCGCTCTCCCAGCGCAAGACCACCTTCGACATGATCGACGAGCATTTCCAGCAGGTGCTGACGCTCGGCGGCGAATTCCCGACGGATTTCGGCTGGCTCAACGCACGGTATCGGGAGGCGCGGGCTGCTCTGGAAGCCTCCGGCCTCGACCTAGCGCCTTGCATGAACGATACGCTGGCCGGCAACTTCCTGCTCCATGCCGACCGCCGGGTCATGCTGGTCGATTTCGAATATGCGTCCACCAACGACCGCGCCGCCGAGCTTGCCCTCTGGTTCAGCGAGATGTGCTTTTCGCCGGAGGTCGAGGCGGAGTTGATCGAGGAATATTACGGTCGCGCCGACCGGGCCGTGCTGGCGCGGGTTTCGCTGTTCAAGGCGCTCGTCGACCTGAAATGGTCGACCTGGGCCATGGTACAGAATGAGGTTTCCCGCCTCGATTTCGATTTCTTCAAATATGGCTTCTGGAAGCACATGCGGGCGCGGTTCGTGATGAACGATCCGCGCTGGCCCGAATGGCTGAAGGCGGTCTAGGGGATTGGGAGGAGATGCCGTGCTGATTTCGCCCGATTTCATGCGCCGGATTGCAACCGTCGCCGCGCGTGAAGCGCTTCCGCGTTTCCGCTTGCCGGGCGTTGTCACCAACAAGCTCGCCAGCGGCTTCGATCCCGTCACCGAGGCGGACCGCGAGACCGAAAAGGCCATCCGGGCGCTGATCCGGGCAGAATTTCCCGATCATGGCATTCTCGGCGAAGAGTTCGGTGCTGAAGGCGCCGACGCGCGCCACATCTGGGTCGTCGATCCGATCGACGGCACGCGTTCTTTCATTTCGGGCATTCCGCTCTGGGGCACGCTTGTCGGCTTGATGCAGGATGGCGATGCCATCGCCGGCATGATGGCACAGCCCTTCATCGGCGAACTGTTTTATGCGACGGGCGCGGGCACGCATTACGAAGGTCCGCACGGCAAAGCGCAGCTTTCAACGCGCGCGACCACAGACCTGTCCGAGGCGACGCTCTGCACCACGACGCCGGCGATCTTCGAGCCGGAACGGCGGGCCGCTTTCGACCACCTGGAGCGGCAGGTCCGTCTTTCGCGCTACGGTACGGATTGTTATGCCTATTGCATGCTCGCCGCCGGCCAGATCGACCTCGTGGTGGAGGCTGGTCTGCAACCGTATGACATCGTCGCCCTCATCCCGATCATCGAGCAGGCGGGAGGCATGGTGACGGATTGGGATGGCGGCGCGGCGGAAGGTGGCGGCGGCATTATCGCAGCGGCGAATTCGGAGCTGCATGCAAAGGCATTGGCCGTTCTGCACGGAAAATGAGAGGGCGGCACCCTATGGTGCCGCCCCGTTTCATCCAATCGTTCAGACCTGAACGACATGCGCCGAGCGCGGCAGCGAGGAGAGAATTTCCGGACCGCTCTCGCGCAGGATCACGATGTCTTCCAGGCGAATGCCGAAGCGGCCGGGCAGGTAGATGCCGGGCTCGATCGAGAAGACCATGCCTTCCTCGAGCACGGTGTCGGAGGTCGCGGTGATGTAGGGCGGCTCATGGCCGTCGATGCCCATGCCGTGGCCGGTGCGGTGCACGAAGTATTCGCCGTAGCCGGCGTCCGTGATCACCTTGCGGGCGGCGGCATCGACGTCACGCGCCAGAACACCGGGCCGCGCGGCCTTCAGCGCCGCCTGCACGGCCTTCTCGACGATGGTGTGGATTTCGCCATAGCCTTCCGGCGGTAGGCCGATCACGGCCATGCGGGTAATGTCGGAGGGAAAGCCCTGCTTGCGGCCGCCGATGTCGATGACCACGGCGTCGCCCTCCTCGATCACCCGGTCGCTTGCCGAATGGTGGGGGAAGGCGCCGTTGCCGCCGGCGCCGACGATCCAGAACTGCGGTGAGGCGCCTTCCGAAGAGAAGTGCGCACGGATCTCGGCAGCGAGGTCCTTCTCGGTCATGCCCGGTTTGACGGCCGAAAATGCCGCCTGCATGGCCCGGTCGGCAATGCCGGCATTCATTTTCAGCTTGGCATATTCCGCACTGTCCTTGCGCATGCGCAGGCCACCCAGCGTGGCGGGCGTGAAGTCGCGGCGCGTGTCTGCGGGCAGGGCGTCGAGAAGCAGCAGGGCAAAGTCGGCACGCATCGTCTCGTCGAGGGCGACAAGGCCGGGTGCTTCCGCGCCGATCGCGGCGAGTGCTGCATGCAAGGCTTCAACCGGGCCTGCATCGTCCGCCCAGGTGTGGAAGGCGATGTCGGTGAATTCGCGGCTGCCCTCGGCATTCAGCCCCGGCATCAGGAACGCTTCCTTCTCCGGGCCGATCAGCAGTAGGCAGGGCCGCTCATCGGGATGCGGGTGGAAACCCAGCACCCAGTCCATGTGCGAGCCCGGCGCGACGGCGACGAGGCCGGTGCCGGTGTCGGCCATGCTTTGACGTAACGCCTTGAGGCGCGTGGCGGTCTGTTCGTTCATGATCATGTCCTCGTTGAGATGGCGGAAAGGGGATGGTCGCTGCAGGCCGGCCCGACAGCACTTGGGCGATCGGACCGGCGGCACCGTGTGCTAGCCTATGGGCTTACGGGTCTTGCTTGGCTTCGACGCGCCGCGCTCGACGGCGGTGCGCTTGACGACGAGGCTTGGCGAGGTCTCCGCGGATGGTTCGCCGTCGCCGAAAACGTCCATCGTGCAGGTGTGGAAGACCGTTGCCAATTCGCTCGTATGGTTCCAGGTGACATGCGTCAGCGTCGAGGGAAAATGCGCGGAATCGCCCGCCTCCAGAATGGTGCGTTCACCATCGATCTCGATGGTCAGCGCGCCTTTCACCACGAAGTAGATCTCCTCGCCCTCGTGCGACATCGGTTCGCTGCGGAAACCCGGTGGCTCGTGGATGAGGGTCGAACGCAAGATGTTGCCCGGGAAGGACGCGGAAAGGCGCTCGTAACTGACGGCGCTATCGGGCGTGCCGCCGAGTGCATAAACCGTGCGGCCCTCGTGTCGTGTGATCGGCGCATCGACCTTGGGCAACTGGAAGAAGGAGCCGACATCGGCCTTGAGCGCGCGGCTAACCGCAACCAGCGAGGTCAGCGACGGCACGGTGATGCCGCGCTCGATCTGCGAAATGAAGCCGACCGAAAACCCGGCCGCATCCGCGACCTGCTGCAATGTCATCTTGAGTTCGCGTCGGCGCTCGCGCAGGCGCTCTCCAACAGCAGAGCCCGCGTGAGCCCCTTCCATACTCGTCACCATCGCCACCCGAATTTTTAGTATTACTTCAATAGTGCGCGGGTGGCCGACGATGTCAAACGAATTTTAGTGTGGCTAAAAAAATAGCGACACCTCTCATCGCCCTGGCAGGTGGAAGGCCTGCTGGAAGTAGGAGCGGAAAGCGAGCATGGGCGGCGTCAATTCCATGTTGCGTCGCCAGGCGAGGCCGACATCCATGGCCGGGACGGGATCGCTGATGTTCATGGTCTCGATGCGCCGGCCTTCGAGCGACCAGGGCCGATGCACCATGTCGGAGAGGATCGCCACGCCCTGGCCGTTTGCGACGAGCGAGCGTGTCGCCTCGACCGACGAGGTCCGCAAAATGACGCGCGGCTGGTAGGGCGAGGCGCTCCAGTATTTGAGCGCCGAATGCGCCGCTTCGTCCACCGTCAGCATGATGTAGGGTTCCTCGGCGATCTCCTTGAGGCCGACCGTTTCCGCCTGCAGGAGATGATGCTGCGCCGGCAGCCAGAGGCGGCGCGTCGAACTCAGCACCTTTTCCGTGATGAGGGCCGGGTTGAGGATGTTGGAGGTGAGCAGCACGGACATGTCGTAGCGGTTGCTCAGGAGCCCTTCCTCGATAGACTCGCGGTTCAGTTCGAAAAGCTGGATCTCGAGTTTAGGGAAATGCCGGCGCAGTCGCTCGATGTGGAGCGGCAGAAAGTAGCCGATGACGGTATAGGTGGCGGCGACGGTCAGCGTGCCCTCGATCTCGCTGCTGACGACGTTGAGATGCGTCGCCTCGTCGACCTTCTTCAGGATCTCGTAGGCATGCGACAGGAACTGCCGTCCGGCGGACGTCAGGTCCATGCCGTGCGGCGTGCGCAGGAAGAGGCTGACGCCCACCGTGCGTTCCAGCTCCTTGATCGCGGTCGTTACCGCGGACTGCGAAATGGAAAGATCGACGGCGGCCTGCGATATCTGCCCGAGTTCGGCGGTCGCGATAAAGTAGCGGATCTGCCGCAGACTGATCGTCATGGCTGTCGTCCTCTATCTGGTTTGTCGCGAAGAGGTATCAAAAAATCAGAATGGTCGATATCGAATTGGGCATCAAGCCGCTCAATTCCGTGCAGATTCCACTTATCCATCTGTTTTTCCTGATTTTTGCGTCGCAACAAAAACGGGCAAGACGTTCTGATTTTCAGAATTCATATATGAGAAAATAGAATTTTTCAAAAGAGGATAAACATCCTAGCGTTCTCTTGTCGAGAAAATGCATGTGAGGAAGAGACATTGCGCGAGGTAGTCGACATCAACTGCGATATGGGTGAGGCGTTCGGTCGTTGGCACGTCGGCGATACCGAAGATGCATCCCTCATGCCGCTGATCAGCTCGGCCAATATCGCCGCGGGCTTCCATGCCGGCGATCCGAACCTGGTGGATCAGACGGTGCGTCTTGCCGCCCAGCACGGCGTCGGCATCGGTGCGCATCCCGGCTACAACGATCTTCAGGGTTTTGGCCGTCGCAAGATCGCCGGCACCGCGAAGGAACTCGTCAACGACATCGTCTACCAGGTCGGTGCGATCCGCGAATTCGCCCACAGGCACAGCGCACGCCTACAGCACGTGAAGCCGCACGGCGCGCTCTACATGGAAATGGCGGTCAATCCGGAATTGTCGCAGATCTTCGTGCAGTACATGCGCACCGTCGAGCCGAATGCCTACATCTTCTGCATGGGCGGCTCCGCGACGTGGCGCGCGGCAATCGAAGCCGGTCAGCCGACCGTGCGTGAATTCTACGCCGACCGTGATTACGACGACAGCGGCTCCATCGTGTTTACCCGCGACGCTGGCCGGCCGGACCCTGCCGCCATTGCCCGCAAGGTCGTGCGCGCCTGCAAGGAAGGCAAGGTCCGCACCGTCAAGGGCAACGACATCGAAATCGACTTCGAATCCATCTGCTTCCATTCCGACACACTCGGCGCGCTCGACATCGTGCGCCAGATGCGCGAGGCGCTTATTGCCGAGGGCATTCGCATAACGTCGGTTTCGGGCGTCGCCGGCCCCTAGGACGAATGACACGAAAATAGACAGACAGGGCCCTTCCGCCGCTTGGAGAAAGCGGAAAGGCTCGACCATTCAAGCGGAGAGAGACATGAGCAAGATCGAGATCAGATCGCCCCTGCCGGGCACCTTCTACCGGTCATCCTCGCCGGATGTGCCGCCCTTCAAGGCGGATGGCGACAGTGTGGCGAGCGGCGATGCGATCGGGCTCATCGAGGTCATGAAGACCTTCCAGGAAGTGCCGGCCGGCGTCGAAGGCAAGAACATCACCTTCCTCGTCGACAATGAAGAGCCGGTCATGGCCGGCCAGGTCATCGCCGAGGTGGAGGCATGACGATCCGCTCGCTCCTCGTTGCCAACCGCGGCGAGATCGCGGTGCGCATCATCAAGGCGGCGAAGGCGCTCGGCATTCGCACCGTGCAGGTTCACAGCGCCGCGGATGCCGACATGCTGGCGGTCAAGCTTGCCGATGAAGCCGTCGATATCGGCTCGCCCGCGCCGAAGAAATCCTACCTCAACATCGAGGCGGTGGTGAATGCCGCCAAAGCGGCCGGCGTCGATGCCGTGCATCCGGGCTACGGCTTCCTGTCGGAAAACGCTGATTTCGCCGATGCGGTGGAAGCGGCCGGCCTGATCTTCATCGGCCCGAAGGGTGACGCGATCCGCCTGCTCGGCGACAAGGTCGCGGCGCGCGAGGTTGCCGCCAAGGCCGGTGTTCCGACCGTGCCGGGTAGCGCTGGACGCCTTGCAACGATCGAGGAAGCCCGGGCCGTGGCGGCGAAGACCGGCTTCCCGATCATGATCAAGGCGGCAGCAGGCGGCGGCGGTCGCGGTATCCGCATCGCCGCCGACCTCGCCGATCTGGAGCGTCATTTCCCGCAGGCCTCCGCGGAAGCGCTCGCGTCGTTCGGCGATGGCGGCCTCTATCTGGAAAAGGTCATCACCAAGGCGCGTCATGTCGAGGTACAGATCCTCGGCGACGGAAAGAACTTCGTCCATTGCTTCGAGCGGGAATGCTCGTTGCAGCGCCGCCGCCAGAAGGTCTGGGAAGAGGCGCCGTCCTTCCTGCTGCCCGCAGATGTGCGCACCCGGCTTTGCGACAGCGCCGTGGCGCTTGCCCGCGAGGTCGGCTACCGCGGCGCCGGCACGGTGGAATATCTCTATGACGAGGTGACGAAGGAGTTCTACTTCATTGAGGTCAACACCCGCATCCAGGTCGAGCATCCCGTCACCGAGATGATCACCGGCATCGACCTCGTCGAGGAAATGATCCGTGTCGCCGGCGGCGCACCGCTGTCGATCCGCCAGGAGGATGTGCAGGCTGAAGGCCACGCCATCGAGTGCCGCATCAACGCCGAAGACCCGGCCAAGGGTTTTCTGCCGGCGCCGGGCACCATCACCCGGCTCGTCGTGCCGGAAGGCGAGGGCATCCGTTTCGATACGATGCTCTACGAAGGCTACACGATTCCGCCGTTCTACGACTCGCTCGTCGGCAAGCTGATCGTCTGGGGTCGGACCCGCGATGCGTGCCTCGAACGACTGAGAGGTGCGCTGGAAGGCCTGACGATCGAGGGTATCAAGACGACGGTGCCGCTGCACCTGGCACTCGCTCAAGACGACAGCGTGCGGCGCGGTGCCTTCGACACGCGCTTCCTCGAAACATGGCTTGAAACCGAATTCGCCGCGAAAGCCGGCGCGACTGCGGAGGTTGCCTGATGAGCATCAGATACACATTCGGGGGCGACGAGCACCTCTTCGTCGAATGCAGCGAGGAGATGTCACTCGAAGCCTTCTTCAAGAGCCTCTCCATGGCGAAGGGTGTGCGCGAAAGCGGCATCAAGGGCGTCACGGAAATCTGCCCGGCCAATGCCTCGTTCCAGATCAAATTCAACCCGGATATCATCCATCCCGACGACATCCTGAAGGAAGTGAAGTCGATCGAGGGGGCGGCCGTCAAGGCCGAGCCGGTGCTGAAGACCCGCATCGTCGAAATCCCGGTTTTCTACAACGACCCCTGGACGCACGAGACGCTGATGCGCTTTCGCGAGCGCCATCAGGACCCGACGGGCACCGACCTCGACTATGCCGCCCGCATCAACGACTACGGCTCCGTCGACGATTTCGTCGGCGCGCATTCCGGCTCGCCCTGGTTCGTCTCGATGGTCGGCTTCGTTGCGGGCCTGCCCTTCATGTACCAGATGGTCGAGCGCCAGCGGCAGATCCAGGTTCCAAAGTACCTGCGCCCCCGCACGGACACGCCCAAGCTGACGGTCGGCCACGGCGGCTGCTTCGGCTGCATCTATTCGGTGCGCGGTGCCGGCGGCTACCAGATGTTCGGCATCACGCCGATGCCGATCTTCGACCCGACGCAGACGACCAGTTATCTGCGCGATTTCATGGTGTTCTTCCGCCCCGGCGACATCGTGAAGTTCAAGCCGATCGACCGCGATGCCTATGACCAGGCGGTCGAGGATGTCGACAAGGGCCGCTTCGCCCCGCCGATCCGCGAAGTGAGCTTCGACCTCCGGGAATTCCAGAAGGATATCGACGGCACAAACGCCAAGCTGGAGGGCATGCTCTATGGCCATTAAGGTTCTCCACCACGGTCTCGCGACCACCGTCCAGGATCTCGGCCGCCCCGGCTATTTCCACCTCGGCATCCCCGTCGGCGGCGCGATGGACCGCTACGCGATGCGCGCGGCAAACCTGCTCGTCGGCAATGACGAGGGCGCTGCCGGCCTCGAAGCCGTCTTCATCGGCCCGAAGCTCGAATTCACCGAGGACGCCCTCGTCGCCATTACCGGCGCCGAGATGCCCGCGAAGGTGGATGGCGTGGCACAGCCTAGCTGGACCGCCTTCAAGGTCAAGGCCGGCCAGACGCTGACCTTCGATTTCCTGAAGTCCGGCGCCCGCATCTCCATTGCGGTCTCCGGCGGTATCGACGTGCCGGAAGCGCTCGGCAGCCGCTCGACCTATCCGATCGGCGCCCTCGGCGGCTTCAAGGGCCGCCCGATCGCGGCCGGTGACGAACTGCCGGTCGGCAAGGGAAGCCTAGCCAACGAGGGCAAGACGGTTGTCGAGGAGCTGCGCCGCAAGCCCGGCATGCCGGCGGAACTGCGCGTGCTGCCTGGCCTCTACTGGCATCGCGTCACCGAGGAATCGCAGGAAAACTTCTTCGCAGACGAATGGAAGGTGGCGAACGAGGCGGACCGCATGGGCTATCGCTTCAAGGGCGGCCGCAAGCTCGATTTCGTCGAGCGCGAACAGCCCTTCGGCGCCGGCTCCGACCCGTCGAACATCGTCGACAGCTGCTACCCCTACGGCTCGATCCAGGTGCCGGGCGGAACCGAACCGATCATCCTGCACCGGGATGCCGTCTCAGGCGGCGGCTATTTCATGGTCGGCACGGTCATCTCCGCCGACATGGACCTGATCGGCCAGCTCCAGCCGCACACGCCCACCCGCTTCGTCAAGGTGACGATGGAAGAAGCGCTCGCCGCCCGCAAGGACCGCGCCGCACTGCTCGGGAGGCTGCGCGCGACCTTCAATTGACAGCCAAACGATTGCATTAAAACAAGAGAGGGAACGATAATGAACACGCTCGTTAAAACTGCACTCGCCACGACGGCGCTCGCCTTCGCGCTCAACGGCGCGGCCATGGCCGAGACCTGGTACCCCTATGACGCCCAGGCGATCGAACCGCCGTTTGCCGCGGATGGCAAACCGGTCGACGTGAAATACGAACCGCTGGCCAAGGCGGAAAAGCCCTGGAACATCTGCGTTTCCTTCCCGCACATGAAGGATGCCTATTGGCTTGGCGTCGACTACGGCGTCGCCGAACAGGCGAAGGACCTCGGCGTCAAGATGAACCTCGTCGATGCCGGTGGCTACACCGAACTTGCCAAGCAGATCAGCCAGATCGAGGATTGCGTCGCCGGTGGCGCGCAGGCCGTGGTGATCGGCGCCATCTCTTTCGATGGCCTCAACAACCTCGTCTCGGAAGTCACCAAGAAGGGCATTCCGGTCATCGACGTCATCAACGGCATTTCCTCGCCGGACCTGACAGCCAAGTCGCTCGTCTCCTTCTACACGATGGGCCATGAGACCGGCGCCTACCTCGCCAAGAAACATCCGGCGGGCAGCGATCCGGTCAAGGTCGGCTGGTTCCCGGGCCCGGCCGGTGCGGGCTGGGTGGAAGCAGCAAATAAGGGCTTCATGGAAGCCGTTGCCGGCTCCGCTGTGACCGTGCTCGATCCGAAGTTCGGCGATACCGGCAAGGAAGCCCAGCTGAAGCTCGTCGAGGACGTGCTGCAGGCCGAACCCGACGTGCGCTACATTGCCGGCACGGCCGTGACCGCCGAAGCCGCCCAGGGCCTCATTCGCGAACGCGGCCTCAAGGGTAAGGTCGAGCTTCTCGCTTTCTACATGACGCCCGGTGTCTACGAGGGCATTAAGCGCGGCTTCATCCTCGCAGCCCCGGCCGACTCCATGGTCATCCAGGGCCGTATCGCCATCGATCAGGCGGTACGTGCGCTGGAAGGCAAGGAACTGGTCAAGCATGTCGGCCCGAAAATCTTCGTCGTTGATCCGTCGAACGTCGAGACCGTGCCGCAGACCAACATCCTGCCGCCGAATGGCTTCAAGCCGGTCTTCGGCGTGAACTAAGCGAACCCAAGACGACCGCATGCGGTCCCGGCACGCGCCGGGGCCGCCATTGAGGAGGGACGAGGGTGACCGGTTCCGCGATGCCGCTCGTCGAGATGACGGGCATTACCAAGACATTTCCGGGGGTGAAGGCGCTCGACGGCGTGTCCTTCACGCTGAGGCCGGGCGAAGTGCATGTGCTGTTCGGCGAGAACGGCGCAGGCAAATCAACGCTGATTTCCATCCTGTCCGGTGTCTACCCGCAGACCACGGGCACGCTCGTGCTCAACGGAGAGGCGGTGTCCTTCACCTCCGTGGGGGACGCCAAGAAGAAGGGTGTTGCCGCCGTCTTCCAGGAATTCTCGCTCGTGCCGACAATGAGCGTGGCGGAAAACATCTATCTCGGCAGCGAGCCGAAGCGCGGCCCCTTCACCGACAAGGGCGCCATGCGCCGCGGCGCTGAAAAGCTCTTCGCCGATCTCGGCTTCCCGATCGACGTGCGCCGCTCCGTCGTCAGCCTGTCCCGCGCCGAGCAGCAGATGACGGAGATCGCCAAGGCGATCCATTCGCAGGCCCGCATCCTCATCCTCGACGAGCCGACCGCCTCCTTGACCGAACGCGAGACGGAAACGCTGTTCCGCATCGTGCGCGAGGCCAAGGCCCGCGGCGTTGGCATCGTCTATATCTCCCACCGCATCCAGGAATTCTCGCAGATTGCCGACCGCATCACGGTGCTGCGCGACGGCAAGCTTATCGGCACGGTCGGCGTCGATGCGCTTTCGCCCAAGGCGCTCGTCGAGATGATGACGGGCCGCGCCATCGACGAAATCTATCCCACGATCGCCCGTAAGCCGGATGGCGATGTGCTGCTGTCGATCCGCGGCCTGAAGGCCTGGGGCGTTGGTGGCGTGGACATTGATGTCCGGGCAGGCGAGGTGCTCGGCGTTGCCGGCCTGGTCGGCAGCGGCAAGTCGCGCACCTGGCGGGCCGCCGTCGGGCTGCTGCCGATCAAGGCCGGGTCCGTGACGCTGAAGGGCAGGGACGTCACCCACGCGCCGACCCGCCGCTTCGTCGGCGACGGTGTCTTCTACCTGCCGCCCGACCGCAAGTCCGAAGGGCTGATGCTTTCTGCAACGACGCGCCGCAACATCGACCTCGGCGCCCTCGAACGCCAAGAGGCGTCCGGCTTGCTCGGCGCGCTCTCGCCGGCAAAATTACGCACCATCACCGATGGCATCGCCCGACGCGTCGACATTCCCGAAAACTACATGGGCCGCGCCATCTCGACGCTATCTGGCGGCAACCAGCAGAAGGCACTGTTCGGCAAGGGTTTCGGCCGCGACTACGATATCTATATTTTCGACGAACCGACCGTCGGCGTCGACATGGGCACGCGCGCGGCCCTCTACCGGCTGATCAAGGAATTGGCGGAGGCCGGCAAGGCTGTCGTGGTCATTTCGTCCGATCTGCCCGAAGCCATGAACCTCGCCCACCGCCTCGTCGTCTTCTCGGCCGGCCGCATTTCGGCGGAGCTTGAGGGCGACGCAATCAACGAGGAGACCATCCTCGCCTACTTCTTCTCCCATGAAAGGCCAGTCGCATGAACACCAGCGCCCAACCGGTGGCGGAGACACAGGCTTCGGCCGGCTCTCCGATCCTCGCCTTCCTGCGCACCGTCTTCGTGCGCGCCGGCGTCCTGCCGTTCTTCCTCGTCGCCGCCCTCATCATCTTCACGCTCGCCTCGACGCAGTTCCTGTCGGTACAGAACCTCACGAATGTCGCGCGTCAGTCGGTCTACCTCATCCTCGTGTCGCTCGGGCAGATGCTTGTGCTGATTACCGGCGGCTTCGACCTGTCCGTCGGCACGGCGATCGCACTGACCTCGGTCGTTTCGGCGACAGCGATGGTTGCGGCATCCGGCATGTTCCCGGATGCCGTCTGGCTGGTCATTGCGCTGGGGCTTGCTGCCGGCTTCGGGGCGGCACTCCTGATCGGAACACTGAACAGCATCGGCATTGCCGGCTTCAGCGTCTCGCCCTTCATCATGACGCTCGGCGTGCAGTCGGTCGGTGCTGGCATCGCGCTGTTCATCACCGGCGGCGTGCCGGTCTCGGGCCTACCCTATGAATTCGGCGAATTCTTCGGCTTCGGCCGCATCTTCGGCGTGCCCGTGCCGGTGCTCGTCGCCCTGTTGGCGATCGCCGCCATGTGGATCCTGATGAACCGCACCCGAACCGGCGCGCAGATCTATGCCGTCGGCGGCAACATCAAGGCTGCGCATCTTTCCGGCATCAACACGCGGCGCACGCTGTTAATCGCCTATGTCGTCTGCGCACTGCTCGCCTCGCTTGCCGGCATCCTGCTGACGGCCCGCGTCGAAAGCGGCGAAACCAATCTTGGCGGCACTATCGCGCTGGAATCGATCGCGGCCTGCGTCATCGCCGGCGTGTCGCTGCGCGGTGGCATCGGCCGGGTGGAAAGCGTCGTGCTCGGCGCCTTCTTCATCGTGCTGGTGCAGAACGGCATGAACATCATGCAGATCGGCTCCTACATGCAGATGGTCCTGCTCGGCAGCCTGCTCGTGCTCGCGGTCGTCATAGATCAGCTGCGTTATCGGATGCTTGTCGGCAATCGCTAAGGCGTAAATTTAACTGTAAAACCCCGCCGGAATTGCTCCGGCGGGGTTATCTGTTCGGATTACACCGTCAGCGAGGAGAGGAGATCCGAAAGGTCGTCATCTCCCATATAGGCCATGGCGGATGCGCCGCCCGCGCCGGGCAATGCATTGACCTGCGACGATGTCATGGAGGCCAGTTGGCCGGGCGTGAAGGCCTGGGCCTGCTCGGGGCTGAGGCCTGCAAGGGCTGCCGTGCTGAGGCCCGAGATCGCGCCCGATGTCAGCGAGATGAGATCTTCCACCGAGAAGCTCGCGAGATCGTCGGGGCCAAGCGCCGCAGCCTGGGTTGCCGTGAGCGCGCCAACCTGTGTTGGCGAGAGCGCTGCGATTTGCGATGAGCCAAGGGCTGACATCTGGCCGTAAGTGAGGGACGCGACCTGGCCCGTCGACAGCGCGGCGATCGCGTCGGACGAGAGCGTGCCGATGGCCGTCGATGAAAGCCCCTTGATTGCCGAGGAGCTGATGGCGCCGAGTTCCTCGATCGAAATGGTCCCCATATGTGCTGCCGTCAATCCCGAGATGCCGGACGGGCTGAGCGCCGCGATCTGATCGGTGCTGAAAGCTTCCAGCTGCTCGACGGTGAGTGCTGCAACCTGGTTGCTGCTCAGGCCTGCGATGCCGCCGGTGCCGAGCGCGCCGATTTCGGCTTCCGACAGGGTCGCAAGATAGCTGGCCGGCAGGCCGCGGATGGCGCTGGAGCTGATGGCTGCCAGTTTTTCGAACGTGAACGTGTCGAGGGCCTGCGTCGAGAGACCGGCAAGCGCGGAGGAACTCAGGGCGCCGATCTGTGCGGCCGAGAGAGCCTCGACCTGCTCGAGATTGAGGCCCGAGACCTGGCTGCTGGTGAGGCCGGAGACGGCGCTCGCGCTCAGGGCCGCGATCTGCTGGGGCGTGAGAGCGGCGACGTCCTGCGCATCCAGAGCCGAAACCTGCCGGGAGCTGAGCGCACTGATCTGGGCGGTGGAGAGTGCCGCCACCTGCTGCGAGCTCAGGGCCGCGACCTGTGCTGTCGTAAGGCCTGCGATGCCGCTGCTGCTGAACGCCGAGATCTGATCGGCCGAAAGCCCGGCAATGACCGAGACGGAAAGGCCGGAGATCGCAAGCGAGCTGATCGCCGAGAGTTCGGGCAGCGAGAAGAGCGCGAAACCTTCCGCCGTCAGCGCCGCCAGCTGCTTGGCACTCATCGAACCGATCTGCGTACTGGTCAGAGCCTCGACCTGATCTGCATTGAGCGCAGCGATCTGAGTGCTCGAAAGCCCCGATACGCCGTCGGCGCTGAGCGCCGCAATCTGGGCTGTCGTCAACGTGGCGATCGTCGCAGCCGACAGGCCCGCAATGCCGCGGGAACTGATCGCCGCGAGGTCGGCGATCGAGAACCGCTCAAGATCATCCACGCCGAAGGCAGCAATCTGCCGCGAACCCAGGGCGCCGACCTGCGTGCTGGTCAGGGCTTCCGCCTGGTCAGGGCTGAGTGCTGCGATCTGGTCCGTGCTGAGGGCCGCGATGCCGCCCGAACTCAGGGCCGCGATCTGGGCGAGCGAGAGGGCGGCGATGTCGGCCGTGCTGAGCGCGCCAATCTGCGTGGAGCCGAAGGCGGCGAGCTGGGCCGTCGTCAACGCTTCCAGCTGTGTGGAGCTGAGAGCATCGACCTGTGCGCTCGTCAGGCCGGCGACATTGATTGCGGCGATCTGCGCCGTGGTAAGCGAGGCGATGGTTGCCGTCGAAAGACCAGCGACTGAGCCCGACGTGATGGCGCCCATTTCACGGGCGGTGAAGGTTTCCAGATTGGCAACGCTGAAGGCGGAAATCTGCGCCGAATTCAGGGCCGCAACCTGCGTGCTGGTCAGTGCCTCCGCCTGCGAAAGCGAGAGGACGGTGATCTGACTGGAGGTGAGGCCGGCGACGCCGGACGCGCTCATGGCGGCGATCTGGTTCGGCGAAAGCGCTGCAATGTCCTCCGTCCCGAGCGCTGCGATCTGCCGGGAGCCGAGCGCTGCGATCTGCGCCGTCGTCAGGGCCGAGACCTGATCGGTGGTGAGTGCCACGATCTGGTTGCTCGTCATGCCGGAAAGGCCGGCTGGGCCGATCGCCGCGATCTGGCTCGTGGTGAGGGAGGCGAGGGTGGCCGTGGACAGGCCGGCCATGGCGCTGGCGCTGATGGCGCCCATATCCGAAACCGAGAAGGTGTCGATCTGGTCCGAATTGAGTGCCGAGATCTGCCGGGAGCTGAGGGCGGCGATCTGGCTGCTGGTGAGGGCTTCGGCCTGCGCGGTGCTGAGCGCGATGATCTGGTCCGTCGTCAGGCCGGAAATAGCGGCCGTGCTGAGGGCGGCAATCTGCGCGGTCGTGAGCGAGGCGATATAGGACGGCCCAAGAATGGCGATCTGCCGGGCATCGAGCGCACGGACCTGCGCCGGCGTCAGCGCGTCGAGCTGGTCACTGGTGAGGGCCTTGATCTGCTTTGTTTCGAGCGCGCCGATCGCGGATGTGCTCAGCGCGGCCACCTGTGCGCTGGAAAGCGACGCGACGGCCGCCGTGGAGAGGCCCGCAATCGCGCCGGCGTTGATGGATGCGATTTCTCTGGTCGAGAACGTCGCGATGTCATCTGCGCCGAAGGCCGCCAGCTGCTCGGAATTGAGGGCGGCGATCTGGCCGCTGGTCAGTGCTTCGGCCTGCGCGGTGCCAAGAGCTGCGATTTGCCTGGTGGTAAGCCCGCTGATGCCGCCGGTGCTGAGAGCAGTGATCTGCGTTGCCGAGAGCGCGGCGATCGTGCTGGTGGACAGGCCGCCGATCGCATCGGAAGTAATAGCCGCGAGGTCCTTTGTGGAGAAGGTCGCGATGTCCTCCGGGCTGAGGGCTGCGAGCTGCGTCGAACTGAGGGCGGCGACCTGGTTGGAGGTCAGGGCTTCGGCCTGCGCGGTGCTCAAGGCCTGCAATTGCCGGGCTATCATGGCGGCGATCGCGGATCCGCTGAGGGCAGCGATCTGAATGGTTGAGAGCGAGGCGATGGTCGCCGTCGAAAGGCCGGCGATCGCGCTGGAGCTGATCATCGCGATATCCTTCGTGGAGAAGGTCGCAATGTCGTCCGTACCCAATTCGTGGAGCTGTTCGGAGGTGAGAGCGCCGACCTGGGCGCTGGTGAGCGCTTCCGCCTGGCTGGTGCTGAGCACCGCCAACTGCTGTGAGGTGAGGCCGGCGATGCTGGCTGCATTAAGTGCCGCAATCTGCGCGGTGGAAAGCGCGGCGATCTTGTCCGTTCCGAAGGCTTCGATCTGCGCCGAGGTGAGGGCCGACATCTGCCGGCTGGTGAGCGCGCCGATCTGGTTGAGGCCAAGCGCTTCGATCTGGTCGTCGGTCAAGCCGGAAATGCCGGATGCACTGAGGGCGGCGATCTGCGTCGTGGAGAACGACGCGAGGTCACTTTCGCTGAGAGCCGCGACCTGACCGGAACCCAGCGCGCCGAGCTGCGCCGTCGTAAGGGCCGAAATCTGCTCGGCGGAGAGTGCCCGAACCTGTCCGGTGCTGAGGCCCCCGATGGTGGCGGAGCTGAGGCTGGCGATCTGGGCGGTGGAGAGCGCCTGGATATCGTCCTCCAGCGCCGCGATCTGTGTCGGCTTCAGCGCCTTCAGCTGGGTGGTGGAAAGCTGGCTGACCTGAGCGGAGCTCAGCGCCTCGATCTGTGCTGTCGTGAAGCCGGAAAGCGCGGTGCTGCTGATTGCGGCGAGCTGCGCCGACGACAGCGAGGTTACGGTATCAAGCCCAAGCCCGGCAATTGCCCTGTTGGTGAGCGCTGCGATCTGGGCGGAAGAGAGCGCAGCAATGTCGCCCGGCTCCAGTGCTGCAACCTGCGTGGCCGTGAGCGCACCGACCTGGGCGGTCGTCAAGGCGGCAATCTGCGCGGTCGACAGGGCCTCGATCTGGACGGCGGTCATGCTGGCGAGCGCATTGCGGCTGAGCGCGGCGGCCTGGTCTGTGGAGAGCCGTGATACGACCGCCTCGTCGAGGCCGGCAATCGCCTTGTTGGTGATTGCGGCGATATCCGCGGTCGAGAAGGTGGCAATGTCGTTTGCGTCGAATGCCGCAAGTTGCGTCGAGCTGAGCGCCTTGACCTGAGCCGGCGTCAGGGCCTCGATCTGCGCTGTGCTCAACGCATCGATCTGGTCGGGGGTCAGTCCGGCGATCGCACCGCTGCTGAGGGCCGCGATCTGGTCGGTGGTGAGGGAGGCAAAGAAGTCAGGGTCCATGCTCGCCAGCTGCCTGGACTGCAGGGCGCCGATCTGCAACGCCGAGAGTGCAGCGATCTGCCCGCTCGTCAGGGATGCGAAGGCATCGCTGCTCAGACCCGGAATGGCCTTGTGACTGATGGCTGCGATATCCGCGGTGGAGAAGGTGGCGAGGCCCGCCACCCCAATCGCGCCGAGCTGAGCGGAACTCAAGACCTTCACCTGCGCAGGCGTCAGCGCCTCGATCTGGTCTGCGTCGAGCGCGGCGAACTGCTTGGTCGTGAGGCTCGCAATGGCGCCGGTGCTCAGTGCCGCGATCTGGTCGGTGGACAATGCGGCGATAGCTGCGGTGCCGAGAGCCCCTAGTGCTTTGCCGTCGATCGCGGCGATCTGTGTCGGCGTCAGCGCGGCGAGGCCCTGCTCGTCCAGCGACGAAATCTGGGCCGCGCTCATGACGCGGATCTGCATCGGCGTGAACGCTTCGATCTGGTCGGCATCGAAGACGGCCATCTGCGTAATGGTGAGGCTTGCAATGGCGGTGGTGCTGAATGCGGCGACCTGATCGGCGGACAGCGCTGCGATGGCGCTCGTGCTGAGGCCTGCAACCGCTCTGTTGCTGAGTGCCGCAATGTCTGCGGTGGAGAACGTGGCAAGACTGTCCGGCTCGATGGCGGAAAGCTGCGAGATGGTCATGTAGCGGATCTGCGCCGGCGTAAGCGCCTCGACCTGTTCGACGCTGAGGGCGGCGATATGCCAGGGCTTGAGCACACCGATCTGGTTGGGTGTCAGGGCCGCGATCTGCTCGGTGGTGAAAGCGGCGATGGCCGCGGAGTTCAGCCCCGAAATGGCGTTGACCGGAATTGCGGCGATCTCGTCGCCGGAAAAGGCTTCGAATGCATAGCGATCGAAGGCGGCAACCTGGGTTTCGCTGAACGCCTTGATCTGCGTGATCGTGAAGGCCTCGACCTGGTCGGCATTGAGGACGCTGACCTGGCTGGCCGTCAGGCCGGGAATTGCCCTGGCGTTGAGTGCCGTGATCTGGGCGGGCGTGAGCCCGGCAATGGCGCTGGTGCTGAGGCCGGCGACAGCGCTGGCGCTGAGCGCGGCGATATCCAGCGTAGAGAATGTCGAGATGGTGTCGCCGTCGAGGACCGCAAGTTGCGCACCACTCAGAACCTTGACCTGCGAAGGCAAGAACGCCTCTACCTGATCCATGCTCATGGCGCTGATCTGCGCCGTTGTCAGGCCTGCAACAGCGGCGCTGCTGAGGGCCGCGACCTGCTTGGTCGACAGCGAGCTGATGCCAGCCGTACCAAGGGCAGCGACCTGCCATGGCTCCAGCGCGTTGATCTGGCTGCTGCTCAGCGCCTCGATCTGATCGGGCAACAGTGCCGCCATCGCGCCGGTGCCAAAGCCCTTGAGTGCCTTGGCGGTGATGGCGGCGATATTTTCCTCGGAGAATGCTGCGATGTCCCGCGAGTCCATGACGGCGAATTGCGCTGCGGTCATCGCGCGGATCTGCGCGGTCGTCAGCCCCTCGATCTGTCCCGGACCGAAGGCCGTGATCTGGGCGGTCGTCAGTGCGGCGATGGTCTTTGGGCTGAGGGCGGTGATCTGTTCGGCCGAAAGGGCCGCGATTGCCGCAGTCCCGAGACCCGGCAGGGCCTTGCCACTAATCGCAGCGATGTCGCCCGTCGAGAAGGTGGCGATGTCGTCGGCTCCCATGGCCGCGAGCTGCTGCGCGGTGACAACCTTGACCTGGTTGGGCGACAGCGCTTCGATCTGGTCGCTGCTCATAGCACTGATCTGGGTCGCCGTCAGGCCGGTGATCGCGCTGGTGCTGAGTGCTGGAATTTGCGCCGTGGTGAAGGCGGCGATGGCGTCCGTGCTGAGCGCGGCGATCTGTGCCGGCTTGAGCATTGCGACCTGCGCCGTCGTCATGCCGGCAATCTGCTCGGGCGTCAGCGAGGTGGCTTGCGGCAGCGTGAAGCCGGCAATGGCGAGGCTGTTCAGTGCACCGATCTGGTCGGGTGACAGCGCCTTGATGGCCGCCGTGCTCAGAGCCTGCACGGCCTTGTAGCTGATAGCGGCCATATCCTCGGTCGAAAACGTTGCCAGCTCGTCCGGAGAAATGGCGGCAAGCTGGGCGGCACTCAAAACCTTGACCTGGGAAGAGGTGAATGCCTCCACCTGCTCTTCATTCAAGGCACCGATCTGCCCGGTCGTGAGGGCGCCCACCTGGTTCTGGGTCAGGCTTTCGATGGCGAACTTGTCGAGGGCGCCGAGCTGGTCGAGCGACAAGCCGATGATGGCATTCTGCGAAATGGCGCTCAGCTGCTTCGTGCTGAGGGTCTCTATATCCTCCACCTCGAGTGCGGCGACCTGCTTGGAGGAGAAGGCAGCGAGCTGGCCCGTGGATAGGGCGGCGACATCTTTCGTCGTCCAGCCTGCGATCGCCGCCGTGGAAAGCTGCTTGATCTGGCTGATGCTCAAGGAGGAAACGACAGATGTCATATGGAAAATCCCTAATGAAAGATCGCAATGCTTTCCGCAAAATCCGGCTGCGTTCGGCAGCCGTGCGCGGGGCACTGGCCGGATATTTGCACAATCCAGCAATCCATCGATACGAAAGGGGGCTTGCCTGAAGCTGAAGTTTGGCGCGCGAAGAGGTTGGCGGGCGACCTCGAAACCCCGGTTTTTCAGAGTTTTCTGTGTCGCGGGCTATAGGTCGTCCCAGACTCTGCCTCAGTGGGACAGCACGCCCCCAAACGTGTTCCAAACAGAATCGGTGACACGCGCCGAATCGACAAATCCAGATGCGAAACGCGCGCAGCGGATTGTGATCGGCCCGCCTGTCATGCTGTCGATGGAAGCCAGGTGTCGCGGCAATTGGGGCGTGTTGTGGCCAGTGGCCGCCGAAGAGGCGCGACCAGACGCCCGCGGGCGCTGGTCGCTTGCCTTGTCGTTTCGGGGCGGATCCTTAATCCGCGGAGCGGAAGGCACCGTCGATTTTGCTGGCCGGTGGCGGCGCATAGCCGCCGAGGCGGGAGGTGCGGATGCTGAGGCCGGCCATGGCTTCGGCCAGCTTCACCGCACAGGAAACACCGTCGAGCACGGGCAGGCCGTGTTCTGCGGAAAGGTCGGCGGCGAGGCTCGCCATGCCGGCGCAACCGAGCACGATCGCCTCCGCCCGGTCCTCCGTAACGGCAAGGCCGATCTCGGCGCTGATCTTCTGGCGGGCGTTAGAGCCCGGTTGTTCCAGTTCCAGCACCGCCACTTCCGAGGAACGCACGCGGGCGCAGCGGGTGTCGAGGCCGTACCGGGAGAGGTTATGCTCCAGCGCCGGAACCGAGCGAGCAAGCGTGGTCACCACGGAAAACTTGTTCGAGATCATCGAGGCGAAGTGATAGGCGGCCTCGCCGATGCCGATCACCGGCTTGTCGGTGAGGCAGCGGGCGGCGTCGAGGCCGGTATCGTCGAAACAGGCGATGACGACGGCGTCGCAATCCGGGTTGCTGCGGATGGTGTCGAGCAGTCCGGCGAGGCTCATCGCCTCGTCGAAGTAGCCTTCTATGGAGACCGGCCCGTGCACGGGGTTGATGGCCGTGATTTCGGTTCCGCGAGAGGCGGCGGCGCGCGCCGCCTTGCCGATGTGTTCCGTCATCGATGCGGTGGTGTTGGGGTTGATGACGAGGATTTTCATGTCAGAGTTCGCCTCCGAGGTAGGCAGCTTTAATGCGGTCGTCGTTCATCAGGTCTTTTGAGTTACCTGACAGCGCGATCGACCCGGTGGAAAGCGCGTAAGCGCGGTTGGAGATGGAGAGCGCCATGCGGCTGTTCTGCTCAACGAGGAGGATTGAAACCTTCTCGTCGCGGCTGATGGCGACGATGGCGCGGGCAATGTCCTGCACCAGTTTTGGCGCGATGCCGAGAGACGGCTCGTCCAGAAGCAGAAGCTTCGGCCGGGCCATGAGGGCACGGCCGATCACCATCATCTGCTGTTCGCCACCGGACATGGTGTTTGCTTGCTGGTGATAGCGCTCGCGTAGGCGCGGAAAGCGCGTCAGCACGTTTTCCAGCGTCTTTTCGATTTCCGCCTTGTCGCCGCGTGTGAAGGCTCCCATCAGGAGATTGTCCTTCACCGACATCAGCGGGAAGGCGCGGCGCCCCTCCGGCACCATGGAGATACCCTTGCGCACGACGTCGTCGGCGGATGTGCCGTCGAGCCGCTGGCCCTCATAGTGGATCTGGCCGGACTTGATGGGCCGAAGCCCGGTGATCGCCCGCAGAATCGAGGACTTGCCCGCCCCGTTCGCGCCGATCAGCGCGACGGTTTCGCCTTCCGCCACATCGATCGAGACGCCCTTCAGCGCATAGATGTGATCGTAGTAGAGCTCGACATTTTCAACGCTCAATATTTTTGTCATGGCTTACATCCCGATCGCAGCATCTTCGGAGCCGAGATAGGCTTCGATGACCTTCTCGTTCTCGCGGATTTCCTGGGGTGTGCCCTCGGCGAGCTTCTGGCCGAAGTTGATGCACACGATGCGGTCGCTGATCTTCATCACCGCGGGCATGTCGTGTTCCACGAGCAACACGGTGACGCCGCGCTCGTCGCGAAGCCGGCGGACAAGGCCCACCATCTTCATCGTCTCGTCGTGGTTCATGCCGGCGAAGGGTTCGTCGAGCAGGATGACCTTGGGATCGGTGGCAAGGCCGATGGCCATGCCCAGCGCACGCAGATGTCCCTGCGGCAGGTTGGAGGCGAGGTCGTTGCGGATCGCCTGGAGCCCGAGGAAATCGACGATGTCATCGGCCGAGGCCGCAAATGCTGCCTCGTCCTCCCTGGCCTGCTTGCTGCCGAGGAAGAAGCCGAAGAGGCTCGCCTTGGAGCGCAGGTGATGGGAGACGATGATGTTTTCGCGCACCGTCATGGAGCGGAAGATCGTCGTTTCCTGGAAGGTCCGCACGACGCCCATGCGGGCCACCTTGTGTGGTGCGAGGCTGGAGATGCGCCCACCGTTGAAGAGCACTTCCCCGCTCGTTGCCGGCACGAAGGAGGAGATCAGCTTGAACAGCGTCGACTTGCCGGCGCCGTTCGGGCCGATCACCGAGAGGATCTCGCCCTGTTTGACATCGAAGGAGACGTCGTTCACCGCCGTCAGGCCGCCGTAGCGCTTGGTGATGTTCTTGATCTGCAGGATGGGGGTCATGCGCGGCCCTCCTTCTTGTCGAGAAGGCTCAGAACCCCGTTCGGCAGGACCAGCATGAGCAGGATCATGACGCCGGAGTAGATGAGGAGCTGATATTCCCGAGCGAACGACAGCAGGTCCCAGCCGAAATAGAGCAGGAATGTGCCGAGCATCGGGCCGAAGACGTAACCGAGGCCGCCGAGGAAGCAGTAGAGCATGAAGTTCACGCTGTCTGCGACCACGAAGGAGGACGGGTAGATCGACTGTGCGATGGCGGCGAACATGGCGCCCGCGATGCCGCCGAAGAACGAGGAAATCGCATAGGCGAGCAGCCGGAGATAGGCGGTATTGACGCCGATCGAGGCCGAAAGCTCCTCGTTCTGCTGGAGGCTGCGGCAGAGATGCCCGAGCCGCGAGTTCACGATGCGCCAGAGCACCAGGTACGTGATCACCATCAGCAGAACGGCCATGACGTAGAAGCCGAAGCGCGGATTGGCGAGCGACCCGAAGGCCGGGATGATCGTCAGGCCGAAGATCGACAATTCGCCCGGCAGCGGGATGGAGGTTATGCCCTTCGCCCCGTTGGTGATCGGCAAGGCAAGGGCGGTGAGGCGTGCCACCTCGGTCAATACCAGCGTCACCATGGCGAAATAGACGCCGCGGAGACGAAGGATCGGAAAGCCGATCAGCACGGAGACGAAGGCGCAGAACAGGCCCGCCAGCGGCAGCGTCAACCAGAAGGAGATGCCTGCCTGGGTGACAAGGATGGTCGAGACGTAGCCGCCGACCAGCGCATAGGCACCCTGGCCGATATTGATGCGGCCGATGTAGAAGGTGAGCCAGACGCCGGCAGCACCCACGGAGAGCAGCGCGACCGAGGTCAGGGTGTAGAAGAAGTCCCAGCGTCCGGTCGCGCTGATGAACAGCGGCACGAGCACGAAGACGGCGATCAGGAAGGCGGCAAAGCCGAGAAGTTTTTTCGTGTTCATGATCTCAACCCCACGGCTTGCCCATCAGCCCCTGCGGGCGGACGGCCAGGAACACCATCAACGAGGCGAAGATGACGAGGTAGGTAATGTCGCCATAGGCTGAAAGCACGGTGAGACCCACGCTCTCCATCATGCCGAGGATGAAGCCCCCGGCAATCGCGCCCGAAATCACACCCGCGCCGCCGATCATGATCATCAGGAAGGCCTTGACCGAGGTCGGGCCGCCCATGCCGAGATTGACGCCGGTGATGGTGACAAGCAGGCCCCCGACGAGGCCGGCGAGCATCGCGCCGAGCGCGAAGCCGATCATCGAGTAGCGGGAGACATTCACACCCATCAACTGGGCGGCCATCTTGTCCTGGGCGAGTGCGCGCATGGCGCGCCCCGTCTTGGAGTAGTTCATGAAGCCGATGAAGGCGACGATCAGCAGGATGGCGAGAACGCCGATCAGGATGCGGTCATAGGGCATGATGATCCGCATGTCCCAGTTGAACACGCCGTTGACGATCTTCGGCACGCCGCGCTGCTTTTCGCCGAAGGCAAGCAGGATGACGGCATCGAGGAAGAAGGCGACGCCCGCCGCAAGCAGCATGGTCGATTCATCGCGTTTCGAGCGGCGCACGACCGGCGCGAAGAGGAATTTTTCGATGGCCGCGCCCATGACCGCCAGGACCGCCGCCGAGGCGAAGAGACCGACGATGAAGGGCAGGCCGAGCTGGACGACGACCGTATAGGTGACGAAGCCGCCGAAGACATACATCTGCCCGTGAGCGAAGTTCAGCACGTTCATCAGCGAGAAGATCAGCGTCAGCCCGAGGGCGATCAACGCATATTGCGCGCCGAGGTAGAGACCGTTGGCGATTATCTGTTCCATCGTGAGCCTCCAATGGAAGGTTCAGGCAAAGAGGGACCCGGCCGGAACTGCACGCGCGGTCCGGATCCCGTTTCTTTGTAGAGTTAGGCTCTGATCAGTCGACCTGGCCGACGAACAGTGTCTCGAACTTGCCGCCCTTGTACTCGTTCACGACGAGCGGGACGGAGATCTGCCGCTTCTGGCCGAAGGACGTCATGCCGACATATTTCAGCTTGGCGTCGCCCTTCATGAAGGGGTTGGCGGCCTCAAACGTGTCCATCGTCTTCTTGAATTCATCGACATTGTCGATGGCGGCGGGGTTCGCCTTCAGCGTTTCGAGGATGTATTCGAGTGCATAGACCTTGGTGTTCGACTCGTCATTGTATTCGCCGAACATCTTCGTGTAGCGCGTGACGAATTCCGTCATCGTGTCGCTGGCAAGCTCCGGTGTGGACGCGCCACCGACGGAGATGAACCCGTCCGCGAGTTCGCCGGCACCTTCCTGCAGAACGCTCGCATCCTGCCCGGTTTCCGTCGAGATGAGGCCGGTATAGCCGAGTTCACGCGCCGAGCGGATGAGCTGCGGAGCACTGGCCGGCGAGACGCCGGAGAGCACGAGAAGGTCGGGCGAAGCCTGGATGACGGGCAGCAGCACCGGGGTGAAGTCGGTCGTGTCCACCTGGTAGGTCACGTTGCCGGAGACGACTTCCAGCCCAAGTGCCTCGGCGGCGGCAATGCCGGATTCACGCTGGCTCAGCGGGTCGGATTCGTTGGCGGCGACGAAGGCCACCTTCTTCACGCCCTTGGTCTCCTTCAGGTACTTGTAGATGGCCGGACCCGACTGATAGTTCGCAACCATGCCGAGGATCGCGTTCGATGCCGGCGCCGTGAAGAGTTCCTTGGGGAAGGCATAGGGGAAATACATGATGCCGTTCTGCTCGGCGACCGGGCGCACGGCGGCAGCACCGTCATCGACGTTCGGGCCGACGACGTAGTGCACGCCGTCCTGCGACATCTTCTCCATGCCGGCGATGGCCCGCTTGGGGTCCTTTTGGTCGTCGAAGGGTACGATCTCGATCGTGTAGGTCTTGTCGCCGATCTTGACGCCGCCCAGCTCGTTCAGCCAGGCCGCACGGGCTTCCATCGAACGCTGGTTCGAGACGCCCCAGGACGCAGCCGGGCCGGAGGTGACGCCGACGAAGCCGACTTTCAGAGTCGGGTTCTGTGCGTACGCCATAAGCGGCATGGACAGCACGGTGGCTGCGGCGAGGGCGGAAAATTTCAGGAATGTGCGCTTGTGCATGATGTTCTTCCTCTGGGCCATTGATCTATTTTCTATGGGCGAGCGGGTCGCGAGGGCGGCACGTTCGGCCTTGGCCAGGGCATTGAATGCATTGTTAACAATCTTGTCAATAGCTCGTGAACAAGGCATTGTGATTTTCGTCGACGAAATATGCGCTTGTTGGTCAACCAAATCAGACATATTTAGTGGCAGTGCAATAGAATGCGCATGTGAGGAGATGCGGTGGTTGATTTGAGCAGAGGTAACGTGGTGGAGGCGGACGAAGTCGACGAGAGCGACATCGTCGAGCGCATTTTCGATGCCGTCATCGAACAGAGATTGCCGCCGGGCACGAAACTTTCCGAGTCGGCCCTGTGCGACGCCTTCGGGGTTGGACGCATGCGCATCCGCCGCAGTCTGCTGCTGCTCGCCAGCCGCGAAGTCGTGGAACTGCACGCCAACCGTGGCGCCTTCGTCGCGTCACCGACGCCCGAGCAGGCCCGCGAGGTCTTCGAGGCGCGCCTGGCGCTCGAGCCGAACATCGCGCGCCTTGCCGTCCAGCGCGCCTCGGACGAGGACATAACGGCGCTGACCCGTCATCTGGAAATGGAATATGTGGCGCACAAGGAGCGCCACAGACACGACGCGATCCGCCTTTCCGGCCAGTTCCACACCCTGCTCGCGCAGGTCGCCGGCAACGCCATCCTTATCCGCACGATGAAGGAACTTGTCACACGCACCTCGCTGATCATCGGCCTTTTCGGCGCCGGCGTCAGCAACTGTCGCGACGACGACCATGCGGCGATCGTCGGGGCCTTTCACACGCGCGACGCAGAAAAGGCCGCCTGGATGATGACGCTGCACCTGCGGCACATTCAGGATCACCTCGAACTCGGCGCGAAGCCCACGGATTCCGTGGACCTCATGGAGCTTTTCCGTAAGCCGTGAAACGGCTTATCTCTCCGGTCGACTATGACCTCCCAGCCATGACGAGCGGCGGGCAATGCAGGTAACGGGCGACCTTGCGCTTGGCCGTGATATCGGCCCAGACCAATTCGACATCGCCATCCTTGAGCCCGGTCGCGGCCGCAATCGTTGCCGCCGGCAGCCCTTGTTCAAGCCCGTAGAGGCAGATGTCCATCTTGGCGTAGGGCAGGGCGAAGTAGAATTCTTCCTGCGTCTGCGGCAGTGAATAGGTGTCGGTGGTCGGCGGGCGGGAGAGGATCTCGGCCGGCACGCCGAGATGGGCGGCGAGCTGGTAAACCTGTGACTTGTAGAGATGGGCGATCGGCTTGATGTCGGCGGCACCATCGCCGTTCTTCACGAAGAAGCCCTGGTCGTATTCCAGCCGGTTCGGCGTGCCGATGACGGCAAAGTTCAGCCGGTCGGCGTGGTAATATTCAAGCTGCTTGCGGGTGCGCTGCTTCATGTTCGTTGCCGCGACGATGCCGAGATAGGCGTTCGCGGACAGCCGCACCTTGCGCATCTCGCCGTCCGGGGTGCGCACGACGAGCGAGGAGATGTTGTATCCGCCGGTCGTCATCGGGTTGTCGAAGACGATTTTGGAGCCCCAGCCCGGGCCGAACTCCGGCACGGCCTCGCGGATGAAGGCGTCGCGGCGCTCATAGCAGCCCATGGCGGCGAGCGACGGGCCGATATCCTCGACGACGCTCTCGATGCCAAAGGTTTCGGCGACGCTTCGCCCGAGACGCAGGCTTTCCGGGTCGGAATCATTCTCCGGCATGAACAAGGCAAACACGTTTTTAGCACCGAGCGCCCGCACGGCGAGCGCCGCGCAGAGGCTGGAATCGATGCCGCCGGAAATGCCGAGGACCAGACCGCGCTTACGCAGGCCGGTGCGCAATTCCTCGCGCATCCAGCGAGTAATACGCTCTACTTCCGCGGCAGCGTCGAGCACGAGCGGGGCGAAGGCTGGCGTGTGGGTCTTCGGCGTGGTCATGCGGTTGATCCTATGGTGTTGGCGGGTGCGGCGGCGAGGCGACGGATGGCCTTGCCGGAATCGGTCTTGGGCAAAGCGTCCCGGAACTCGACGAGTTTCGGGACCATGTGGTCTTCGAGGTTTCGGGCACAGAAGCGCATGACATCCCGCTCGGTCAGCGCGGGGTCGGTGGCGACGACGACGGCTTTCACGACCTGCCCGAGCACATCATGCGGCACACCGACGACAAGCGCTTCCGCTATGCCCGGCATGCGGCAGAGCACGTCCTCGACGGCCTTCGGCGCAACCTTCTCGCCGCGCGATTTGATGATGTCGTCCATCCGGGCGACGAAGGTGAGATAGCCATCCGCATCCGATGTGAAGAGGTCGCCGGTGTGTAGCCGCAAGGCGCCGGTGCGCGGATCCGGCCGCAGCGTTTGACGCGTCGCAGCGTCGTTTTGCCAGTAGCCGCGCATGACATGCGGTCCGCTGACCACCAACTCGCCAACCTCCCCGGGGGGCAGCGGGTTGCCCGCCTCGTCGATGACTTCGGCACGGGTTCCCGGAATGGCGATGCCGACGGAACCGCGTCGGGTGTCGATCTCTTCCGGCGGCAGCCAACTGACGCGGGTGCATTCGGTCTGGCCGTACATGATGTAGAGGCGGGCCTGCGGCAGGAGGGTGCGCAATCCGTCGACATGGGCGAGCGGCAGCGGCGCGGCCGCGCTCGTCATGTAGCGCAGGCTGGCAAAATGGGACGGGTCGAGTTCCCGGGCCTGCAGCATCATCGCGGCCATGGTCGGCACCAGCGGGAAGCCGGTTACCCGCTCGTCGCGGATTTTCTCGAAGATTGATTGCGGGAAGGCGAACGACTTTTCGATGACCAGCGTCGCGCCGACGCGCATCGCGGTCACGAGTTGGGTGAGCCCGTAGCCGAAGGACAGGGGAAGCACGACGAGGATGACGTCGGAGGCGGTGTTTCCGAGATAGGTGGTGATCGACCGGGCGGCCGCGTCCATGTTCTCATGGGCAAGCATCACGCCCTTGGGCTCGCCCGTCGATCCCGACGTGTATATCAGCGCGGCGAGGTCCGTGTCCGGGTGTGTTTCGGGGCCGAGCGGATCCGCTTCAAGCCCGGCATCGAAACTGCCCCCATCGCCTGTGACGAGGCGCGGTATGTCTGCGAGTTCCGGCACTCCCTGGATAATGGGCTCCAACCGTCCTTCAACGATCAGCACTGCAGGACGGCAGTCCCGTGCAATCTGCGCGAGACGGGCAGCTTTGCTGGCAGGATTGACGGGGCAGATCGCTGCGCCGGCGATCCATGTGGCGAAAATCGTGACAGCCGCCTGCCAGCCATTGTCGAGCAGGATGAGGACGCGGTCGCCGGGACCGATGCCGTTCGCGCGGAGTGTCGCGGCCATGCGGGTGGAGAGATCGAGAAAACGTGCGTAGCTCAGCCGCGTCTCCCCCGCGACGACCGCCGTCCTGGCGCCATCGCGGGCTGCGCTGTCTTGAAGATACCGCTCGATCCGCATGATCGTTTCCGCCGTCAGGCTGCCTGCTTGCGGGCGATGAAGCCGGCAATCCGGTCGATCGTATCGAGGTTGGCCGGAACGATATCGGCGTCGGCCACCCGAATGGCAAAACGCTCTTCGAGGAAGCCGACGAGTTCGAGAATGCCCGTCGAATCGATCAGGTCATTGTCGATCAGCGACAGGTCTGCCGGCAGCGGATGGCTGTCGTCTCCGAAAAGAAAATTCTCCACCACGAAGGCGCGGATGGCGGTTCTGGTTTCGTCGGTCATTCTTGGTGTATCCCGATCCTCGGTGCGGTTTGTGATGATTGCGCAGCGTCCAGACCGCGCAGCAGTTCGGTCGACAGCACGCCGATAAAGGCCGCGTTGTCGCGAAATCCGGTGACGTGTCCCTTGAGGACTTTTTCCTTGAGTTTGCCCACTGCCGCAACATTGAACAGCCCGCTTTGCGCCAGACGCGCCGGCGACAGCACGGTGTCGAGATAGGCCGGCGCGTGTGGCGCGGCAAAAATTTCGCTGTCGGGCGCGCGATAGGGCTGTTTCGGGCGATCGATGATCTCGGCCGGCACGAGACCGCGGGCGGCTTGCTTGAGGATGTGCTTTTCCTTCAGGCCGAGCAGCTTCGTCTCAGGGGAGAGGCTTGCGGCAAAGCCGACAACGCGGTGATCGAGGAAAGGAAAACGCCCTTCCACGGCATTCGCCATCATCACCCGGTCGCCCTGGCTGGAGAGGATGTAGCCGGGCAGCAGGAAGGCCGTTTCGAGATATTGCGCCTGATGCAGCGGGTGCCAGCGGTCAAAATCGGCCGGCAGCTGGGCTGCTAGATCTGCCGCTGCATCGTAATCGCCGATCGCCTGCTTGAGGTCGGCGGAAAAGAAGAGTTTGGCGGCCGATGTCGAGCGGAAGCGCGGGCGGTGCGAATAGAGCGGATCGTCCAGCGCCTCGGACCCGAAGGAAAAGAAACGCGCGAGATAATCCGGTGACTGCTGCTTGAGGCCGGGCAGATAGGGGTAAAGCCGCTGGAAGAGGCGCGGGCGCCGGTTGGAGTCCGGCTGGCGGCCGCAGAAGCGCCGGACCCGCGCCTCACGGAACAGGTCATAGCCAGCGAAAATCTCGTCCGCGCCTTCGCCGGTCAGCACGACCTTCATGCCCTGATCGCGCACGCGCCCGGCGAGCAGGTGCAGCGGGACCGGCGCGGTACGCAGGATCGGGCGTTCGATATGGCGCATCACCTCCGGCAAACGCTCCACGATTGCCTCGGTGGAGCATTCGACGCTGTCTGAAGCGGTCCCGAGTGTCGCCGCCATTTGGCGCTGCCAGGTGCTTTCATCATGTTCTTCGCTTCGGAACGTCAGCGAAAATGTCCTGAGCCCCCGGGTGACGGTGCGGGCTGCAAGCGCCGAGATCAGCGAAGAGTCGAGGCCACCGGAGAGATAGGCGCCAACGGGGACGTCGGCGCGCAGACGGATGCGAGTTGCGTCCGTCAGGAGCGCACGCAGTTCTTCTGCCTGCGCCTCCGGCGGGCCGGACGGTGCTGCGTCGCCGCGGTCCGGGAAGGAGAGCTGCCACCAGGGGCGGATTGTCTTCTGGCCGTCTCGCAGGGTCATCATATGGCCGGGCGGAAGTTCGTGGATGCCGCGGAAGGCCGTGCGCGGCGGGATCGGGCACCAGAGCGTAAAGATCTGGTCGAGCGCCAGCGGGTCGATTTCGGCGGCGAAGCCGGGCAGGGCCAGCAGCGCCTTGATCTCCGAGGCGAAGAACAGCGCGCCCTCATACTCGGTGTAGAAGAGCGGACGCACCCCCATACGGTCGCGGGCGAGCACAAGCGTCCGCTGTCGCGCATCGTGGATGGCAAAGGCGAAATCGCCGTTGAAATCCTCAAGGCAGTCGAGGCCCTTCCGCTCGTAGGCGGCGAGCAGCACCTCGGTATCCGAGGTCGTGCGGAACCGGTGGCCACGGCTTTTCAGGTCGTCGCGCAGTTCGACATAGTTGAAGATTTCGCCGTTGAAGGAGACCGCGAGCGCATCGTCCTCAGTCGCCATCGGCTGGGCGCCGTCGGCTAGGCCGACGATGGAGAGGCGGGTATGGGCAAGGCCGGTATCGCCGTGGATGAGGATGCCTTCACCATCCGGGCCGCGATGCCGCAGCGCCGCGACCATAAGACGAAGGTACTCAGCCGCCCGGTCCGGCGCGATGTTTCCCCCATGGTAGCCCGCTATCCCACACATGATGAGCCTATCCGAACCGGTCGCCGATGAGGCGGGTCCAACCTTCGCCGGCAAGGCCGTTGAGGAAGGCATGCCCGTTCGTCATGGCGGCAAGGAGATCAGGGTTTCGGGAATGCACGACAGTCGAGGACGCGTGCAGGAAGGTGCATTTCTTGCCGATCATGGCATTCAGCAGGATCGGCTGCGTGCGGCCGCGCATGGCGACGAGTCCACGTTCATGGGCATTGCGCAACAGGCAGTCGATGACAACCGATTCCTGCCCGGGCGCGGCCAGGATCTGCACCGTGCGGCCGATGCCGCCGGGATTGCCGTAGTAGAGATAGAGGCCGATCGCCTTGCCGGACCGGGATTTGACGGCATGCTGGACGCGCTCGCCATGCAAGGCCTTGCGCTTGGCGTGTTGCAGCATCGCCGTCAGCGTCGGCTGGTCCCAGACAGGATGGAGGGGAAATTGCGTCACGAAGCTCTGGCAGAGGGCCGCAAACTCCTCGTCGTCGACCGGAACGTCTGCGAATGCGTCAGCCTTGCCGGCAAGTGGCGTATAGGAGATCCATGCTGATTTTCCGCGACGCCTGACCAGCGCGTCAGCCGCTTTCGCCACTGGCGAGAGCAACCTGAGAGCGGACATTCGTCCGGCCGCGGCTTCCAGCGCGAAGGCGGCCGGTCGCAGGACACGCAGCCATTCGAGGCTGTAGGGGCCAAGGACAGTGGCGCGCATGCTGCGCCACATGTCGGTCGAAACATCGTTCGACGTTTCGGTAAAGGAAAAATCCTGCGGCCCGGAGAGCACGTCGCGCAGCAGGCGCGCACCGGCAAAGGGGTCGCTCTCGCGATCGTCGCAGGCGAAGGTGCCGCAGTTTGCCGCCCGAACGGGGCGGCCTTCAAATTCCATCCGCACCGGCAGGACACCGAGAAAGCCGGAAACGCTGCCGTCATCGCGCATATGGACGCGCGAGCGTATGTCGGGGTCGCGATCGGTGAAATCCAGGAACAGCGCGCGCAGATAGGTTTTCAGGTCGTCGCCCGCCGGCTGCGCGCTTTTGCGCAGAAGCCGCTGGAAGAGATCCGCGACCGCATCGACATCCCCGACCTCAAATGAACGTACGCTCGGCATCGCGACCTACTCGGACCCTGTCCCCATTGCGGTTCTCCGGCGAACCACAGCCGCCCAGACTTGCTTACGCGACGACCATGAAAAAAAGGTCAAGAAATGGGTTTGCCGGGTGGAGCGCGTTTCGCGTTTTGATGGAAAACCGCAACGCTGCAGGCGGCGCGTAGCATTTTCGTGCCGAGCGCCGCCTGGTACGCTACATTGCGTGGGGTGCCGTGTATCCCAGCGCCGCCGCAGCCATCCAAACCGCCATGGCGATCATCATCAGGTTTTCCGTCAGCGAGATGAAGCCGAGGGGAACATTGCTCGATCCGCCCACGCAGGCGCATTTCAGCTCGCGCCGGTCGATATAGACCGCCTTGAACACCGAGACGGCCCCGATGGTGCCGATAAAGAGGGCGGTGGGGATCGACAGCCAGTTGAGGGCGCCGGCCACCATCAGCACCCCGGCCAGGCCCTCGGCATAGGGGTAGATGTAGCTGTAGGGCACCCAGCGTTTCGCGAGCAGGTCGTAGTTCAGGAACATGGTCGCGAAGCTCTCGACATTCTGCAGCTTCAGCATGGCAAGCACGACCATCGAGAAGGCGATGAACCACTCCGCCGCCTTCAGCGTGAAGGGCGTGCCGCTCACTGCAAAACTCGCCGCCATGGCGATCAACGCCGTCAGCGTGAAGAGCACGATCACCGGCCGATAGCTGGTCGCCTTCGGGTCGGCGACGGGTTTGCCGAGGAAACGGCGAAGATCGTCGTAGCCGCCAATACGTTCGCCATCGATAAAGACCTGCGGGGTGGTCGCCACCTCATGCTTGGCCTTGAAGGCGTCGGTCTCTTCGCGCGTCGTCAGGTGACGGTCGTCGACCACATAGCCCGAGCGGTGCAGAAGATCCTTCGCCTTGAGGCCATAGGGGCAGGTGTGGCCTGGCATCACCATGCGGTAGAGGATGGCCTTGCGGTCTGCATCCGGATTGGTCCTGTCCAACATCTCACGTCTCCTGTCTTGTGAAATCATTGGCAGGACTATAAGTTCCGTACCATGGTACGGAGTCAACACCCTCAAGACCTCACGATCGGAAAACTTGCGGCGGCCGCCAATGTCGGCGTCGAGACGGTGCGGTTTTACCAGCGTCGCGGCCTGCTTTCGACGCCGAAGCGGCCGGACGGTATCCGTCATTACGGCGAGGCGGATGTCAGTCGTCTCCGCTTCATCCGGCAAGCCCAGACGGCCGGTTTCACGCTGGAAGAAATCCGGCAGCTGCTGACGCTCGATTCCGGTGAAGACCGCGCCGCCGTGCGCGACATGGCGAACAAGCGCCTTGCCGAGCTGGATGCCCGGATGAAAGAGCTTGAGAGGGCCCGGGCTTCGCTCCAAACGCTTGTTTCGGAATGTGCGGTCGGCAAGACCGGGCCGTGTCCGATCTTGAAGTCCTTTGCTTCGTAGAGGATGGAAGCTCGCGCGCGGGGCGGAACGTCAAACCCCCGCGATGCTCATCCAGGCCGTGCCATTCCAGAATTGCAGCTGGTGCAGGGTCATGTTGTAGACGACCAGTCCTTCCGCAGGTGAGGCGATCGCGTTGCGTTGCGTCGTCGTCATGCGGGGCGGGAGGAAGCCACGGGTCGTGCTGGTCATGTCGACCAATGCGGATGCGTTCGGTGCGGTGATGCCGATACCGATCTGGCCAGTCGTCGCGATGCGGAAGGATTCGACCGTATCATTGACCTTGAAGACCAGCGGATGGTTGCTCTTCGACGCCAGCATCACATTGTTCGTGAAGGTGCCCATCACGAAGCGGACGTTGTTCGTCGTGTCCTGCCCTCGGAAATAGGCGGCACCCGCACCGGCCACGCCGATCGTCTTGTCGTAGTTGAGAAGGCTGTCGGTCGCGCCGGGCTGGCCGACGGTCAGGAGGTAGCGGATGTCCGTCGCGTTGACACCGAAAAAACCATCGGACGCCTTCAGGTATAGCGGGGTTTTCCAGGCGCTGCCGTCGGCGGAGACCTTTACCGAGAAATCGTCATTGCCGGCGAGGCCCATTTCCGCCCGGCCGGACCAGTTGGTCTGGAACAACAGGGAGGCCGTGTTTGCGGCTGCCGCCTTGTTGACCTTGATCTGGTGACCCGCACCGGCATGGGTAAACAGGCTTGCGGCTGCGGCAACGGCAAGGCGGTTGACGGTGTCGGCATCCGTTTCGATGCCGAGCAGGGTGAGTCGCTCCGGTGGCGGCGCTGCCTTGATCCAGTTGCTGTCGTGGAAGACATAGATGGCCTCGCCGGTGGCGTCCCACAGCGTCCAGCCCGGTTGCGGTGGAAAAAACTCCCAGACGCCATCCCGAAAGGCAGCGATCTTGTTGGTATTGGAGGCGAAAACGCCGGTCGGCGCGCTGCCGACCACATGGCGCTCGCCGTCCACCGGCGCACCGGGTGGCGTATTGCTGCCAACCCCATTCACGCGAATGTGGAGCACCGCATCGAGGATGCTCAGGGCCTCGTTGTGGGTGACG